>RXJC01000715.1:2940-5632 GCA_003963435.1 Bradyrhizobiaceae bacterium | reverse complement strand
GATCAAGCCGAACGGCCAGATCGACCTCGCCGCCGTGCTGCGCGGCATCGTGCGCAATCCGGCGATCCTGCATGCGCTGGTCTCGACCGGCATCGACTTCAACCGCGCGCTGCGATCCTTGCGCGGCTGCCGGGATTATCTGATCGGCACGGAGCTGATCGAGAGCGAGGCGCTGGTGTCGAAGGCGGCTTGAGGGGGCTTCGTCGAGCTGCGAATGAGAAAAGGCCCGGCGCCAATGGCGACCGGGCCTTTTGTTTTGGTCGTCTGGCGAAATCTTCCACCGTAGCGAGCGCGATCACGGGCCTTGCAAGGCAAGACGCCATCGTGCATTGACTTCGGCGCTCTCTACTTAAGGTTGAGTCCGAAAGTGAAAATCAAAGTGATGGCGGCCAGTCCGGCGACCAGTGTTTTGCAAATTGCTAGGCCCGCGACAGAATCAGAAATCGGCCTTTTGCGAATTCAGGGTTTTGCGGTGTGGGGGGCATGTGTCGGCGCAATCGTAGCCGGCTTCTTTGCCTATCTGATCCTGAATGCCGCCAGGTTGGGCCTCAGTGCCAATCTGGCGCAGGACTTCCCGGTCGTTGAAGGGGGGTACGCTGCCAGTGCAGTCGTCAAGCGCGCTGAGAAGATCTTTTATGTTCTGTTCTACGTGATCGGCGGCCTGTCGGCTTTTGCTTCGCTGAGACTCCGGAAGTTTTTCGAAGGTCAGTCGCCGATCCTGTTCTACGTCTCGGCACTGGTGATCGCCTTCGCGCTGGAGGCATTCCTCCATGACGCGTTCCAGCAGAGACTGCGAACGGTCGCGCTTGCCGCCGCGCTTGGCGCGATCTTCATTCCCTTCGTGAAGCGCATCCGCATCCAAACCAGCGCCAGGGGCGAGCAGGAACGCAGATCGATCAGCCTTCTCGGATTCAAATTGGCTGACGCCGCGGCGATCGCAGCGCTGCTCGCCCTGACCCTGCCTTTGAGCGTGCAACGTTTGGCCAGCGAGGCGGCGGCCGATCCTCACGCCGTATCGTTCCTGGTCGGGCCCGCACTCTATCAATTTGCCAATGGCCTCGTGCCTGGCCACGACTTCCTGTCGTTCTACGGGTTCGGGCCGCCATATCTGTTTGGTCGGATACTTCCCGCCGACCCGAACGTTCTTTATCTGCGTTACATCGGATTCGTCGCTGCTTGTCTCGCGATCTATCACCTGTCGGCTTATTGGGTGCTGCGCGACTTCTTCCAGAGCAGGTTGCTGCCTTTCCTCCTGGCCGCTGTATTCCTCGTGGTCTGTCAATACGGCCAAGGCGAAGCACTGGCCGGACCATCGGCTCTCGCCATCAGATACATGTTCGTGTTCATCGCCGTGGGCGTGCTCGCGCGTTTCATGGTCCGGCCGTCAGGCTGGTCGTTGGCGTCGCTCTCCACCGTCTGCGCAGTGTCGATCTTCTGGAACACGGAGACGGGAATCTATACTTGGTTCGTGGGTTGCGCGGTCTTGTCGGTGCGGGTGCTTGAAAAGCGCTGGCCTTGGGAACTCGCGGCGTTCACTGGATTTTCTGCCCTCGTCCTGTGCGCATTGTTCGTCGCCGCATTCGGTCCGGCCGTTCTCTCGATGGACTTCTTGCAGGTCCTCTTGACGCCTATCGGCCTGCACAGCGTCTCGAATTGGGTAGGGGTGACGATGAATTGGCATCCCGGATTTGGGACGTTTTACCAGTTGGTCTTTCCCGCGATGGCCCTGGGCACCGCAGCCTGCGTTGCAGGAACGTGGGCCGGTTACCGCTCGATCGAGCGCGCCTATCTTCTGGTGCTCTCTCTCGTCGCGCTGGTTTTCATGGCCAAGTGGATGAATCGATCACTCGACGCGGTGTGGCAGCAAAACGCCTTTGCCTATCTTGCCGTTTGCGCTTGGTGGGGCCGTTCCGCATTTCGCATCGTCCTCGGCCGGACGACTTCGCAGGTCGTCTCCATCGTATCGCTGACGGCGATGGCGGTGCTCTCGATCGTCGTTCTTCTGAACGCGCAGGATCGCCAGCAGAGCGTGCCGATCGGGCTACGGGCTTACTTGCAATATCCAAGCATCGCCAGATTGAAGCTGGGACGAGGAGCAGGGCACGTCAAGGTCCAGCTCGATGACAGTGACATCGGCCTGGCCAACAAAGCCGCGACACGGGATGGTCGTATCCTGTTGCTGTCAGACCAGGACTGGCTTGTTCTTGCCGCCCTTGGCCGAGCACCCAAGAGCTACTTTCTCCCGTTCCGGGATACGTTCAGCCCAGACCATGTAGTTCGGAGCTTCCGCGGGGCTGACAGTTTCGTCCTGGATCGCGGCGCGACCTATGAATACGTTTGGCTGAAGGAGATGGTGGAGCGCATTCTAGCCGATGATTTCGAGCCGAGCGAAACATCGACCCGGTTCGTGCTCTATCGCAGGAAATCCTGATCACAACGCCCTGCGCATTGCGGTGTATTCGACCTTCTGGCTGTGAACAACACATACAACAGCTGCGCGATTCTACTTTGCATGGGTTTGTTTTTGATTTTGCAAAGACCCGGTATGGTGGAGGAGAGAGGCTGGCACAGGTCTCCACGACCCGTCGGGCAAAACACCGAAACACCCGTCAATCCCTTCCCGCAAAAATATTCTACTTTCCAGAATTTCGGATTTGTGGCATAGAGCCCCTCATCCCGGCCCTGCCAGAGG
>RXJC01000715.1:0-2890 GCA_003963435.1 Bradyrhizobiaceae bacterium | reverse complement strand
GCGACAGGCGATGACAGGGACGGGCGACCGTTGAGTCATGCGCGGCGCGCTACGACACGGTGCGGTCACAGCGGTTTCGGTCGTCGTCGGAGGTGAGCACACGCGAGCTCCCGGCGATCAGGTCGAACCGTCCGCGGACGGAGAAGTCGTGTGGTCCCGACGCCCGCGGTTCTGGCGTCAAACCTCGCGGTGATGCGGCGGCCAACCGGCACGCGCATCGAACAGCTGTGAGGTGACGGGGGCAATAGTGCAACGCTCCCCGAGGAGAGCACGAAGGACACCGTTAAAACCATCCGCGCAGGGAAGGCCGGGCGACCGGCAACACCTGTGATCCACCCCGTGTGCATTTCTGTTGCGCACGGATTGCGGGTGCCGCCGGCGCCCGGCCTTCCCTGCGCCCTCTGGTCTTCCATGGGGCGAAACGAACAGCAAAGCTCGGGCGGGAGAAGTCGCGAGAATGCGCAGGTGTGCCTGCGAGTTAAGCTGAGAGTTGGCAGATGCCGACGGTTCAACTCGCTCTGTCATTGCGACGAAGCAATCCAGAATGCCGCCGCGGAGGGATTCTGGATTGCTTCGCTCCGCTCGCAATGACGGTGGGTCGGGCAGCGTGCCTCCAATCACCACAAGACTTGCTCGAAAGAAAAGGCCCGGTCGCGATCGCGGCCGGGCCTTCGTCGTGAGAGTTGATTGCGTTCGCTTACGCTGCGGTCGAAGCCTTCTGCGCGGCCTTTGCCTGGGCGGCCTCGGCTTCGTCCTTGCGGATCTCCGACAGGCGCTTCTGCACTTCGGCCGAGAAGATGTACTGTGCCGGGCGCTGCTTGCTCATGTCGATCTCCGGCGCCATCGGGCCGGAGGTCCGGATGCCGCGCAGCGACACCCACATCGCCTTCAGCGGGTTGTTGAGGGCGGCGGTCGCAGCGGTCGGCTCGTAGCCGCAATGGGCCATACAGTCGGCGCACTTCTCGTACTTGCCGGTGCCGTAGGAATCCCAGTCCGTGGTCTCCATCAGCTCCTTGAAGGTTTTTGCGTAGCCTTCACCGAGCAGATAGCAGGGCTTCTGCCAGCCGAAGATGTTGCGCGCGGGCATGCCCCAGGGCGTGCACTCGTATTCCTGGTTGCCGGCGAGGAAGTCCAGGAACAGGCCGGAATGCATGAAATTCCACTTCTTGCCCTTGCCAAGCGCGAAGACGTCGCGGAACAGCTTCTTGGTCTTGGTGCGGTTGAGGAAGTGCTCCTGGTCCGGCGCGCGCTCATAGGCGTAGCCCGGCGACATCGAGACGCCGACGCCGAGCTCGACGGTGAGGTCGAGGAACTTGGCGATCTCCTCGGCCGGATGGCCGTCGAAGATGGTGGCGTTGACGTTGACCGTGAAGCCGCGCGCCTTGGCCGCCTTGATCGCGGAGACGGCGCGGTCGAACACGCCCTTCTGCGACACCGCCTTGTCGTGATGGTCGCGCAGGCCGTCCAGATGCACGGAGAAGAACAGGTAAGGGGAGGGCTCGAACAGGTCGAGCTTCTTCTCCAGCAGCAGCGCGTTGGTGCAGAGCGAGACGAACTTCTTGCGCGCGACCAGGCCGCGCACGATCTCGCCGATCTCCTTGTGGATCAGCGGCTCGCCGCCGGGAATGGCGACCATCGGCGCGCCGCACTCGTCGGCCGCGTCCCAGCATTCCTGCGCGGTCATGCGGCGGTTGAGGATCGCATCGGGGTAATCGATCTTGCCGCAGCCGACGCAGGCGAGGTTGCAGCGAAACAGCGGCTCCAGCATCAGCACGAGCGGGTAGCGTTTGCGGCCAAGCAGTTTCTGCTTGAGCAAATAGCCGCCGATACGCATTTCCTTGAAGAACGGGATGGCCATTACAAGTTTCTTCCTGGGCTTTTCAATTCGGGTGGGTCAGCTCGCGGCCAATTGGGCCGGAAGCCGGAATTCGATATTTTCCTCGCGGCCCGGCAGCACCTGGACCTTCACCGGTCCGATCCGCCGCATCGCTTCGATCACGTCGTCGACGAGCACCTCGGGCGCCGAAGCGCCGGCCGTGATGCCGACGGTCCTGGCATTTTTCAACCATTCCGGATTGAGCTTGCTGCCGTCCGCAATCAAGTAACTCGCGACGCCGGCCTCGGTGCCGATTTCGCGAAGCCGGTTCGAGTTCGAGCTGTTGGCAGCGCCCACCACCAAGATCACGTCGACCAGCTTGCTCAAGTCCCTTACCGCAGATTGGCGGTTCTGTGTCGCATAGCAGATATCCCGGATATCCGGGCCTTGAATATCTGTAAAGCGGGCCTTGAGGGCGGCGATGATTTCCTTGGTGTCGTCGACCGACAGGGTGGTCTGGGTGATGTAGGCCACTGGCGTATCCGCCGGCAATGTCAGTGCCTTAACCTCTTGAACGCTTTGCACAAGCAGCACGGGGGCGGGAACCTGGCCCATCGTACCCTCGACCTCGGGGTGCCCGGCATGGCCGATCAGGATCAACGTACGGCCCGTGGTGACGTAGCGCTTCCCCTGATTGTGAACTTTCGTGACCAGGGGGCAGGTGGCGTCGAGCACCGGGAGGTCGCGCGCGGCGGCCTCTGCCTCGACGCTGCGGGCGACGCCATGGGCGCTGAAGACCGTGACCGCCTTCGGCGGAACCTCGGACAGCTCCTCGACGAAGATGGCGCCCTTGTTCTTTAGGCTTTCAACGACGTATTTGTTGTGCACGATCTCGTGGCGCACGTAGACGGGCGGGCCGTACTTCTCCAGCGCCCGTTCCACGATCTCGATCGCACGCACCACGCCCGCGCAGAAGCCGCGCGGTTGCGCCAGATAAACTTCCATTGGACGTCCATCACGCAAGTTGCACCCATCCGCTTCGTAAGGTCCCGGCGGCACCCGATCCTGACCAAT
>RXJC01000532.1 GCA_003963435.1 Bradyrhizobiaceae bacterium | reverse complement strand
ATGCGCCCTTCGGTGATGAGCTGGGCGATGCCGCGTCCGGCCACCATCAGGATCAGAGTCGCAACGATCGGCTGCATGCCGAGCACCGCAACGAGAAATCCGTTCCACAATCCGCAAACGAGGCCGGCGCCGAGCGCCGCCGCCAGCACCACCGGGAGGCTATGGCTGTCGGCGAGGCTTGCGGCTATCGCGCCGCAAATCGCCATCACCGCGCCGACCGACAGGTCGATGCCGCGCGTTGCGATCACCAGCACCATGCCGAGCGAGAGCAGCGCCACCGGCGTGCCGCGATTGAGCACGTCGATCAGGCTGCCGAACAGGCGACCGTCCTGGAGCCGTAAATCGAAAAATTGCGGCGACACCACGCGATCCACGGCGAGGATCACGATCAGCGCGAGGATCTGGGCAAGGCCACGGCGCGGCAGCAGCGCTGTCATGCGTGGGGCTCCTGCGCTGCCAGGGTGCCATCGGCGGCAATGGCCGCCAGGATATTGCCGACGTCGACCGCCTCGCCCGCGAGCTCCTCGACATGGGCGCGGTCGCGCAGCACGACCACGCGGTCCGAATAGGTCACGATCTCGTCGAGCTCGGAGGAGATCACGAGCAGCGAGAGGCCGTCGTCGCAAAGCTCGCGGATCAGGCGGATGATCTCGGCATGGGCGCCGACGTCGATGCCGCGCGTGGGCTCGTCCAGCACAAGGAGGCGCGGCGAGGTCGCAAGCCAGCGCGCCAGCAGCACCTTTTGCTGATTGCCGCCGGAGAGCAGGCCGACGGGACGCTCGGGATCGGAGGGGCGGATGTCGAGCATTTTGACGTAACGGCGCGCAATCTCGTCCTGCTCGCGCCGCGACAACGGCCGATGCAGACCACGCTTGGCCTGGAGCGCGAGCACGATGTTCTCGCGCACGCTGAGTTCGGCGACGATGCCGTCGGTCTTGCGCTCTTCCGGGCAATAGCCGAAGCCATGGCGGACGCCATCGCGCGGCGACTGCAGCCGCACGGTCGCGCCCTCCACCCTCACCTGCCCGCGATCGGCGCGCTCGGCGCCGAACACCAGCCGCGCCGTCTCGGTGCGGCCCGAACCGAGCAGGCCGGCGAGACCGACGACCTCGCCATGGCGCAGCTCGAGATTGAACGGCGCGACGTAACCGGCCTTGCCGTAATTCTCGAAGCTGGCGCAGACCTCGCGCGCCTTGTGCTCGGCGGCAGAAGCCCGTTCGCTGGTGGTCTCGGCCAGCTCGCGGCCGAGCATCATCCGGATCAGTTCGAGCCGCGGCAGCGAGGCGGTCTCGCGCTCGCCGACGAGGCGGCCATTGCGCAAGACCGTGATGCGGTCGGAGATCTCATAGACCTGATCGAGGAAGTGGCTGACGAAGACGATGCCGATGCCGCGCTTGGCAAGCTGGCGCATGATGCCGAACAGGATCTCGACCTCGTGGCGGTCGAGGCTTGCGGTCGGCTCGTCCAGGATCAGCACGCGCGCGGAGAGATCCACAGCACGGGCGATCGCGGTGACGTGCTGGATGGCGACGGAATAGCTGCCGAGCGATGCGGCGACGTCGATGTCGAGGCCGAAATCCGCCAGCAGCGCCTTGGCGCGGCGGCGCATCTCGCCTTCGCGCACGATGCCGAAGCGCATCGGTTGGCGGTCGAGGAACAGGTTCTGCGCCACCGAAAGGTTCGGCAGCAAATTGACTTCCTGGTAGACGGTGGCGATGCCCGCTTCCAGCGCAGCCTTGGCCGAGCGCGGTGCGATCTCATCACCACCGATTTTGACGATGCCGGCGTCGCGCGGGAAGACGCCGGTGACGACCTTGATCAGCGTCGACTTGCCGGCGCCATTCTCGCCGAGCAGCGCATGGATCTCGCCGGCGCGCAGCGTGAAGTCGACCTCCTGCAACGCGCGCACGGCGCCAAAACTCTTGCTGATCCCGCGCACCTCCAGCAGGGGGGCGGCAGGATCAAGGTTGTTCGGCATGGCAAAGTCACTCCCACGGGTGCCCGCCATTGAAGCGGACATCCAGCCTATGCGTTTGCGCGGCGGTTTCGAAGAGGGGTGCCGGACCGCAAGACGCGGTCCGGCAGAGCCCGCCTCAGTAACCGAGACCCTTCTTGCTGTCGTAGATCTTCTGCGGGTCGTCCGCGGCCGTATAGAGCTTGGACTCGGTCTGGATCCATTTCGGCGGAACCGTGCCCTTGTCCTTGAAGGCCGCGACGGCATCGAGCGCCGGACCGGCCATGTTCGGCGTCAGCTCGACGGTGGCGTTGGCTTCGCCGGCAGCCATCGCCTTGAAAATATCCGGCACCGCGTCGATCGAGACGGTGAGAACGTCCTTGCCGGGCTTGAGGCCAGCCTCTTTCATCGCCTGGATCGCACCGACCATCATGTCGTCGTTGTGCGCGTAGACCGCACAGATGTTCTTGCCGCCGCCTTCGGCCTTGATGAAGCTCTCCATCACCTCCTTGCCCTTGGCGCGGGTGAAGTCACCGGTCTGGCTGCGCACCACCTTCAGGTTGGCGTGCTTGGCGATGGCGGTGTCGAACCCCTTCTTGCGATTGGTGGCGACGCTGGCGCCGACCGTGCCTTGCAGCTCGACGATGTTGCAGGGCTTAGCTCCGACGGTCTTGGCGAGCCAATCGCCGGCGACCTCGCCTTCATGCACGCTGTCGGATGTCACGGCGGTGAGATAGAGCTCCTTGCCGGAGGGATCGATGTCGCGGTCGAGCAGTACGACCGGGATCTTGGCCTCCTTGGCTTCCTTCAACACCGAATCCCACCCGGTCGAGACGACGGGGGCGAGGAAGATCGCATCGACATTCTGCGCGATGAAGGAGCGGATCGCCTTGATCTGGTTCTCCTGCTTCTGCTGCGCGTCGGCGATCTTGAG
>RXJC01000460.1 GCA_003963435.1 Bradyrhizobiaceae bacterium | reverse complement strand
GGCGCGATGATCCTGCGCTATTGGTATCTCTTGCTGTCGTCCTGGCCGCGGCTGCTCGAATTGCTCTACTGGCCGGCGCTGCAAGTGATCACCTGGGGCTTCATCCAGTATTACATCGCCGAGAATTCCAATTTCTTCGCGCGCGCCGGCGGCACGCTGATCGGCGCCGTCATTCTCTGGGACATCCTGTTCCGCGGCCAGCTCGGCTTCTCCATCTCGTTTCTGGAAGAGATGTGGGCGCGCAATCTCGGCAACCTCATGATGAGCCCGCTGAGGCCGATCGAGTTTCTGCTGTCGCTGATGGTCATGAGCCTGATCCGGCTCGCGATCGGGATCGTCCCGATGACGCTGCTGGCGCTGTTCCTGTTTCACTTCAACGTCTACGCGCTCGGCCTGCCGCTGATCGCCTTCTTCTGCAATCTGATCTTCACCAGCTGGTCGGTCGGCATCTTCGTCTCGGGTCTGGTGCTGCGAAACGGCCTTGGCGCCGAGAGCATCGTCTGGACCCTGATGTTCGCGATCATGCCGCTCGCCTGCATCTACTATCCCGTCAGCGTGCTGCCGGTCTGGCTGCAATACCTCGCCTGGACGCTGCCGCCGACTTACGTGTTCGAGGGCATGCGCGCGCTCCTGATCGACAATACCTTCCGGGCCGACCTGATGCTGGATGCGCTGGCCCTCAACTCCTTGCTTCTGGTTGCATCTTTTGGGGCATTCCTTGCCCTTCTGCGCAGCGCCAAGCGGCACGGCTCGTTGCTGTCCGGGGGCGAATAGCGTCACTTTCTCGTGGATTCGGGCAGGTTTAGCCGTTTGGGCCACGTAGATGTACGGAACCATGCATTGACGCAATATTACGCATTCGGCAGTATGCTGCGATGCGAAGAGGAATATAGCGATGCCCATTGGTGAGTTTGGCGGCGCGCCGCCCCTGGCGGCTGAAGGCAGTCCAGTCCTGACGACGCCGATGTACTGGATGTACGAGATGGCGCACGCCGCTCTCAATCCGGCGCGTGCCGTCACCGATGCGACCAAGCTGCTGTTCCAGAATCCGCTCAATCCCTGGACGCGCACCGAGGTCGGCAAATCGGTCGCCGCGGCCTGCGAATTGTTCGAGCGCACCACGCGCCGCTACGGCAAGCCGGAATGGGGCCTCAACGACACCGAGGTCAACGGCCTCCGCGTCCCCGTCGAAGTGCGCTCGGTCTGGGAAAAGCCGTTCTGCCGGCTGCTCTACTTCGATCGCAAGTTTGCGCGTCCCCTGCGCAGCCCGCAGCCGCGCGTCCTGATCGTGGCGCCGATGTCCGGCCATTACGCGACGCTGCTACGCGGCACGGTCGAGGCCTTCCTGCCGGCGCATGAGGTCTACATCACCGATTGGGCCGACGCCCGCATGGTGCCGCTCAGCGACGGCCGCTTCGATCTCGACGACTACATCGACTACGTCATCGAGATGCTGCACGTGCTCGGCGGCAACACCCATGTCATGGCGGTGTGCCAGCCCTCGGTGCCCGTCGTCGCCGCGGTCTCGGTCATGGAAGCGCGGCGCGATCCCTTCGTGCCGACCTCGATGACGCTGATGGGCGGCCCGATCGACACAAGGCGCAATCCGACCGCGGTGAACAACCTCGCCCAGGAGCGCGGCATTGATTGGTTCCGCAACCACGTCATCACCAAGGTGCCGTTCCCGCATCCGGGCATGATGCGCGATGTCTATCCGGGATTCCTGCAGCTCAACGGCTTCATCAGCATGAATCTCGACCGGCATATGGACGCCCACAAGCAGCTCTTCGCCAATCTGGTGAAGGGCGACGGCGACCTCGTCGACAAGCATCGCGAGTTCTACGACGAATACCTCGCGGTGATGGACCTCTCCGCCGAGTATTACCTGCAGACCGTCGACACCGTGTTCGTGAAGCACTCGCTGCCCAAGGGCGAGATGACCCATCGCGGAACACGCGTCGATCCCTCCAAGGTCACGCGCGTTGCGCTGATGACGGTCGAAGGCGAGAACGACGACATCTCCGGTCTCGGTCAGACTGAGGCGACGCACACATTGTGCAGCTCGATCCCCGATCATCGCCGCGTTCACTACGTCCAGAAGGGCGTCGGGCATTACGGCGTGTTCAACGGCTCGCGCTTCAAGTCGGAAATCGTGCCGCGCATTCATGATTTCATGGTCTCGACGGCGAATCCGAGCTCGTTGCAGGCGCGCGCGGCCGAATAATCGCGAATTTCGGCTTTCCCGTCGAAGATTCAGGCTCGGCCGGGCCCTTCCGCAGGGCCGAGTTCCCGCCAGATTCGCGGTAATTAGGTAGCTTTATAGGAGTGAGTCTGCACTCACCTCTTGGGGGTGCCGCATGCATTCAGCGAGGGCGAAAAAAGCCGGTTCCAACCCCAGTCTGTAGGGTCTCCCGGACGCCTGACCGCTGTATATTGGGCAAATGATTTGTTTTTGCGCCGAGCGCTTCCCATGGCGGCGGTTATGGCAGAATCCGGGCGCCCTCCTGCCCCCCGGACTGACAGACATGGCCACTCGCGCACTCCTTTATCGTCGGCCCCACGAACCGAAGACCCTCGTCATCACCCACGGATCGCAGTTTTTTGCCATCCGATTGCGCCGGCATCGCCGCGCGCGCCGCTACACGCTCAGAATTCATCCGAGCGATCGCGAAGCCATCCTCACCATGCCTCCGCGCGGCACGCTGGCCGAAGCCAAGGATTTCGCGCAGCGTCATGGTGCATGGATCGCGGCCCGTCTTGGTCGGCTGCCGAAGGCCGCGCCGTTCCAGCCGGGCACGGTGATACCGCTGCGCGGCACGCCGCATCGCATCGTTCATCGCGCCGGCACGCGCGGCACGGTGTGGACCGAGGTGCGCGATAGCGGTGAGCGCATCCTCTGCGTCGCCGGCGGGCTCGAACATGTCGATCGCCGCGTCAGCGACTTCCTCAAGCGCGAGGCGCGCCGCGATCTGCAGCGTTCGGCGGAAGCCTATGCCGCCGAGCTCGGCGTCAGGGTCAAGCGCCTCTCGATCCGCGACCAGTCCAGCCGTTGGGGCTCCTGCACCTCGGCGGGCTCGCTGTCGTTCTCCTGGCGCCTGATCCTCGCGCCGCCCTTCGTGCTCGACTACCTCGCCGCCCACGAAGTCGCCCATCTCGTCGAGATGAACCACTCGGCGCGGTTCTGGCGCGTCTGCGGCAAGGTCTGTCCGTCGATGGAGCGCGCCAAGAAGTGGCTCGACACCTACGGCAACGACCTGCACCGCTACGGAGCCGAGGATTAGGGCCTCGCTGCTAACGTCTTGAAAGGTGTCATCGCCCGGCTTGACCGGGCGATCCAGTACACCGAGACGGCATTGATTGAATCGAGAAGCTCCGGCGTACTGGATTCCCCGCTTTCGCGGGGAATGACAGCTGTCCTCTGGCGGGCGCTTTCAGGCTTCTCAACCGTCCCCGCAAGCCGTTGATTTCATTATCCCCGGCTACTGTGCATGGGGTTGTTTTCGCGGTTTTTGTCTTAAGGCCGCGCGGACCTCAGGCAGAGCCTATCGATTTCCGCCAAACAGCCGGTCCATCAGCCAGCCATCGAGCCCCGCCGCAGCCTCCGGCCGCGCATTGGCGCGTGTCGCAGGCGGAGGGCGATAGCCGCCGTTGTTCGCCACCGCGGGTCCCGGTGCAGCCGGCGTCGGCGGCGACACCTGCGATGCCGCCTGCGCGAGGTTCGACAGGCCCCAGCCGCCTGGTGCGCTCGGCAAGTTTGCCACCGGCACGCCCTCGTGCGCCGTCTTCATGAAGCGCGACCAGACTTCCACCGGCAGGCCGCCGCCGGTCGCCTTCTTGGTCGGCGAATTGTCGTCATTGCCGAGCCAGACACCGGTGACGAGGTTGGCGGTGTAGCCGATGAACCAGGCGTCGCGATAATCCTGGCTGGTGCCGGTCTTGCCGGCCGCCGGCCAGCCCGGGATCTCCGCCTTCTTGGCGGTGCCTGACACAAGCGTCTCCCGCATCATCGCATTCATCATGCCGACATAGCGGGGATCAATCACCGGGTTGCGCTCTTCGGGCTGGCGCATGTAGAGCAGCTTGCCGCTGAGCGTCTTGATCCGCGTCACGACATGCGGCGCCACCGCGAAGCCGCCATTGGCGAAGGGCGCATAGGCGCCGACCAGCTCGACGACGGAGACCTCCGACGTGCCGAGCGCGATCGAGGCGTTGGGCTCCAGCTTGGAGGAGATGCCGAGCCGGTGCGCGGTGCGCACCACGTTCTTCGGCCCGACCTCGAGGCCGAGACGGATGGCGACGGTGTTGAGCGACATCGCCAGCGCCTGCGTCAGCGTCACCGCGCCGAGATATTCATGGGTGTAGTTCTCGGGCTTCCAGCCCTTGACCTCGATCGGCGCGTCCTGGCGCATCGTGTCGGGCGTCAGGCCTTGCTCCAGCGCCGTCAGGTACACGAACGGCTTGAACGAGGAGCCCGGCTGGCGCTTGGCCGTGACGGCGCGGTTGTACTGGCTCTCGGAATAGTTCCGCCCGCCGACCATGGCGCGCACGGCGCCGTCAGGCGTCATCGCCACCAGCGCGCCCTGGCTGACGTTGAACTTCACGCTCTTGGCGGCGAGCTCGTCGATGATGGCGGCTTCCGCCACGCTCTGCAGCCGGGGATCGATCGTGGTCTCGACCTTGATGCTCTCGTCGATCTGGCCGACCAGATCGTCCAGCACCTCGCCGATCCAGTCGGCGACGTAGTTGATGGTGCCGGCGCCGACCGGCTTCACATTGTACGAGGGATGGCCGATCGAGGCCTTCGCCTGCGCGTCGGTGATGAAGTTTGCATCCGCCATCGCCGCGAGCACGATTTGCGCGCGCGCCTCCGCGCCTTCGGGGTTGCGGTTCGGTGCGAGGCGCGAGGGCGACTTGACGAGGCCGGCGAGCATGGCCGCCTCGGCGATCGTGACGTTCCTGGCCGACTTGCCGAAATATCTTTGCGCGGCCGCTTCGACGCCGTAGGCGCCGGAGCCGAAATAGACGCGGTTGAGATAGAGCTCGAGGATCTCGTCCTTGGAATGCTTGCGCTCCAGCCAGATCGCAAGCTCCGCCTCCTGCAGCTTGCGCTGCATGGTGCGCTCCTGGGTCAGGAACAGGTTCTTGGCGAGCTGCTGCGTCAAGGTCGAGCCGCCCTGCGACACGCCGCGGTGCAGAACGTTGGTGACGAGGGCGCGCAAAATGCCGACGGGGTCGATGCCGAAATGCGAATAGAAGCGGCGGTCCTCGATGGCGATGAACGCCTTCGGCAGATAGGGCGGCAGGTCCTTCAGCGCGATATTGGCGCCGGCCATCTCGCCGCGCTGCGCCAGGATGCTGCCGTCGATGCCGACGATCTGGATCGTCGGCGGGCGTTTTGGAATCTCCAGCGACTGGATCGGGGGCAGATGGGCGCCGACATAGATCACGACGCCGACCACGGCGATGACGCCCCACAGGCTCACCACCGCACCCCAATAGACCAGGCGGCCGAGGCTGATTCCGCCCCGCGACTTCGCGCGCCGCTTGGCGCCGCTGCGGCTCCCTTGCGCCTTGCGCTCGCGCGGCGGCTCGTCGCCGGAATCCTCAGCTTTGCGTTTGGTGGAGGCCTTGGCTGACTTCTTCGGCTTGTCGCCGCCGCCGCCGGGAATGCGGTCGGCCGGGGTCAGGCGCAGATCGGCGAGCGCTGCGGGCAAGCCGAACAGCGGCTCCTTCCGCCCACTCTTTTTCTTTCCCCACGCCATACGCAAAACGCCCGGTCAGCCTGCCCCGCCGAGACGCTAGCGGTCGCTGTTTAAGGCCCGGTTACCCCGGCGTTAACGCGCGATTAGGAGGTGGGGCATTCGTACCCTGCAGTTCCGCTTCCTCGGCGGCAAAGCTAGGATATTCGGCATAAAGAAGAGGGAGCGCTCATGGGCCATATCGATCCGACTAAGGAGATTTTTGCGCAGTTCCGGGAGAACGACCGTCCCGGACCGATCCACATGCTCAACCTGGTGCGCTTGCGCAAGGAGGCGGCCTATCCCGACGGACGCAAGGCAAGCGGCGCGGAAGCCTACGCGGCCTATGGCCGCGAGAGCGGCCCGGTGTTCGAACGCCTCGGCGGCCGCATCGTCTGG
>RXJC01000171.1 GCA_003963435.1 Bradyrhizobiaceae bacterium | reverse complement strand
CTCGACGTTATCGACTCATCTCTGGATTCCGGGTTCGCCGCTGTGCGGCGCCCCGGAATGACGACAGGAATTCACGCCGCGTTCTTCTTGCGCATGCGATCAATCAGCTGATCTTCCCAGTACGACAAGCTCCCCAGCCCGAGCGCCATCGCGTTGGCGCGGCGGTAGTACATGTGACAGTCGAACTCCCAGGTGAAACCCATGCCGCCGTGAACCTGGATGTTGTTCTTGGCGCAGTGCTGGAACGCCTGCGTCGCGCTGATGCGGGCGGCGGCGGCGGCTTCCGGCAACTCCGCCGCGTTGGTCGAGAGCGCCCAGGCGCCGTAATAGCTGTTGGAGCGCGCCAGCGTCGCCGAGACGTACATGTCGGCGAGCATGTGCTTGACCGCCTGGAACGAGCCGATCTGACGGCCGAAGGCGATGCGGTCGAGCGCATAGTCGCGGCCCATCTCCAGCGCGCGGTCGGAGCCGCCGACCTGCTCGAATGCGCACAGCACCGCGGCGCGATCCAGCACCTGGGTGAGAATGCTCCAGCCTTCGCCGGCCGCGCCGAGCGGCTCGGCCTTGCAATCCTTGAAGGTGATCTCGGCCTGCCCGCGGGTCGGATCCAGATTGGTGAGGCTCTTCACCTCGACGCCGCCGGATTTGAGATCGACCAGGAACAGCGAGACGTCATTGTCGCGCCCGCTCGATCCCGTGCGTGCGGCGACCACCGCGAAATCGGCGATGGCGCCGTCGGCGACAGGCTTCTTGACGCCGTTGAGCACGCCATTCGCAGCCGTGAGCTTGACGTTCTTCGGCGCCGGGTTGCCCTTGCCCTCGAACAGCGCCAGCGTGCCGATCGCCTCGCCCGAGGCGATCGCAGGCAGCCATTTCTTCTTCTGTGCGTCGCTGCCCGCAATCAACAGCGCCTCGGCTGCGAGGTAGACGGTCGAGGAGAACGGCACCGGCGCGTTCGCCCGGCCCATCTCTTCAGCGATCACGCAGAGCTCGAGATGGCCGGCGCCCGCGCCGCCGAACTCTTCCGGAATCGCAACACCGAGAAAGCCCATCTCGGCGAGGCCCCTCCAGAGCTCCTTGTCGTAAGGCGCCTTGCCGTCGAGCACGATGCGCACCGCCTTGGGCGAGCATTTTTCGGCGAGGAACTTGCGCGCCTGGTCGCGGAGCTGCTTCTGGTCGTCGGAGAAATCGAAGTTCATGGCGGGCTACCTCTTTTATTCGTTCTATTCATTGATGCCGTCATTCCGGGGCGCGACGAAGTCGCGAGTCCGGAATCCATAACCCACAGCCGGGGTTATGGATTCCGGGCCTGGCCCTTCGGGCCATCCCGGAATGACGAGGTGAGAGAGTTGCGCACTCATTTCAGCACGATCACATCCTGGTCCGGCTTCTCCGCATAGAGCCGCTCCACCAGCGCCGCGCGGCGCTCCAGGCCGGCGCGCTGGTTGATATAGCCCTTGTCAGTAAGCTCGTTGCCATCGATCGAGGGCGGCTCGACCATCAACATGGCGCGGGCGATGATGCGGCTGCTGGCACCTTCGCACTCCCTGTTGTGCGCCTCCAACCCGCGCCTGAAGCAGGCGATCACCTCGGGATGCTTCACCGCATCCTCGAAGCTGAGATCGGGATTGCCGACGAGTTGCCGGCAGGCGTGCAGGTTCGGCCAGGCCAGGAGGCCGATGAACGGGCGGTCCTGACCCGCCACCAGCGCGTCGTGCACCACCGGCGTTGCAGCTGCGATCGCATCGGTGCGGAGCGAGCCGACATGCACGAAGGTGCCCGTGGTGAGCTTGAAGTCTTCGACCACGCGGCCGGCAAAGATGATGCCCTTCACCGGATCGGAATCGTCGACAAAAATGCCGGCATCGCCGATGCAGTAGAAGCCTTCCTCGTCGAACATCTTCTTGGTCAGCTCCGGCTGGCCGAAATAGCCCGGCGTGACGTTGACGCCGCGCAGGCGCAGCTCGTATTTCGAGCCGCACGGCACCATCTTCAATTCGACCCCGGGGAACGGCAGACCGATCAGGCCGACGCGCTCGGTATCCCAATAGGTGCCGGTCGAGGTCGGTGCGGTCTCGGTCGAGCCCCAGCCAGTGTAGAACACGATGCGCTCGCCGGTGGTTTTCACCGCGAGGGACTGCATGCGGTCGTAGAGATCGTCGGGTAGCCGCGCGCCGCCATAAGCCATGATCGAGAGATTCCTGAAGAAGGAGCGGCACAGCGCGTCGTCCTTCTCCATGGCGGCCGCGAGCGCGGCGTAGCCGGCCGGCACGTTGGCGTAATAGGTCGGCGAGATCTCGCGCAGATTCCGCAGCGTCTCCTCGAACTGGCCCGGCATCGGCCGGCCGTCGTCGATATAGAGCGTACCGCCGTCGACCAGGATCGGATGGAACGCCGCGTTGCCGCCCATGGTGTGATTCCAAGGCATCCAGTCCAGCATGGTCGCAACAGGACCTTCAGGCGAGCGCGGCCGCACCTGCATCATCATCGCGGCATTGGCGCACATCATCTCCTGCGTGTTGATGACGGCCTTGGGCATGCCGGTCGAGCCCGAGGTGAACAGCAGCTTGCCGACGGTCTGCGGCGTGATTTTTGCGATCGATGCCTCGACATCGGCAGTGACGGGCGTTGCCGCGAGCTCGGCGAAGCTGACGCTTGTGATGCCGTCGCAGGGCCGCGCGACGTGAACCACGGTGACACCGGTGAGATCGAGCGCCTTCAGCGCCTTCTCGAAGGTCGGGCCATCCTGCACCATCACCACGGCCGGCTTGATAAGCTCGAACAGGTACTTCAGCTTGACGTGGTCGTGGCTCATCAGCGAATACGCCGGCGACACCGGCGCCGCGGGCGAGCGAGCCTGCATCGCCGCCTGCGTCATCAGCGCATGCTCGATCGAATTG
>RXJC01000650.1 GCA_003963435.1 Bradyrhizobiaceae bacterium | reverse complement strand
GATCGGACGTGACTTTCCCCGTCGTCTCATCAGACATGGCAACCCTCGTTGGTTACGATGAACGCTCGCACCGGTCGCCATTGACCGGCTGCTTTTGTGATCAGTTGCGCGTGAGGCTATGGCTGGGATTTTGCGAAGTAAAATTGGAAGTAAAAATTCGCGATATAAACGAGACTAATGGTCGGCTCGAATGCATCTCGCTTCGGCACGCCGCATAGGACGACAGCAATGCCGTGTGCGGTGACGCTCAATCTCCCGACACAGGAATCCGGCCAATCGGCTCTGGCTTTCAGGATAAAGCGGACGATCCATTGCAGCAGCAGAGCCTTACTCGGCAGCCAATGCTGATCGCAATTCCGGCTGCTCGTGCGAGGCCTCGTGCGTATCATCTGCAGTGGGCTTGATCCGGAACCACGCGGCATAGAGCGCGGGAAGGAACAGCAGGATCAGCACCGTTCCGACTGCGGTGCCGCCGATCAGCGTGTAGGCCATCGAGCCCCAGAACACGGAATGCGTGAGCGGGATAAAGGCCAGCACGGCGGCAAGCGCCGTGAGGATCACGGGTCTCGTGCGTTGCACCGTGGCCTCGATGACGGCGTGATAGTCGTCAAGTCCGGCAGCAAGGTTCTCCTTGATCTGTTCGGTCAGGATCAGGGTGTTGCGCATCAGGATGCCCGCCAGACCAATCAGGCCAAGAATTGCATTGAACCCGAAGGGCTGATCGAAGAGGAGCAATGCCGGCACGACACCGACGAGGCCGAGCGGTCCGGTCAGCACGACCATCGCCATCGTCGAGAACGATCGCACCTGCAGCATGACGACGATCAGCATGGCGGCGATCATGACCGGGAAGATTTTGCCCAACGCGGTGTTGGCCTTGGTCGCCTCCTCGATCGATCCGCCCAGTTCGATACGATAGCCGGCCGGAAGGGATGCGATCAGCGGCTGAAGAGCCGTCTTGATCTCCTTGGAGACCTCCGGAGGCTGGGTCGCCTCATTGATGTCCGAGCGAATCGTAACGACGGGCGTGCGATCGCGGCGCTTCAGAATCGGCTCTTCAAGGCGGACTTCCGAATGGCCGACCTGGTCGAGCGGAATCGCGCGGCCGTCCCGGCTCGTCAACGAGAAATCCGCCAGGCGCGATGGATCGAGCCGCTCGCCGCCCGCGCTGCGCGCCACGATCGGGACATTGCGGATGTCCTCGCGAACCTGCGTAACTGCGATGCCCGTGAGGAGGAACTGGAGCTGGCGGCCCACCTCGGCCTGCGACAGGCCGATCAGGTTCAGTCGATCCTGATCGGGGATGAAGCGAAGCACGGGCGTGCGATCGCCCCAATCCCGGTTTGCCTGCCGCACGTCCGGGACGTCACGCATGATCTCGAGGGCCTTCTGAGAGATCGCGTACAATTGCGCGGAGTCGGGCCCCATGACCCGGAACTCCACCGGGAACGGCGTATAGGGTCCGAACACCAACTGAGTGACGCGGACATTGGCCTCAGGTGCAAAGCCCTCTGACACCACCCGTCGGAGCCGGTGCTTCAAGACCTCGCGCGCCTCCGCGTCGGGTGTCAGCACGACGATCTTGGCGAAGGCCGGATCTGGCAGCTCCGGCGCCATCGCGAAGAAGAAGCGCGGCGCACCCTGACCGACATAGCTCGTGACGATCTTGGCCTCAGGCTGATCGTGCAGCCAACGTTCGAGCTTCTCGACGGTGGTCATCGTCGTCTCGATGCTGGTGCCTTCCGGCAGGCGAACCTCCACCAGCACTTCCGGGCGATCGGAGGTCGGGAAGAACTGCTGCTTGACGCCACCCATGCCGACGACGGCAAGCGCGAAGGCGACGGCAACGATGCTGCAGGTCAGGAATTTGTGGCGGACGGCGAGGGTGATGAGTCCTCGGAGGCGCTGATAGTTGGGCGTGCCGTAAATCGCATGGTGGCCGCCTTCAACCGGCTTGATTGCGGGCAGCATCTTGACGCCAAGATAGGGCGTGAAGATCACCGCGACGATCCAGGAGACGATGAGGGCGAAACCCACGACCCAGAAGATATTCCCGGCGTATTCGCCTGCGGTTGACCGCGCAAAACCCACCGGCAGGAAGCCGGCGATCGTCACGAGCGTTCCGGACAGCATCGGCGCCGCGGTGTGGCTCCACGCATAGGCCGCCGCCGAGATGCGGTCCATGCCTTCCTCCATCTTCACCACCATCACCTCGATCGCGATGATGGCGTCGTCGACCAGCAGACCGAGCGCCAGGATCAAAGCACCGAGCGTGATGCGGTCGAAGAACCGGCCGGTCTCCAGCATGATCAGGAACACGACGGCGAGCGTCAGAGGGACGGCCGCCGCGACGACGATGCCGACGCGCCAGCCGAGGCTGAGCAAGCTCACCAGCAGCACCACACCGAGCGCCATCGCGAACTTCATCATGAATTCGTCGACCGCCGAGGTGATGTTGACGGCCTGATCACTGACCTTGGCGAGGGTCATCCCGAGCGGCAATGTCCGAGCAATGGCTGCGGACCTCTCCTCCAGCGCCTTGCCGAGCGCCAGACCGTTCCAGCCCTCCTGCATCACCGCCGCGAGCATGATGGTGGGCTCACCCTGGTGCCTGATGATGTAGGTAGGAGGATCCTCGTAGCCGCGGCGGACCTCGGCGATGTCGGACAGCTTCAGCGTCCGCCCGGCAGCGACGATCGGCGTGTCGGCGATCGCCTGGACGCTGTCATAGGCGCCATCGACCCGAATGAAGACCTGCGGCCCCTTGGTGTCGATCGAGCCCGCCGGTGTGACAGTGTTCTGCCGCTGAAGGGCGGCAACGATATCCGTCGCCGACACGCCGAGGGTTGCCAGCTTGACATAGGAAAACTCGACGAAAATCTGTTCGGGACGCTCACCGAGGATGTTGATCTTCTTGACGCCGGGCACGTGCAGGAGGTCCTGACGGATGGTCTCGGCTTGCCTTGCGAGCTCGCGCATCGGCATGCCCTTGGCCTTGAGAGCATAGAGTCCGAAGCTCACGTCCGAATATTCGTCGTTGACGAAGGGGCCGAGCACGCCCGAGGGCAGCCTGCGCGCTTCATCTCCCAGCTTCTTGCGGGCCTGATAAAACTCCTCCTGCACGCTCGACGGCGGCGTGCTGTCCTTCAGCGTCACCGTCATGTAGGCATAACCGGGCCGCGTCGTCGTCTCCACCCGGTCGTACCAGGTCAGCTCCTGAATCCGCTTCTCCAGGGGTTCGGCGACCTGGTCCTGCATCTCGCGTGCGGTCGCGCCCGGCCAAACCGTCGTCACCGTCAGGGTCTTGATAGTGAAGGACGGATCCTCGGCTCGCCCGAGCATGAAGAAGGCATAGGCGCCCGCAGCT
>RXJC01000518.1 GCA_003963435.1 Bradyrhizobiaceae bacterium | reverse complement strand
TCCCACCGGCAATTCGCCGGCATAGGCGTCGGGCTGGCCGACCACGGCGGCGAAGCCGACCGCGGGATGGCGGAACATGATCTCCTCGATCGGCGCCGGGTCGATGTTGTGACCGCCGCGGATCACGAGGTCCTTGGCACGACCGGTGATCCAGAGATAGCCGTCGGCGTCGAGCCGGCCGAGATCGCCGGAATTGACCCAGACTTCGTCGACGAAGGCGCCCTTGTTGTGCTCGTCGTTGAGGTAGCCGCCGAACACGCCGGGGCCGGCCATGATCACGACGCCGATCTCATCCGGCTTGCAATCGCGGATCAGGCGGCCGTCGGCGTCGAGCTGCACGATGCGCACGCGCGCGTAGGGCATCGGCAAGCCGACCGAGCCGAGCCGGATCGGCCGCCCCGGATAGGCGAGCGTGTGCACGCTCGAGGTCTCGGTCATGCCGTAGACCTCGATCACCGGCAGCTTCAGCTTGTCCTGGATCGCCGAGCCGACCGCGACCGGGATCGCCGAGCCGCCGCCGGCGGCATATTTCAGGCTGGAGATGTCGGCATTGCCGGTCGGCACTCCGAGTGTCGCAGCCAGCACCGTCGGCACGCTCGACAGCGCCTCGGGCTTGAAGCGCTCGACCAGTCCCCAGATGTTCTTCACCGCATTCGGATTGCGCCAGCCGCTCGGCGACAGCACGACCAGCGAGCTCCCGCTCGACAGCGTCGTCAGCACCTGCGTCAGCGATCCCCCGACGTGAAACAGCGGCATGCCGAACAGCAGGTTGGCGCCGGGCTTCCCCTTCAGCAGCAGGTTGAGCGCCCAGGCCTGATAGACCTGGTTGGCATGGGTGTGCCGCACCAGCTTCGGCGTGCCGGTGGTCCCGCCGGTGTGGAAATAGGCGGCGATGTCGCTGCCCGAAATCTTGCGCCCGCTGACAAGCCGGTCCGACGGCTGCTGCTTGATCAGGTCGCCAAAGGCGAAGATGCCCTTGTCCGGATCGCCGCCGCCGAACACCTGCACGATCGCCTTGAGGTGCTTGAGCTGCGGGCGGATCTGCTCGACCTTCTGCCAGATATCGGTGCCGGGCAGCGGCCCGAGCGCCACCAGGATCTTGGTGTTCGCAGCCTCCAGGATCTCCGCGATCTGGTGCGGCTCGAGCAGCGGATTGACGGGATTGGCGATTCCCGCGGCCTCGGCGCCGAACAGCGTCACGAACGCGTCGGGCACCAGCGGCAGCATGAAGCTGATGACGTCGCCCTTCTCCGCGCCGAGCGCGTGAAACAAGTTGGCGGCTTGCGTGACGCGCGCGATGAAGTCGCTGTAGGTGACGACCTGCGGCGTGTCGGCGGGATCGGCGTTCTGCAGAAACTGGATCGCGGCTGCGTCGGGGTTGAGTGCCGCACCCAGCTTGATGGCGTCAAAGGTGCTCTCTGCCGCAACGCGTTCGGCGTAAGGGACCTGCTCGAACGCGCGGACTTCCGCGTCCGTCAACAGTTCCGGATAGTCGTTGCCGATGAGCCGATCGAGCGCGTGGATGCCCGCCATGGAATTCCGTCCTCCCTCTGATGCAAGTCCAGGCCGCCCTGTCTTTTGACATTTTGGATCGGCAAGGGCCCGACCAATGGCGTCGGGCGCCGACAGAATGATGGATGATTGCGCGTTCGTCCATGGCCCAGCGGCCGCGGCGATCGAACGCGCCTGGGAGCCCTTTGAACCTCCTCGCCTGGTCCGGGGACCAAGAACTGGCATCGGATTCGCCTGTCAGCGTCCTGCCGCAAGACACGAGGTGATCAATGACGAGGCACCGGCGAAACCACAATATTGCGCTGATCGTCACGCTCGCCGTGGCAGCCGTGATCGCTCACCCCCTCGCCGCGCGCGCCGAGGACAGCCAGCTCGACAAGATGCGCGCCAGGATCGCGGCCTTCGTCGTCGACAAGATGGAAAAGCTCGGCGGCTCGCGCATCGTCTACAGGGTCGACAGCGACGGCCTGCGTGAGACCGTCGGCGCGGATTTGCGTGACGACGTCTACAAGATCCTGCGCGAGGACAAGATCGCCTTTTCCGGCCTTGCGATCCGCGACGGCGGCGTCGAACTGAAGATCGCAGACGCCAAGGCGCGCGAGCAGCTCGCGCGCAAGCTCGCGTCGGCCGCGGAAGGATTGCCGTCGCATGCGCTCAGCGTGACAGATCGCGGCGACGGACTGGTCCGGCTGGCACCGACCGAGGCTGCGTCCACGGCGCGGCTGCGCGAGCTCGTCGATGATAGCATCGACATGGTCGAGCAGCGCCTCAAGGATTCCGGCATCAAGCTCGCCAGCGTCCAGCCCGACGGCACCGACCGCCTCCGGATCTTCGTTCCGGGCGAAATGGACCCTGAGCGAGTGGCCGCAATCTTTGCCCGAAAGGTCAAGGTCAGCTTCCGCCTCGTGGACGTTTCGATGCCGGGCGCGCAGGCGCAATCCGGCAGCCCGCCCGAAGGCACCGAAGTCCTGCTCGGCTTCAAGGACAAGATTCCCTATCTGGTGGCCAAGGACAGCGTGCTCGAGGGCGACGACATCAGCTATGCGGCGCCGATCTTTGCGGCCGGCACGAAGGAACCGGTCGCCTCGTTCCGCTTCAACGGGCGCGGCACGCGACGCTTCGCCCACGTCACCGCAGAGAACGTCGGGAGGCCCTTCGCCATCGTGCTCGACGACAAGGTGATCTCCGCCCCCGTGATCCGCGAGCCCATCACCGGCGGCTCGGGTCAGATCTCCGGCAATTTCACCCTGGAGGAAGCAAGCAGCGTCGCCATGATGCTGCGTGCCGGCTCGCTTCCCGGGCACCTCGACCTCGTCGAAAAGCGGGTGCTGCAGCCCGCCGCCAAGCCGTAAGGCGACGATCGGCCGCGCGCCCGGACGCCGGGACATGAAGGCCCCATTCGGCGCACCGAAGCCCTCCGCAAGCTCCGAATCACGACCCAGGCCAAGGTCGCACGCACAACCAACGGGCAATTGCCGAAACGCCCGATCAGGCTAAAATTTGCCTCTTGCAGCCTGACGGCCGAAAGCGTCATTCAAGCGGTCGTCATTCGATTTCGGCTATACCAATACCGACCAGGACTGAAGGCCTTACGCGGGGTTCGTACCATGCCGTCCGGCAGCGCAGACATTTCCTCGATCCTCGACCGCATTCTCGACGCGGCCACGGACAATCTCAGGATCGCAAAGATCCTGGTGCAGATGGGCCTCGATCCCAACGACGTCACCTGGGACGCGATCTTCAACCGGCTGCTGGAGATCTTCGTCCACAACATCACGCTCGCCAATCTGTTCGCCGTGGTGGGGGCGGTCTTCTTCGTCGCCACCCTCTTGATGCGGACGATGGTGCCGCTGCGCGTCGCCAACATGATCGGCTGCGCGTTCTTTGCCATCTTCGGCGCGCTCTCCGCCAACGTCGCAACGTTCCTGCTCTATCTGCTGATGGTTCCGATCAACGCCCTGCGCCTGCGGCAGATGCTCAAGCTGGTCAAGAAGGCGCGCCATGCGGCCGAGGGCGACATGTCCATCGAATGGCTCAAGCCGTTCATGACCGAGCGCAAGTATCGCCGCGGCGACACGCTGTTCAAGCTGGGCGACCCCGCCAAGGAGATGCTGCTCACGGTCACCGGCAAGTTCCTGGTCAAGGAGATCAACGTCGAGATCGGGCCGGGCGCACTGATGGGCGAGCTCGGCTTCCTGACGCCTGACAACCGCCGCACCGGAACGATCGAATGCATCGAGGACGGCCAGGTGCTGACGATCACCTACGACCGCCTGCTGGAGATCTACTTCCAGGATCCGCAGTTCGGCTATTACTTCCTGGTGCTGACCAGCCAGCGCCTGCTGCAGAACATCGATCGCCTGCAGAAGCAGCTGGCCACGGCGCAGGCGGCGACCACCAACAAGATCGCGTGACGCCCGCTCAGTTCAGCAGCAGCGCCATGCCCGGATCGCCTTTCTCCATCGCGCGCCGGTAGGCCGGACGGCTGCCGATGCGGCCGAGATATTTAACCACGTTCGGACAGCGCTGGAGATCATAGGGCTGGAAGTAGCGCATCGTGGTGAGCGAGAACACCGTCATGATATCGGCGGTGGTGAAGGCACTGCCCGCCAGATATTCGACGTCGCGAAGCCTGGCGTCGAGAAGGTCGTAAGCGCGATCGAGGCGGCCCTTCATCGCGCGCAGGGTCGGATTGTCCTTGGCGAGATCGAGCCGGCCCAGGATCATCATCCGCCCCATGCCGGGTTGCAGTGTGCCGTTGGCGAAATGAAGCCAATACAGAAACTGCGCGAAGGCTGGATCATTGGGGCCGAGCACGAGCCGGCCATTACCGTATTTGGCAACGATGTAGTCGACGACGGCGCCGGATTCCGCAAGCACCAGCTCGCCGTCGGTGATGACCGGGGCCGTGCCGGCCGGATGCAGCGCCTTGTACTCGGCCGGCGCCAGCATGGTGACGGGGTCGCGGGCGTAGCGCTTCAGCTCGTAAGGAATCGCCAGCTCCTCGCACAGCCAGACGATACGCTCCGACTGCGACTTGCCGAGATGATGGACGGTGAGCATGAGGATCTCCTGCGAGCGCGAATTGGACCAGCGGCGGGGCATCTTACCCTTTTGGCCCAAAGAAGATGCGCGCCGCTGGTCCCCCTTCTCCGGGATTTTGCGGATTGCATTGGGCAACAAGCAAATGAACGTGCTCTGGTTACCCCCGCCGCAAAACCGCCCCAAAAACCGAATGGTAACCATGGCGCCCTAAGGTGACCACGTGACCCATTCTCCGACGATCCTGGTGTTTGATTCCGGCCTTGGCGGGCTCACGGTGCTGCGTGAGGTCGTGGCCGCGCGCGCCGACGCCCATTACGTCTACGTCGCCGACGACGCCTTCTTCCCCTACGGCCACCATGGCGAGGACGAGATCATCGCCCGCGTCGTGCCGCTGATGGGGGAGCTGATCGGCACGCATGACCCTGACATCGTCGTCATCGCCTGCAACACGGCGTCCACCCTGGTCCTGTCGCACCTGCGCGCCGCCTATTCCGTGCCTTTCGTCGGCACTGTGCCGGCGATCAAGCCGGCTTGCGCGCAGTCGCGGACCCGCCGCGTCTCGGTGCTCGGCACCAAGGGCACGGTCAAACGCGAATACACCAAGGCGCTGATCCGAGATTTCGCGCAAGGCTGTGAGGTGACGCTGGTCGGCTCGCCCGAGCTCGCCTCGCTCGCCGAGGCCGCGCTTGGCGGAGCTTCCGTCAGCGACGACGACATCCTTGCCGAGCTCGCCCCCTGCTTCGTCGGCGATACCGAGGACGCCGGCGCGCGCACCGACACCATCGTGCTCGCCTGCACCCATTATCCGCTGCTGCTCGACCGGCTGAAGCGGCTGGCGCCCTGGCCGGTCGACTGGATCGATCCGGCGCCGGCGATCGCCCGCCGGGTCTCGGACCTGCTGGGTGCGCCTAGCCGCGACATCGCGCAGGCCGGCGCCGAGATGATCTTCACCTCGAACCGCGTGCATGGCCTTTCGGCCATGCTGACGCCGTTCTTCGGCGGTCGCGCGCTGGCCTGACTTTGCGCCGCGGCATGGCGCTGCTAGGTTTTGCCGTCGTCACCCAGCCGCAGGCTCTTCCATGCCGGTCCAGACCCCGCCGCTCAACCGCCTCCGCCAGCTCTGGCGCGAGGGGCGCCCCGCCTTCGGCGCCATCGCGACCATCCCGAGCGTGCAGCTGGTGCAGATCATGGCGCGCTCGCTCGACTGGATCATCGTCGACCTCGAACATGGCCCGATCGGGCTCACCGAAGCCCACGCGATGATCGCCGCGACCACGGGCACGCCGTGCACGCCCCTGGTGCGGATCGCAGCGAACGAGCCGTGGCTTGCGAAGGCCCCGATGGACATCGGCGCCTTCGGCATCAACTTTCCGATGATCACGAACCGGGCCGAAGCGGAGAAAGCCGTGCGCAGCGTGCGCTATCCGCCGCGCGGCGACCGGCTCTGGGGCCCGTTCCACGCGCCGTTCCGCTGGGGCCAGTCGATGCCGGACTATATGGCCAGCGCCGACGACGAGATGATCTGCATGGTCACCATCGAGCATGTCGAGGCCGTCAACCGCATCGACGAGATCATGGCGACGCCGGGCATCGACGTTGCTGTCATCGGGCCCGGTGACCTCGCCACGTCCATCAACAAACGCGGCCAGATGGACGATCCCGAGCTGCTGGCGCTGGTCGCGCGCGCCGAGGCCGGTATCCTCAGAAGCGGCGTGCCGATCGGCGGCGTCGCCCGCACCGCCGACCAGGCCAACGCCCTGGTCGACCGCGGCTACCGCGCCATCGCGCTCGGCTTCGACTGGTCGCTATTCCAGCGCGGCATCATGGCGGCGTTCGATGGCATCCGGCGCTGAGCGGGCCCTGACAATACGTGGGAAAATGAGATAAAATATTGAAAATGAATAATATTTTAATTTTTGAGAGACGCCGCCCGCTATCGCCGCCAGGAACTGAACCGACTGGCCCCAACCGGGTTGGTTCGTGCTAGAGCAGGCGGTGGGCGGGACAGCCGCCGGCCGCCTGAATTTTAATCCGCGGGAACCGGAAAGCGATGCGCGGGAAACCCAAGAACATTTCGCTGCCGCGGCGGCTGATTTGCGACCTCATGCACGCCTCGATGGACGTGCCGTTCGTCTCGCTCTCCCGGTCGCTCAACATTCGCCCTTTGCTGGAGGCCCGCGCAGGCGCAATGGCGCCCGCCGGCTGGGCCGCGATTTTCGTCAAGGCCTTTGCCCTCGTCGCCAGGGATGAGCCGATCCTGCGCACCGTCTACGCCAAATGGCCCCGTCCCATGCTCTATGAGCTGCCCAAGAGCGTGGCGCTGGTGGCCATCGCCCGGGTCGAGGCCGGCGAGGAATGCGTGATGCCGCAGCGAATCGCGGCCCCCGAGGCGATGGCGCTGGCTGCAGTTGATGCCGAGATCCGGCGCGGCAAGACGGCGCCACTCGAGGACGTCCCGATGTTCCGCAAGATCATGCGGGCCACCCGGCTGCCGTGGCCGCTGCGGCGCCTGTCCTGGGCGATCGGCCTCAATTTCGGCCGGCAGCGCGGCAATTGGTTCGGCAGCTTCGCGGTCAGCTCGGTGGCCGCCTATGGCGGCGGCGAGCTCCATCCGGTCACGCCGGGCCCATTCATCGTCAGCTACGGGGTCGTCGAGCCCGACCAGACCATCCACGTCGTGATCCGCTGGGATCACCGGGTCACCGACGCTGCCCCGATCGCCCGGGTCCTGACCCGCCTGGAACAGGTCCTGAACACTGAAATCGCTGCCGAATTACGCGCGGCCGGCTCCAAGCCGATCCGGGCGGTCCGAACTTAGGAGCCGTCGTTCCGGGATGGTCCGAAGGACCAGACCTCAGGTGCGCGATTGCGCACCGGGGAACCTCGAGATTCCGGGTTCGGTGCCTTCGCACCGCCCCGGAATGATGACCGTAAAGAATTGACAGAACGGTCCAAACTCCCCTAAAAGCCGCCTGCTCGCGGGCCGATTTCGGCCCGCGAAGCGTTTCGCGACCCGTGGTCCACTCCCTTAAGCTTTGGGGATCGGACCTGTCGGTGCCGGGATTTATCCCGTCACACAGGAGGGCGCGTTTCCTCAAACCATGCAACCGAAGAGGACGCGATGACTAAGCGCAGTGAGGCGAAGTACAAGATCGATCGCCGTATGGGCCAGAACATCTGGGGCCGCCCGAAGAGCCCCGTAAACCGCAGGGAATACGGCCCCGGCCAGCACGGCCAGCGCCGCAAGGGCAAGCTCTCCGACTTCGGCGTGCAGCTGCGCGCCAAGCAGAAGCTGAAGGGCTACTACGCCAACATCAGCGAGCGCCAGTTCCACGGCATCTATGTCGAAGCCAGCCGCCTCAAGGGTGACACCGGCGAGAACCTGATCGGCCTCTTGGAGCGTCGTCTCGACGCGGTCGTGTACCGCGCCAAGTTCGTCTCGACGATCTTCGCCGCGCGCCAGTTCATCAACCACGGCCACATCAAGGTGAACGGCCGCAAGGTCAACATCTCGAGCTACCAGCTCAAGGTCGGCGACGTGGTCGAGGTCAAGGAAGCTTCCAAGCAGCTCGCCCACGTGCTCGAAGCCAGCCAGCTCCCCGAGCGCGACACGCCCGACTATCTCGAAGTCGACCACGGCAAGATGACCGCCAAGTACATCCGCATCCCCGGCCTCTCCGACGTGCCGTTCCCGGTGCAGATGGAGCCGCATCTGGTCGTCGAATTCTATTCGCGCTGATAGGCTCAGCAGATCAACGCTCAAAGGCCCCGGTTTCCGGGGCCTTTTTGTTGTGGTATCGTGTTATCGATGTCTCAGACGACTGACCAGTTCGCCAACGTCCCGCCATCGGCAGCGCCTTCTGAGGCGGAGCTTGAAGCATGGGCCAAGCTGCCCCGCGACGAACAGGTGCGCCGATATCAAGCGCTGTTCGCCCAGCCCGGTTGCAACAATTTCACGTCGGACACGCCGGACGACATCCTCGCTGCTGCGCGCGAACGCGTCGCTCAACGCCGTCATGGCTGAGTACCGGTTATCGGAGCGGACCCGAGCCGACCTGATCGATATCTACGACTTCACCGAGAGCCGGTTCGGCAAATATCAGGCCGAAGCCTATTATGCCGGTCTGATCCGCTCCTTCGGACTTCTCGCGGACTTTCCCCTGATCGGCCAGCAAGTGGACGAACTCGCCGCTGGCTACCGACGTTTCCGCTTCCAATCCCATCTGATTTTCGACACGGTGCAACCCGACCACGTCGAAATCCGCGCCATTCTTCACGGCGCACAGGACATCAGACCGCAATTGTTCGACTAGACGAAATGACGAGATCAGCCATGCTCTACACCCCTCCCCCCGTCGATCCCAAGGCGCCGCCGGTGCGCATCAATCTGCTCTCGGACACGCAGACCAAGCCGACGGCCGGGATGCGCGAGGCAATGGCACGGGCGGAGGTCGGTGACGAGCAGGTCGGCAACGATCCGACCGTGAATGCGCTGTGCGAGCGCGTGGCCGATCTGCTCGGCAAGGAAGCCGCTGTCTACATGCCCTCAGGCACCATGTGCAACGTCACTGCGACGCTGGTGCATTGCCGCCCTGGCGACGAAATCCTGGCCCATGAGACCGCGCACATCATCGCGCGCGAAGGCGGCGCGCATGCCGCGATCGGCGGCTTCCAGGTCACGCAGCTGAAGGGCCCCGATGGCCAGTTCACGCCGGAGACCTTTCGCAAGGCGTTGCATCCCCGCACGCGCTACCAGCCGCCGCAGACCGTGGTCAGCGTCGAGCAGACGGCCAACATCGGCGGCGGCACGATCTGGAAGAAGGCGGCCCTCGATGAGATCGTCGCGATCGCCAAGCAGCACGGCCTCGTCACCCACATGGACGGCGCCCGCCTGCTCAACGCCACTGTCGCCAGCGGCATTTCCCCGCGCGACATGACCGCGGGCTGGGATTCAGCCTGGATCGACTTCTCCAAGGGCCTCGGCGCACCGATCGGCGGGGTGCTCGCGGGCTCGCGCGCCTTCATCGACGCGGTGTGGCAGTGGAAGCAGCGGCTCGGTGGCTCGATGCGGCAGGCCGGAATCTGCGCCGCCGCCTGCATCTACGCGCTCGACCATCACGTCGAACGCCTTGCCGACGACCACGCCAATGCGCGCGCGCTCGCCCGCGGGCTGTCGCAGATATCGGGCATCGAGGTGCAGGAGCCCGAGACCAACCTCGTGTTCTTCAAGCCCGACGGTGCCGGCATTGCCGGCGACAAGATGGTCGCGGCGCTGCGCCAGCGTGGCGTGACGCTGGCGATGATGGACGGCCGCATCCGCGCCTGCACTCATCTCGACGTCAATGCGGCCCAGGTCGAGGAGACGATCGGATACGTGCGCGAGATCGTGCGCGGGGCGTAGAGAGCTGCCGTAGCCCGGATGGAGCGCAAGCGTAATCCGGGTCCTCTTTCGGCGGCAAGAATCCCGGATTGCGCTGCGCTCCATCCGGGCTACGACGCCACTCCGCGCTTACCGCCCCATCGCCTGATAGATCAACGTCTTCAGCGCCAATTGAATCCGGCCGCGCTGCGACGGCGTTTGCGCCATGAAGATTCCGGCCAGATCGTCTTCGGGATCGATGAAGAAGAAGGTGCCGCCGACGCCGTCCCAGCGATATTCGCCAAGCGGCCATGACGTGCCCGGCGGCACCGAGGTGCGCACGGCGAAGCCGAGACCGAAGCCGGAACTGGCGCCGGGATAATAGTTCTGGTCGCGCGCGATGTTGGTTTCGGGCCCGACATGATCCGACGCCATCAGCGCGACGGTCTCGGGCTTGAGGTAGCGGCGCCCCTCATAAGTGCCGCCATTCAGCAGCATCTGGGCAAACCGAGCATAGTCGCCGATCGTGCCGACCATGCCGGCGCCACCCGACTCCCATGTCGCCGGACGTTTGATGTCGCGCACGCGCGTCGTCGGGCTGATGTTGCGGTCCTCCGGCATCGGCTCGGCGATGCGCGGAAACTTGGCGGCATCGACGACGTAGAACGCCGTCTCGGTCATGCCGAGCGGATCGAGCAGCCGCTCCTTCCCGAACTGGAGCAGCCTCTTTCCCGAGACGACCTCGACAACGCGGCCGAGCACGTCGGTGGCAAAGCCGTAGTCCCACACTGTGCCCGGCTGCTCGGCGAGCGGCAACGTTGCGAGTTTTGCGACGAAATCGGCGTTGGACAGATCGCTGTTGAAGAGGTCTGCCGCAGCATAGAGCTCGCGCACCCCACCGCCGCCATGGAAGCCGTAAGGCAGCCCCGCGGTATGACGCAGCAGGTCCTTGATCGTGACAGGACGCTCAAGCGGCTCCAGCGTCAACGCAACCTTGCTTCCCTCGCCCCGCCGCTCGACGCCAACCTTCATATCGGCAAAGGCCGGAATGTACTTTGCGACGGGATCCTCGAGCGCGAGCCTGCCCTCCTCGACCAGCATCATCGCCATGACCGACGTGATCGGCTTCGACATCGAATAGAGGCGGAAGATCGTGTCCGCGCTCATCGGCATCTTGGTGGCAACGTCGCGGACGCCGAATTCCTGGTAGTAGACCGGCCTGCCATGCTGCTGCAGCAGCAGGATGGCGCCGGGAATCGTCCCGGTCGCAACTTCGTTCCCGATGTAGTCAGAGACCTTGGCCAGCCCTTCAGCCGAGAGCGTGCGGGCCGTGCGTTCCCCGGAGCCGGCTTTCGCACCGGCCGCCAATCCAACCAGAACAACAAGCGCCGCGAGAAACGCGCGGCGCCCGCCCCTGTCACTTCTCCATGGCTTCATAGACCAGCTGCTTCAGGGTTCGCTGCACGCGCTGGCGCTCGGTCGGGGTCTGCTCCAGCAGCACGAAGAACATGTCCTGCTTGGGATCGATCACGAAATAGCAGCCGGAAGCGCCGTCCCATTTCAGCTCGCCGAGATCGCCGGGCGGCGGCGGCTTGGCGTTGCCGGGATCGGTGCGGACCGCGAGCCCGAGGCCGAAGCCGAAGCCGTCGCCGGGGAAGTAAAAATAGTCGCGTTCGACGCCGGAGCCTGGACCGATCTGATCGGTCGTCATCAGCTTGAATGTTGCGGGCTTGAGGATGGTCTTGCCGTCGAGGCTGCCGCCATTGAGCAGCATCTGCGCGAAGCGCTGGTAGTCCGCCATGGTGGTGACCATGCCGCCGCTGGCATACATGATCTTCTTGACCACCGTCGGGTCGTTGATGCGGCCGACGCGGAAATCGCTGTCGTTCGGCACCGGCTGCGCCAGCAGCTTCTTTTTCTCGGGCGCGGTGATGAAGAAGCCGGTATCGACCATGCCGAGCGGATCGAGCAGCTTCTCGCGCATGATGTCGATCAGCGGCTTGCCGGCCGCGACCTCCATCACCCGCGCCAGGACGTCGGTGGAATGACCGTATTGCCAGAGCGCACCCGGCTGGTTGTGCAGCGGCAGTTTGGCGATGCGCTCGGCGAACTCGGCGAGATCGAAATCGCCGGCGTAGATGTTGGCGTCGCGATAGGCCTTGCGCACCAGGCTGTCGCCATAAAAGCCATAGGTGATGCCTGAGGTGTGCGTCATCAGATCGTGCACCGTCATCGGCCGGTTCGGCGGCACCAGCTCAAGCGACTTGGTGCCGTCCTCGGCCTTCTTCTCGACGCCGACCTTCACATTGGCGAAGGACGGGATGTATTTCGAGACGGGATCATCCAGCTTGATCTTGCCGTCTTCGATCAATTGCATCGCGACGACAGAAGTGATCGCCTTGCTCATCGAGAACAGGCGGAAGATTGTCTTGTCCGTGATCGGCGCCTTGCTGACCACGTCCTGCACGCCGAAGGCTTCGTGGTAGACCGGCGTGCCGTGCTGCTGAATCAGCACGGTTGCGCCGGCGATCTTGCCGGTCGCGACCTCGTTCTTGAAGAACTCGCTGATCCTGCCGAGCTTCTCCTGGTTGAAATGCGCGCCGGCGGGAATCTCGTAAGTGCCTTCGGCCCGCGCCAGCGAGATCACGCCGAGCGATAGAAGTGCACCGCAGGCCAGCGCACGCAGTCCAGACCGTAAAATCATATCCCCTCCCCGGAACATGGTCCGGCGGAGTGTAACGACCGCGTCATCCGGCACAAGGGCCGCCGTGTCGTTCGAGCGCCTCGGCATGCAGCCTGGCGCTGGGCTCGGCGAAGCAGCAAAACACGATACGGGTCACGGATTCGACGGCAGACAGCCCTTCGATCGTCGTGCGCACCGCGATGTCAGCGGCCCGGTCGGCGGGAAAACGAAAGATGCCGGTCGAAATTGCCGGGAATGCCACCGAGGTGAGCTGGTGCTTCCCGCACAGCTCCATCGAGCGGCGATAGCAGGAGGCAAGCAGGTCGTCCTCGCCGAGCGAGCCGCCATTCCAGACCGGCCCGACGGTGTGGATCACATGGGCGGCCTTGAGCCGGTAGCCCTTGGTGATCTTGGCATCGCCCGTTTTGCAGCCGTGGAGCATGCGGCATTCGGCGACCAGATCGGGCCCAGCGGCCCGATGGATCGCACCATCCACGCCGCCCCCGCCAAGGAGCGACGTGTTGGCGGCGTTGACGATGGCGTCAACGCTCAGCGTGGTGATGTCGGCAGCGATGACCTCGAGCTCGGCGCCGCCAATCCGGCGCGTCAGCCGGGCCATTCATCAGGCCGCGACGACGACACCCTTCTCGGAGAAGAGCTGCTGCAATTCGCCGGCCTGGAACATCTCGCGGACGATGTCGCAACCGCCGACGAACTCGCCCTTGACATAGAGCTGCGGGATGGTCGGCCAGTTCGAGTATTCCTTGATGCCATTGCGCAGCTCGGCGGACTCGAGGACGTTGAGGCCCTTGTAGCCGACGCCGACGTGGTCGAGGATCTGGACCACCTGGCCGGAGAAGCCGCACTGCGGAAATTGCGGCGTACCCTTCATGAACAGAACCACGTCGTTCGACTTCACTTCGTTGTCGATGAATTCCGCGATGCTCATATCCGTGTCCTTCTGGGGCAGAGCCCTTCACAATACCCTCGGGCCGGCTCAGCCGATTTAACCCGATACCTGTCCATATATGTAGCCCAAACCGTTGTGCATCCAAAGTAAAATGGCGGCGACGGGTCTCCGGCGGCCGGTTTGCCCCAAGCGGGTCCATAGGCTGATGACATCAATATCATCGCCAGAGAGGACTTTCATACCGTAACGGAGCCCCTATCTAGGACGAACCCTGGTTTTGGAACCGGGTAACGCCAACAACGTTCTCTTGTCCTGTCTGGAGAAAAACGTGACGAAACAAGCCTCCGCCACGGCCACCGCCCCGCTTTCGTCACCGTCCGGTCAGGGCGGCCTCGCCCAGAGGCTTCAGGACGCGTTTATCGGCGTCCGCCATGAGACCGAACGCCGGGCCGCACCGCTCTCGCCGGAGGACCAGCAGATCCAGTCCATGCCGGACGCGAGCCCGACGAAATGGCACCGCGCCCATACCACCTGGTTCTGGGAGCAATTTCTGCTCGGCGAGCATGCGAGCAGCTATCGGCCCTTCCACCCCGATTTCGCATTCCTGTTCAATTCCTATTACGTCAGCGCCGGCCCGCGTCATGCCCGCAATCATCGCGGCGACATCACGCGACCCACCGCCGATGAGGTCGGTGCCTACCGCCGCTATGTCGATGCCGCCGTCGTCAAATTCTTCCGCGAGGCCGGCGCCGACAAGCTGCGCGAGATCGCGCCGCTGGTGGAGGTCGGCCTGAATCATGAGCAGCAGCATCAGGAGTTGATGTTCACCGACATCCTGCACGCTTTTGCGCAAAACCCGGTCTATCCGGCCTACGACCCTGATTGGCGCTTTCCGTCCGCGACGCGCACCGGCGAGGACTGGCTGACACTGAACGAAGGCATCCACACCGTCGGCCATGCCGATGACGGCTTTCATTTCGACAACGAGCGGCCGGCGCATCGGGCCCTGGTCGGCCCGGTCAAGGTCGCGCGCAATCTCGTTACCAATGCCGAATGGCTCGCCTTCATGCGCGACGGCGGCTACCGGCGTGCCACGCTGTGGCTGATGGACGGCTTTGCCGCCGCCAGCAAGGAAGACTGGCAGGCCCCTGGTTATTGGCGCGAGGTCGACGGCGCCTGGCAGGTGATGACGCTGGCCGGACTCAAGCCGGTCGATCCCGAGGCGCCGGTCTGCCATGTCAGCTATTACGAGGCCGACGCCTATGCGCGCTGGGCCGGAAAGCATTTGCCGACCGAAATGGAATGGGAGGTCGCCGCGCGTGCAGGCCAGCTCAACGACGCCTTCGGCATCGTCTGGCAGTGGACGCGCAGCTCCTACTCACCCTACCCCGGCTACCGCGCCGTCGAAGGTGCGCTCGGCGAGTACAACGGCAAGTTCATGGTCAACCAGCTGGTGCTGCGCGGCTCCTCGCTTGCAACTCCGGAAGGCCACAGCCGTATCACTTATCGGAATTTCTTCTATCCGCACCACCGTTGGCAGTTCACGGGGCTGCGGCTCGCCGACTACGAGTAAACCTTTTCCGACGACAGATACGCGCCGGACAGCGCGTTCAGGAGAGTATCATGAATGTGCACGCCAGCGCTTTGGCCGAAGCCCATCTTCCCGACGAGCAGACCACCGCCTTCGCCCGCGAGGCGATCGAGGACCTCTCGCAACAGCCCAAGAAGCTGTCGCCGAAATACTTTTATGACGCGACGGGATCGGAGCTGTTCGAGGCGATCACGAAGCTGCCGGAATATTACCCGACGCGGACCGAGCTTGCGATCCTGAAGGAGCGCGGCAGCGAGATCGCGAAGATCATCCCCGAGCACGCCGCCCTCGTCGAGTTCGGCGCCGGCGCGACCACCAAGGTCCGCCTGCTGCTGAGCCATTGCAAATTCGCGGCCTATGTGCCCGTCGACATCTCCGGCGACTTCCTGAAGGCGCAGGCGAACGGGCTGAAGCGGGATTTCCCCTTGCTCGACATCTACCCGGTCGCCGCCGACTTCACCACGCCGTTCGAGCTGCCCAGGCAGGTCGCGTCCCTGCCCAAGGTCGGCTTCTTCCCGGGTTCGACCATCGGCAATTTCGAGCCGCATGAAGCCCAGGCCTTCCTGAAGAGCGCCCGCAAGATCCTCGGCAAGGGTGCGCAGATGATCATCGGCGCCGACCTTGAGAAGGACGAGCGCGTGCTCCATGACGCCTACAACGATGCCGCCGGCGTCACCGCGCGCTTCAACCTCAATGTCCTCGTGCGCATCAACCGCGAGCTCGGTGGCAATTTCGACCTGTCCGCCTTCACCCATCGCGCGATCTACAATCGCGAGCGGCACCGGATCGAGATGCACCTGATCAGCAAGAAGAGCCAGACCGTGCGCCTGCTCGGCACCAGCTTCTCGTTCAAGCCGGGCGAAAGCATCCACACCGAGAACAGCTACAAATACAGCATCGAGCGTTTTGCGGCGCTGGCGCAAGGCGCCGGCTGGAACGTGCGCGAGAGCTGGACGGATGCGGCGAAGATGTTCTCGGTGCACGCGCTGGAGGTTGCGGAGTAGGCACTCGAGCCGCGTTTCAATGCCCCTCGGCCTCCTCCGCTGCCGACCCCAGCGACACCGACTCCCACACCGCCACCACGATCATGATCGCGCTGGTCGCCACCGACAGCCAGAGCGGCGAGAGGTCGGCGGCGAACCACCACAGCGCCAGCAGCAGAATGATGCCGATGCCGTGGGAGAGCTGCAGGAAGCCGCGGATCGAGTGCTTGAACAGGATGGTGCCGACGAGGAACACCAGCGGCCCGCCGATCGTGCTGACGATGGTACGCACATCGGAATGCCCGGTCGGATGCTTCAGCACCAGCTCGTCCGAGACCGCGGTCAGGATGATGCCGGCGATGATCGGCATGTGCAGATAGGTATAGGCGAGCCGCGCCAGGCGACCGGATTCGGTGGACTTCGAGATGCGCTCGGAGCCGGCTTCCGCGCCCTTGTGGAAATAGACCCACCACATCGCGATGCTGCCGACCAGCGCCGAGACGAAGGCGAGGATATTGCTCGCGGTCCATTCCAGCTCGGCAAAGGTTGCGCCGTTGACGACGACCGCCTCGCCGAGCGCGATGATGACGAAGAGCGAGCAGCGCTCGGCCATGTGGCCGCCCTCGACCGCCCAGGCCTCGACCGAGGAGAAGCCGAGCTTGGGGACCCAGAAGCGCGCCGCGGGCGAGATGTATTCGATCGTCAGCGCCGCGATCCAGAACCATAGCCGCGCCTCGTCATGGGCGAGGCCGCCGAGAATCCAGAACACCGCGGACACGGAGAGCCAGACCAGGATGCGGATCGCATTGTGCCGCACCGCCGTCCGGTGCGCCGGCGTCGCGAGCAGCCAGAATGCGGTGCGTCCGACTTGCATGGCCGCGTAGGCGATGGCGAACCACAGGCCCCGCGCCTCGAACGCGGTCGGGATCGTCGTCGACAGCACGAGGCCGCCCAGCATCATCAGGAAGAGCAGGATGCGGACCGGCGTCAGCTCGGGATTGAGCCAGTTGGTGACCCAGGCCGTGTAGACCCACACCCACCACACCGCGAGAAACAGCATCGTGACGTGCACGGCACCGAGCGGCGTAAAATGGTGCAGCAGCGTGTGGGAAACCTGCGTGACCGCAAAGACGAAGACGAGGTCGAAGAACAGCTCGACATTGGTGACGCGACTGTGCTGGTTCGGCGTGATGACGCGAAACATCGCTCCGCGCGGATTGTCCGCAGCCATCATCGTCCCCCGCTGGTCAGGCCAGGTGCGATCCCTCTAGGACCCAGGTACCCCGGTTTGCAGCGCCAGGGCGTGCAGGACGCCGCCCATCTGGCCGCGCAGGGACTGATAGACGATCTGGTGCTGCTGGACGCGGGACTTGCCGCGGAAGGATTCCGAGATCACGGTCGCGGCATAGTGATCGCCGTCGCCGGCGAGGTCACGGATGGTCACCTCGGCATCGGGGATCGCTGCCTTGATCATCGCCTCGATATCGTGGGCGTCCATGGGCATTCGGGTCTTGCTCCTTCTGGTCTCGAATCGGTGCCGGCGGTCCCCTCGCCAGCGGAGGCAAACTTAGCGTGAACGGCCTTCTGCGTCACGCATTCCGGCACTATATCCTTGATCCCAGCGGGAGAAAGGCACGACAAAGTGCCGCGCAAGACAGATCGATCGAAAAGGCGTGAAATCATGAAGCTTCCAGGGCCCGACCACCCCATCACCATCACCCCCAATCCCCGCCGTGTCCGTGTGACTGCGGGCGACATCGTGATCGCCGAGACCGCCAAGGCGCTGACGCTGAAGGAGGCCAAATATCCGGCGGTGCAATATGTGCCGCGGGAGGACGCCAACATGTCCCTGCTGGAGCGCACCGAGCGCACCACCCATTGCCCCTACAAGGGCGACGCGAGCTATTACAGCGTCAAGGCCGACGGCAAGACGCTCGACAACGCGATCTGGACCTATGAGACGCCCTTCCCCGCGATGGCCGAGATTTCCGGCCATCTGGCCTTCTATCCGGACAAGGTGAAGATCGAAGAAGTGGGATAGAGACCGACACGGGTCTTTCCGTCATGGCCGGGCCTCGTCCCGGCCATCCACGTTCTTGGCCACCCATGATCAGAACGTTCGTGGATGCCCGGGACAAGCCCGGGCATGACGACTGAGAGTGCTGGCATAGCCCGGACCTACGCCCTGAAGATCGTGAGCCCCAGTATCAGCAGGACCAGGAAGATCACCACGAACACGTAGAACAGGAAGCGGGCGACGTCGGCGGAGGCGGCCGAGATGCCGGTGAAGCCGAGCACGCCGGCCACGATCGAGATCAGCAGGAAGATCAGCGCCCATTTCAGGATTGTCATCGCCAGCTCCGAATTGGTGCCGCTCGCGCGCGGCCCTCACGCCCTTTTCGGGAACGCTAACTTCGTCGCGCGGAACTGGTTCCAAATCCTCGTCTCACCTGTAGACCGGCTCAAACGAGGCTTGCTCAATCCGGTTCCCGGCGGCACAGTCCCGCCGGGAGCAGGGAGCGCGGGGCGGCCATGACCACGATGTCACATTCAGCGACGATCGGCGCGGAAGCGCACGCCGCGCCCAGGAGCAAGGCGCGCAATCTGTCGCTCGATCGCGCCCGCACCTTTCTGACGCTGGTGGTTCTGCTGCATCATGCGGTGATCCCCTATACGCATTTCGGTCACACCGATCCGGCCTCCTTTGCCGGCTTCGACATGATCGTGCTCGCCACCGACAGCTTCTTCATGGCGATGTTCTTCTTCCTGTCGGGCCTGTTCACCTGGCCCGGCATCGCGCGCAAGGCGCCACAGGTCTTCGTGCGCGACCGCCTGCTGCGGCTCGGGCTGCCTTTCGCGATTGCCGCCTTCACCGTCATCCCGCTCGCCTATTACGCCATCGCGCTACGAGCCGAGCCTGAGCTGACCTTCGCTGCGTTCTGGTGGAAGACGGTGACGGCGGGTCCGTGGCCGAGCGGCCCGATCTGGTTCGTCTGGGTGCTGCTGGCGTTCGACCTCACCGCAAGCCTGCTCTACCGGGTCTCGGCGCATCTGGTCGATCCCGGCAACCGCGTCTCGCTGCGCAGCTTCGAGCAGCCGGCCGTGTTCTGGCTGATGCTCGCCGGAGTGAGCGTGCTCGTCTACGTGCCCGCGCTGGTCTATTTCGGCGCCCACAAATGGTTCGAGTTCGGGCCGTTCTCGGTGCAGGCGAGCCGCATCCTGCTCTACTTCAGCTACTTCTTCATCGGCGCCAGCGTCGGTTCGGCAAATTTCGATCGCGGCATCCTCGGCGCCGACGGCCAATTGCCCAAGAGCCGCTGGTCTTGGGTGATGATCACGCTGGTGCCGTACTGCCTGATGTGGTGCATGATCTACATCAAGCGCGAAATCCTCGGCAATCCCGATCCGCTGCCGCACTGGTATCACGTGTTCTACGGCACGTTCCTGGTGCTGTTCTCGGCCTCGATCCTGCTCGCGATCCTCGCCTTCTTCCTGCATGACAAATCGCCGGGGCCGAACCTGCTCGACCGCATGCAGGCCGATGCCTACGGCATCTTCCTGGTGCACTATCCGATCGCGCTGTGGATCCAGTATTGGCTGTTCGACTACAGCCTGCCGGCGATCGTGAAAGCGGCGATCGGCTTCGTGCTCACGGTGATCCTGAGCTGGGGCCTGACGGCGGCCTTGCGGAAGATTCCGGGCGCGTCGCACGTGTTGTGAGGCCGAAGTCTCTCCACGTGTCATTGCGAGGAGCCCTTGCGAAGAAGCAATCCAGAATCCCTCCGCGGAGACAGTCTGGATTGCTTCGCTGCGCTCGCAATGACTGAGGAGCGCCTCACGCCGCCTTGCCGCCCATATATTCGGGCAGCCAGCGCTCGAACGACGTCCGCAGAGCATCGATCGCAACCGGCGCCTCGCCCGCGATCGCAATGGCATCGCCACCGGTGGTGCCGATGCGCACGCAGGGGACCTCGCAGCCGCGCATCTTGGCCAGCACGCGGCCGGCTTCGGCTTCCGGCACGGTGACGAGATAGCGCGCCTGGTCCTCGCCGAACCAATAGGCCTGCGAGACCAGCGAGGTCGGCGCCGCCAGGAGCTTGGCGCCGATGCCGCCGGCCATCGCCATCTCGGCCAGCGCGATCAACAGGCCGCCGTCGGAGAGATCGTGCACGGCGGTCGCGGTGCCCGCATGGATCATGCCGCGCACGCAATCGCCGTTGCGCTTCTCGGCGGCGAGATCGACCGGCGGCGGCGCGCCCTCCTCGCGGCCGCAGATGTCGCGCAGGTACACCGATTGGCCGAGCCAGCCATGGGTCTCGCCGACCAGCAGGATCGCTTCGCCCTCGGCCTTGAAGGCCAGCGAGGCCGACTTGGTGAAATCGTCGAGCAGGCCGACGCCGCCGATCGAGGGCGTCGGCAGGATCGCGCGGCCGTTGGTCTCATTGTAGAGCGAGACGTTGCCGGACACGACCGGGAAGTCGAGCGTGCGGCAGGCTTCCGAGATGCCCTTCAGGCAGCCGACGAACTGGCCCATGATCTCGGGACGTTCAGGGTTGCCGAAATTGAGATTGTCAGTGATCGCGAGCGGCTTGCCGCCGACCGCGGTGATGTTGCGCCAGGCTTCCGCGACAGCCTGCTTGCCGCCCTCGAACGGATCGGCCTCGCAATAGCGGGGCGTAACGTCGACGGTCAGCGCCAGCCCCTTCGGCCCGTCCTGCACGCGCACCACGGCGGCATCGCCGCCAGGACGCTGCATGGTGTTGCCGAGGATGACGTGGTCGTATTGTTCCCAGACCCAACGCTTGGAGCACATGTCGGGCGTGCCGATCAGCTTCTCCAGCGCGGCACCGAGCGCCATCGGCGCCGGCACGTCGCGGGCGTGCACGACCGGCAGCGCGGCGGAGGCGACATGCGGGCGGTCGTACAGCGGCGCCTCGTCGCCGAGCTCCTTGATCGGCAGATCGGCCATGACGTCGCCGCCATGCTTGACCACGAAGCGCTTGCTCGGCGTGGTGTAGCCAACCACGGCGAAGTCGAGGCCCCACTTCTTGAAGATCGCCTCGGCTTCCTTTTCCTTCTCGGGCTTGAGCACCATGAGCATGCGCTCCTGGCTTTCCGAGAGCATCATCTCGTAGGCGCTCATGCCGGTCTCGCGGGTCGGCACCGCGTCGAGATCGAGATCGACGCCGAGGTCGCCCTTGGCGCCCATTTCCACCGCCGAGCAGGTCAGGCCAGCCGCGCCCATGTCCTGGATCGCGATGACGCAACCCTTCTCCATGATCTCGAGGCAGGCTTCCAGCAGCAGCTTTTCCGCAAAGGGATCGCCGACCTGCACGGTCGGGCGCTTCTCCTCCGACTTGTCGTCGAACTCGGCCGAGGCCATCGAGGCGCCGTGGATGCCGTCGCGGCCGGTCTTGGAGCCCAAATAGACGATCGGCATGTTCACGCCGGAGGCCGCCGCATAGAAGATCTTGTCGGCATCGGCGAGGCCCACCGCCATCGCGTTGACAAGGATATTGCCGTCATAGCGGGTGTGGAAGCGGACCTGGCCGCCGACCGTCGGCACGCCGAAGGAATTGCCGTAGCCGCCGACGCCGGCAACGACGCCGGAGACGAGGTGCCGCGTCTTGGCATGCTCGGGCGCGCCGAAGCTCAGCGCATTGAGGCAGGCGATCGGGCGCGCGCCCATGGTGAAGACGTCGCGCAAAATGCCGCCGACGCCGGTCGTCGCCCCCTGATACGGCTCGATGTAGCTCGGATGGTTGTGGCTCTCCATCTTGAAGACCACGGCCTGGCCATCGCCGATGTCGATCACGCCGGCGTTCTCGCCTGGGCCCTGGATCACCCAGGGCGCCTTGGTCGGCAGACCCTTCAGATGGATGCGGGAGGATTTATACGAGCAGTGCTCGTTCCACATCGCCGAGAAGATGCCGAGCTCGGTAAAGGTCGGCTCCCGCCCGATCAGCTTCAGGATGCGCTCGTATTCGTCGGGCTTGAGCCCGTGGGCGGCAACCAGTTCGGGGGTGATCTTGGGTTCATTCTTCATGGATTCGGGGCTTTCGGCGGCGGTTTGGCCGTTCTTAGGAACATCCGGGGCTCGCGAAAAGCCCTTTATGGCGCATTTTCCCGCTGTCCCATGTTTTGCAGGCGGGGACGGCGGGAACAGGAATTGCACGGCGCGGACAGATCGGATTTAAGGGCTCAAGACCCGCAATTGAAGGCCCATTTCCTTGCACGAATTGACCAAAGCGCCCCCGCCCCGCCGTCCCGACCTCCACATCGCCACCGAGGGCGAATTCGTGGGCTGGCGGACCTGGATTCGCGACAGTTTCGAGGCCCATGTCGGCCCCTTCTGGCACCGGATCGAGGCCGACGGCAGCGTCCGCTGCGCCTTCCGGGTCGAAAAGAAGCACCTCAATGGCTCCGGCAACGTCCATGGCGGCTGCTACATGGCCTTCGCCGACTACTCCCTGTTCGCGATCGCCACCCATGTCCTGGACAGCCGGGCGGTGACGACCAACTTTGCCTGCGAATTCCTCGACGCGGCACGCGAGGGCGAGCTGATCGAATGCAGCGGCGAGGTCACCCGCGCCGGCGGCTCGCTGATCTTCCTGCGCGGCAAGATGATGTCCGCCGACCGGGTGCTGCTGACCTTTTCCGGCACGATCAAGCGGATGAAGCGGAAGGCGCTCCCTCAGCCAAACGCATAGCTCGGCGCCTTCCCTTTTCGCGCGCCCTCGCCCAGACTTCCCGCCAAGCGCTTTTGCGCCGGGGAGCAGGAACAAGGTGCCGCAGAGCACATCGGAGGCGGGTCGCACGACGGCGTCCGCATCAACGCCGTTGCCATCCATCGCCACCGGTGCGCGCAACTGGCGCGATTATGCCCTGCTGCTCGCGCTCGCCTGCTGCTGGAGCTCGACCTATCCGCTGGCCAAGCTCGCGCTTCCCACCGTCCCGCCCATCACCTTCATCTCGGCACGCTCGCTGATCGCAGCCGCCTTCCTGTTCGCGATCCTGTGGATGCGCGGGGTCAGGATTCCGACCGATGCCAAGGCCTGGAAGCTGTTCGCCACCCAGCAATTGATCAACTCGACCTTCCCGTTCCTGATCATCACCTGGTCGCAGCAATATGTGCCGGCGTCGAACACGGTGGTGCTGGCCTCGACGACGCCGATCTTCGCCTTCCTGATCACCTCGCTGATCACGCGGCATGAGCCGGCGACGCTGCTCAAGCTCGCCGGTGCGGTGCTCGGCCTTGCCGGCACGGTTCTCATCGTCGGCCTCGATGCGCTGCACGGCCTTGGCAGCGAGATCGTGGCGGAGATCGCGATCCTGCTCGCCACCATCTCGTTTGCCTGCGCGACCATCTTCGGCCTGCGCCTCTCCGAATACGATCCGATGGTGGTGGCGGCCGGCTCGCTGCTGTTCGGCGGGCTCATCCTGCTGCCGCCCTCGCTGATCATCGACCAGCCCTGGACGCTGCAGCCGACGCCGACGGCGATCGTCGCCACGGTCGTCATGGGCATCGTGTCGAGCGCGCTCGGCCTGATGCTGTTCTACGTCTGCCTCGGCCGGCTCGGCACCCTGACCACGAACGCGCAAGGCTATTTGCGCATTCCGATCGGCGTCGGCCTCTCCGTGCTGCTGCTCGACGAGAGCGTGCCGTCGAACCTCGCGTTGGGGCTGCTGCTGGTGATGGCGGGTGTTGCGGCGATGACGGTGCCGGCGGAGCGGCTGAAGTGGCGGCAGCGCAGGACGGCAGCTACTTGACGGTCGTCGCGAGTGACATCGCCGCAGGCGCGGCGGACGAGATCACGCCGCCTTTTCCAGATGCTGGACGAGGCCGGCGAACAGGCCGCGACCGTCGGTGCAGCCCATGATGTCTTCGACGTGGTTTTCAGGATGCGGCATCATGCCGAGCACGTTGCCCTTGTCGTTGACGATGCCGGCGATGGAATGCGCAGCGCCGTTGATGTTGTGCGCTTCATCGACTTCGCCGGTGGCGGAGCAGTAGCGATAGAGCACCCGCCCGTCGCCTTCCAGCCGCTTGATGGTCTCCTCATCCGCCTCGTAATTGCCTTCGCCATGGGCGACCGGCACGCGGATCACCTGCCCGGCATTGTAGCCGCGGGTGAAGGGGGTGTCGGAACGCTCCACGCGCAGATGCACGTCGTGACAGATGAACTTCAGCCGCGCGTTGCGCATCAGGACGCCCGGCAGCAGGCCGGACTCGCACAGGATCTGAAAACCGTTGCAGACGCCGAGCACGAGGCCGCCCTTGGCCGCATAGTCGCGCACCGCATCCATCACCGGCGCACGTGCCGCGATGGCACCACAGCGCAAATAGTCGCCGTAGGAGAAGCCGCCCGGCACCACCACGAGGTCGGTGCCCGCGGGCAGCGAGGTCTCGGCATGCCAGACCATCGCAGGCTCGCTGCCGGAGATCAGCCTCAAGGCACGCGCCATGTCGCGCTCACGGTTGATTCCGGGAAAGACGAGGATGGCGGCTTTCATGTCAGGGTTCCGGCGGTGACGGGAATCGGGCTGGCCAGAGGGGCCAATTCGTCAAGAGACATAGCCATTTGACGGGGATTTTACCAGTGCTAGCCTCGCCGGGAGGCCTTGTTCACAGGCCATAGCCACGGGCAGTTTTGCCCGATGATTTGCCGGGATTGAAGCCATGAATGTCCCGTCGCTGCCCACATCCCCCTCCGAGCCGGTATCCACCGAGGGCGTCGTCGCGGCCGGCGCCTATGTCGATGGCCGGCGCGTTGCCAATATCGCCATCAGCGAGGCCTCGAGCTGGCGGGCCAAGCCCGGCCACGTGGTCTGGATCGGCCTGCACGAGCCCGACATGGCGCTGCTCGGCGCGGTGCAGAAGCAGTTCGACCTGCACGAGCTCGCGATCGAGGATGCCAACCACGCCCACCAGCGGCCCAAGATCGAGCAATATGGCGAGGCCCTGTTCATCGTGGCGCGTACCGCGCAATTGATCGAGGGCCGCATCGCCTTCGGCGAGACCCACATCTTCGTCGGCGAAGGCTATCTGGTCTCGGTGCGCCACGGCGCTTCGACGTCTTACAGGCCGGTCCGTGAGCGCTGCGAGAGCTGCCCGCGGGCGCTCGCCCGCGGCGAGGACTACATCCTTTACGCCATCCTCGATTTCATCGTCGACAATTACTCGCCCGTGCTCGAAAGCATTCACGACGAGGTCGAGGGCATCGAGGACGACGTGCTGTCCAAGCCGATCAGCAAGGCGCAGATCGAGCGGCTCTACATGCTGCGCCGCGACCTCCTGCGGCTGCGCAACGCAATCGGGCCGCTGGTGGAGGTCTGCCGCCGGCTGGAGCATGACGAGTTGGCGATGGTGCGCCAGGCCATGCAGCCGCTGTTCCGCGACGTCACCGACCACGTCCGCAACATCCAGGAGCGCATCGATTCCATGCGCGAGGTGCTGGCTTTCGCCTTCGAGGCCAGCCTGCTGGTGGGCCAGGCGCAGGAGACGGCTGTGTCGAAGAAGCTCGCTTCCTGGCTAGCGATCATCGCCATCCCGACCGCGCTCGCCGGCATCTACGGCATGAACTTCAAGCACATGCCGGAGCTGGAATGGGAGTACGGCTACTTCATGCTGCTCGGCGTGATGCTGACGGCATGCACCGCGCTGTACTGGCGGTTTCGCCGGGCGGGCTGGCTGTGACGGAATTGCCCGTAGCCCGGATGGAGCGAAGCGCAATCCGGGACAGTGCCGCCGCGGATGCAAACCCGGATTTCGCTTCGCTCCATCCGGGCTACAAGGACTGACCTAGCTCAGCAGCTCGACCCGATAATTCTCGATCACGGTGTTCGCCAGCAGCTTGTCGGCGGCCTGCTTCAGCGCGGCCTCGGCCTTGGCCTTGTCGGCGCCGGCGAGCTCGATGTCGAACACCTTGCCCTGGCGGACGCTGGCGACACCGTCGACGCCGAGCGATTTCAGGGCGCCTTCGATGGCCTTGCCTTGCGGATCGAGAATGCCCGTCTTCAAGGTAACGGTAACACGTGCCTTCACGTCAAAATCCCCTCAGCTCTTCACCAGCACCGGGCCGGAGCCCTGCGGACGCTCGTTCTCCATGAGGATGCCGAGGCGCTTTGCAACTTCGGTATAGGCCTCGAGCAGGCCGCCGAGGTCCCTACGGAAACGATCCTTGTCGAGCTTCTCGTTCGACTTGATGTCCCACAGACGGCAAGAGTCCGGCGAGATCTCGTCGGCGACGATGATGCGCATCATCTCGTTCTCGAACAGGCGCCCGCACTCCATCTTGAAGTCGACGAGGCGGATGCCGATGCCGAGGAAGAGGCCGGTCAGGAAGTCGTTGACGCGGATGGCGAGCGCCATGATGTCGTCGATCTCCTGCGGCGTCGCCCAGCCGAAGGCCGTGATGTGCTCTTCCGACACCATGGGGTCGTTGAGCTGGTCGTTCTTGTAGTAGAATTCGATGATCGAACGGGGCAGCTGGGTGCCCTCCTCGATGCCGAGGCGCTGCGACAGCGAGCCGGCGGCGACGTTCCGCACCACCACTTCCAGCGGCACGATCTCGACCTCGCGAATCAACTGCTCGCGCATGTTGAGGCGGCGGATGAAATGGGTCGGCACCCCGATGTCGTTGAGGTGCTGAAACAGGTACTCCGAGATCCGGTTGTTGAGGACACCCTTGCCCTCGATCACCTGATGCTTTTTCGCATTGAACGCGGTGGCGTCGTCCTTGAAGTGCTGGATCAGGGTACCGGGCTCCGGGCCTTCATACAGAACCTTTGCCTTGCCTTCATAAATGCGACGCCGACGGCTCATGGGGATGTACCGTGTTTTGTTGAAATCCATGAATTTGGTGTGCTCCGGTTGACTAGGATTACGACCCACAGCGGAGCTGCCGTGAACGGCTGGGAACCCGTCTATAACCCAAGGAAACCTGAGGAAAACAGAACGGGAACCAAACCTTTAGGCAACCTATCCGATTGGCTGTCCGAGCACAATCGATCCGGCCGTCCGGCATCAACTTATACCATCTTGCCTGCGGCTTAACGGCCCGTTGTTTTGCCGATTCGTGCTATCTATGTAGGCATGCACCGGGGCCATCGCAACGAGGGCGCGCCGGGTCCAGTCAGCAGGGATTTGCAACAGGCATGAGCGAGATCAACAAGCGCGAGGAAGGCTTTGAGAAGAAGTTCGCCCTCGACGAGGAGCAGAAATTCAAGGCGGAGGCCCGCCGCAACCGGCTGCTCGGGCTTTGGGCCGCCGAGAAGCTCGGCATGTCAGGCGACGCCGCCACGGCCTATGCCAAGGAGGTGGTCGCGGCCGATTTCGAGGAAGCCGGCGATGCCGACGTCCTGCGCAAGCTCACGGCCGATTTCGCCGCCAAGAACGTCGCCGTCACAGAACAGGCGATTCGCGCCAAGATGAGCGAACTCCTCGCCGTCGCGGCCGCCGAGGTGAAGGCGGGGAAGTGACTTAAGCGAATAGGGAGTGGCGAATGGCGAATGGGGTGTCCCCATTCGCTACTCGCAATTCGCCACTCGCCTCCTTCACTCCTCCTTGAAGCCGTATTCCGGCACATTGCCGCTGGCGCCGTAATATTTGTACGGCAGGAACTTGCCGCTCATGGTGATCTTGACGCGGTCGCCCTTCGGGTTGGGTTGACGCTCCATCACCATGTCGAAGTCGATCGCCGACATGATTCCGTCGCCGTACTCCTCCTCGATCAAGGCCTTCCAGGCCGGGCCGTTCACCATCACCAGCTCGTAGAAGCGATAGATCAGGGGATCGGTCGGGGGCATCGGCATGCCGCGCATCGGCGTCTCGTTCAGCATGGCGACTTCGGACTTCGACAGGCCGAACAGCTCGCCGGCATTGGCCGCCTGCGGCTTCGTCAGCTTCATCTGGCCGAGTATGGCGCCGACGATCAGCACCTCGGAATAGCCGCCGATCTTGTCGCAGATGTGCTTCCAGCTCCAGCCCTTCTCGCGCTTGATGTCGAGCAGCTTCTCGGTGAGGTCTTCGCGTTTCATTCGGAGGTCTCCTTGGTTAGGCACTTAATCCGGGGTTGCTCCCGGGCATCCATGTTTGCCGTGGCTCATCGCTGGCAGCCGCAATCGTCAGTCCCGGCTTGCCGATCTGCACCACCGGCACATGACGCGGATCGTGACCGGGTGTCTCGGCGGCAAAGGTCTTGCTGCGCGTCACCAGGAAATCGACGATGTGGTTGCGCAGCGCGTAGTAGAGCGGATGGCGGTGCAGATCGGTGCGGCCGCGATCCCTTGGCAGCGGGTTCTCGACCACCTCGGCCAGCACCGCACCGGGGCCGTTGGTCATCAGGAAGATCTTGTCGGCAAGATAGATCGCCTCGTCGACGTCATGGGTGATCATGAACGCGGTCTGCCCTGTCTCGAGGCAAATGCGCCGGACCTCGTCCTGCAGCGTACCGCGCGTCAGCGCGTCCAGCGCCGAGAACGGCTCGTCCATCAGCATCATCTTCGGCGTGATCGACAGAGCCCGAGCGATGCCGACGCGCTGCTTCATGCCGCCCGACAGTTCCGAGGGCCGCTTGTGCTCGGATCCGGTGAGCCCGACGAGATCGATGAAGGTTTGCGCATGCGCCCTCACCTTGGCGCGATCCCAGCTGCGCCATTTCGAGCTCACGGCATAGCCGACGTTGCCGAGCACGGTGCGCCAGGGCAGCAGCGCGTGGCTCTGGAAGATCACGGCACGATCAAGGCTGGTGCCGGAGATCGCCTGCCCGTCGACAATGACAGCGCCCTCGCTCGGCGCATCGAGGCCGGCGAGGATGTTGAGCACCGTGGTCTTGCCGCAGCCGGAATGGCCGATCACGCAGGCGAACTCGCCGCGCGCCATCGACAGCCACAGATTCTCGAAGATGGTGGTCGTGGCGCCGCCCGCGCCAGGATAGCGCTTGGCAATGCCCTCGATGGAGATGAATTTGTCGGTCATCGTCCCTACTCCGGAAAGGTGACCATGCGCGTGAAGCGCGCGAGGATCTGGTCGAGCAGCATGCCGACGACCCCGATCAGGAGGATCGCGATGATGACGTTGGTGATCGACAAATTATTCCACTCGTTCCAGACGAAATAGCCGATGCCGGTGCCGCCGACGAGCATTTCGGCGGCGACGATCACGAGCCAGGCGATGCCGATCGAGATGCGCATGCCGGTCAGGATCGTCGGCGCCGCCGCGGGGAGGATCACGGTGAAGGCGCGCCTGATGGTGCCGACCTCGAGCGTGCGCGCCACGTTGATCCACTCCTTGCGCACGCTGGCCACGCCGAACACGGTGTTGAGCAGCATCGGCCAGATCGAGCAGATGAAGATGACGAAGATCGCCGAGACCGAGGAGTCCTTGATGGTGTAGAGCGCGAGCGGCATCCAGGCCAGCGGCGAGATCGGCTTGAGCACCTGGATGAACGGATCGAGCGCCTTGCTGAGCAGCGGCGACATGCCGATCAGGAAACCGAGCGGGATCGCGACCAGCACCGCGAGCAGATAGCCTATGCCGACGCGCGCAATGGAATAGCCGAGCTGGATGCCGAGCCCCTTGTCGTTGGGTCCGTTATCGTAGAACGGCCGCCGCACATGCTCCCACAGCTTGGCGCCGACGTCGAGCGGTCCCGGCATCGCGGACTTGCCTTGCGTCGCGGTCAGGCCCATCAGCTTGGCGTATTCCGGGCTCATCGTCGTGGTGGCGCCGGTCGAGCGCGTGGCCAGGTGCCAGATGCCGAGAAACGCGGCGAGCAGCACGATGGAGACGAGGCCGGCGCGAACGCGGAGGGAGGATGTCATCGGGGCCTCCGTGTCCCGGGCGCGGCGCAGCGCAAGGCGGTGCGACGCAGAACCGGGACCCATGCGGTCCCACTGGGGCCCGGCTCTGCGGAGCTGCACACCGGACGATGCTTCGCATCGCCGGGAGTGCTGCATCGCGTCCGGGATACGGGAGCGCCACCCATCACGACGACTTCCTGATCTTGAAGCTCGCCACGTAATCCTCCGGCTTGGCCGGATCGAAATTCTTGCCCATCACCGCGAAGGATTTGTAGGCGCTCGCCGGTGGCGACAGGCCCATCTCGGTCATCAGCTTCTTGGTGTCGGTGGCCAGATACACCTGCTCGGCGACCGCCTTGTAGTCGACGTCGCCCTTGATCTGGCCCCAGCGCTTCATCTGGGTCAGCATCCACACCGCGAAGGACTGCCAGGGGAACGGATCGAAATCGACGCGCTTGGCATCGGTCTTCACCCCGCCGAGGCCGTCGGCATAGGTGCCGGTCAGCACCTGCTCCAGCACCGTCACCGGCGCGTTGATGTAATTGGCCGGCGCGATCGCTTCCGCGATCTGCTTGCGGTTCTCCGCCTTCGACGCGTAAGCCGTCGCATCGACGATGGCGCGGGTCAGCGCCGCAAAGCTGTTCGGCGCGGTCGTGATGAACTCGCGGCTGGCGGCGAAGCTGCAGCAGGGATGGCCGTCCCAGATCTCCTTCGACAGGATATGCATGAAGCCGACGCCGTCGTAGATCGCGCGCTGGCAGATGTTGTCGGGCGCGAGGAAGCCGTCGATGTTGTCGGCGCGCAAATTGGCGACCATCTCCGGCGGCGGCACCGAGCGCAACTGCACGTCGGTGTCGGGGTCGATGCCGTGCTCGGCGAGATAATAGCGCAACAGGTAATTGTGCATGGAATAGTCGAAGGGAATCGCGAACTTCATGCCCTTCCAATCCTTGGGATCGCGCTTGTCCTTGTGCTTCATCGCAAGCGTGATGCCCTGCCCGTTGATGTTCTCGATTGCCGGGACGGCAAAGGGAACCGCGTTGGCCCCAAGGCCGAGCGAGATCGCAATCGGCATCGGCGCCAGCATGTGCGCGGCGTCGTATTCCTTGTTGATGGTCTTGTCGCGAACCACGGCCCAGCCGGCGGTCTTGACCACCTCGACGTTGAGACCGTGCTTGGAATAGAATCCCATCGGCGCCGCCATGATGATGGGCGTCGCGCAGGTGATCGGGATGAAGCCGACCTTGAGGTCCTTCTTCTCGGGCGCGCCGGCTTGCGCGAACACTTCGGTCGCCGTCTTGAGCGGGAAGAACTGCGAGAGAGCTGCGAGCGCCGTGGATGCGCCGACCGATTTCAGGAAGGCGCGGCGCGCCACGTCCTGGGGAAACATCGCGCGCATCACCGCGGATGCGACGACGCCCTCGTAGCGCTTTTCCTCGCTCTCGACGGGCTCGCAGCGCAAGGTCAAGCTCGCCTGCTCGTGCTCCAGAGCGGAGCGGTGCTGGCCGCACACACAGCCGGACTGAAGATTGCGATTGGCGTCGAACGGATCGTCGAAGGTGGACATGCTGCTGCGCCCCTTTGTCACACCGCGCGGCGGACGCCGTTGTCCGCCGCATCGGCTCAAAATTCCATCGTGGCCCGACTACGCCTTGCGCAGCCGGGCCGTTGGAAACATGCAGGTTCTATGCCGCCTTGCCTGTTACCTGGGCAGCGACCGGCAGCCCCTGCTCAATTGGCAGCGACGGATCGCGCGACCATTCGTTCCAGGAGCCGAAGTACATCCGCACGTCTTTCACGCCGGCGTTCTTCAGCGCCAGGAACGTGTTCGAGGCCCGTGCCCCCTTGAAGCAATAGAGATAGACGGGCGTGGTCGGCGAGATGCCGACGGTGGCACATTCCGCCAGAATCTCGTCCTTGGACTTGAAGCGCGGCCCCTCGGCGGTCGGCTTCATCATGCGGTACCATTCCAGCCAGACCGCGCCGGGGATGCGGCCCTTGCGCGGGCAGAAATCCTTGCCGTAAGGCGACGAGCTGTCGCCGATCCACTCGTCGACGTCGCGCACGTCGAGAATGGCGATGCCGGGCTTGCCGACGGCAGCGAGCATGGTCTTCGCGTCGATCAGGATCTCGCCCGCATCCGGCACGATCGCAAACGAGGCCTTGGCCGGCGCCGGGACGTCCTTCGTCACCGGAAGACCCGCGGCGGCCCACGCGTCGAAGCCGCCATGCAGCACCTTGACCTTGGGATAGCCCAGCATCGTGAGCAGGTAATAGCCGCGGCAGGACTGGCCGAAGCCGGAATTCATCGACTGCTCGTAGATCACGGCCGTCTCCTTGCCGGAGAGGCCGGCGGCACCGAAGGCGTCGGCGAATTTGGTCTTGAGCTCGCTGATACCCTCCGGCGTCGAGGTCGCGAGGAACGTGAAGATCTCGTGCACGTTCACGGCACCCGGCAGGTGCCCGGCGGCGTAGGCGTCGGGGTTGCGGGTGTCGATCACGACACACGGCTCAGTCTTCAAGAGATCGGCAAGTTCGCTGGCAGAAATCAGAACGTCCGTCATTGGCAGCCTCTCCGTTGAGGTTGGGGGGTCTTCTGGGTGGACTCGTGAAGCTCAGCAATCGGCGAGCATCTTGCGCAGCTGCTTGGTGGCCGGCGTGACGATCGCGACGAAATAGGCCTCGCGCAGGCGCCGCTGCGCGCGGTGGCTTTTCAGGTAGCCGCGCGCGCCACAATGCAGCATCGCTGCATGCGCCGCCGCGACGCTGGCCTCGCCGGCGCGAAGCCTGAGCGCGATCACCTTGCGCCAGTAGGTTTCCTCTTCGTTGTAGGGATCGCGCGCCAGCGCCATGGTCTCGGCCTCGAGCTCGGCGGCGAGATCACCAAAATGCACGGACTGCTGCGGCAGATAGCGGTTGATGTGGCCGAGCGGAGCATCGACCTCGTCCATGATCTTGATGCAGTCTTTGATCAAGCCCAGCGCCATGCCGGCCTGCAGCAGAATGAAGCCGGCGCGGATCTTCTTGACGAAGGGGCCAGCGGGATCGGCGAGGATCAGCTCGTCCGGCACGAACACGTCGCGGAACTGCACGCCATAGGTGCCGGTGCCGTCCATCGCCATGAACGGTTTGCACGGCGTCAGCGTGATGGCTGGATCGGAGCAATCGGCGAGGAACATCACAGTGTCCGCTGTATCCTCGCGCTCGAAAATCGTGCCGAAATAGTGATCGGGCCCGAGATTGGAGACCCAGGGCAGTGCGCCCCGCACGACGTAGCCGCCCTCGACCTTGCGCCCCTTCAGCTTCAGTTTCTCGATGCCGAAAAAGCTCTTCATCGGGTTGGACAGCCCGGTGCCGCCGAGCACCCGCCCGGTCGAGAACGCATCGCCAAAACGCTTGGCCAGCTTCACATTGGTGGAATTCGCCGCGTACCAGACCAGCGTGTTCTGGCACCACGCCATGAAGGCCGTGGCCCCGCAGACCTCGCCGATAGCCGCCATCGCCTGGATGGAGCAGCGCAGATCGGCCGGGCCTTCGTGCGGCACGTGGCTGCCCCAGGCGCCGACCTCGCCGAATTTGCGCAGCACGTCGGCCGGATAGACCGAACCGTCGTCGATGCCGGCCGCAAGCGGCGCGAGTTGCTCGCGCGCGATCCGCGCCACCTCCCCTGCAATGGACGGTGCGGGCTGATCCAGAACGTCGACCCGCGATAAAGCCAGTGAACCCATGATCGTCTCCCGCACCTGTCCTGATTGCTGTCTGCTAGATGCCGACCTCGAGATTGACCGGCCGGGTGAACGTGTTGGCGACCGGCGACCATTTCTTCACATGGGCAACCAGCGCGTTGATCTCGTCCTGCGAGATGCCCTCGCATTCCATGTCCACCTTGACGCGGACGTCGGTGAAGCCGACCGGCTTGTCCGAGGTGTCGCCGGTGCCCCAGACCGCGGTGATGTTGAGGTCGCCTTCGAGCTCGAGCTCGAGCTTGTTGACGATCCAGCCGCGATGCACGGCGTTGGCGTGCAGGCCGACGGCAAGGCAGGAGCCGAGCGCGGCGAGCGAGGCTTCCGACGGGTTGGGCGCGGTGTCGTCGCCCAGCAATCCCGGCGGCTCGTCGACGATATAAGGCGGCAGATTGCGGATGTAGTTGGCGTGGCGGAATTTACCTTCCGCGACCGTCTTGCATTTCAAAGTCTTGACGACCTTCGGATTAGCCTTGCCGCTCGCGATCAGTTGCTCGAGGCCATTCTTGTCGATGGGCGCAAGGCACCCCGTCAGCACTGTCTTTTGAACGACGGCAGTCATCTTCTTCTCCCTGGCAAGCCGCGGAACGCGGCAGGATACCGAACGGTCTGTTTCCTTGCATAGGACGTGCCAGAGCGGGCCAAAACCGAAATGCGAGGCAATGGAGCCGCTTAAGCGCTGCTGCCCGCGGATTGATCAGCCGCGCTCTGCTCAAAGGCGATGCAGATGCGTGCGCCGGTGCGAATCTTTTCGGCGCGAAACAGATGCGGCTTGATGATGTGATGCAGCTGCGATTAAGTTGCAGCTCATGGCAAAGACGTCATCGAAGAAGACCTCGCCCCACGCCGCCGCCGGCGACGACGAATCCGCGCGCGGACGCCTGCTCAGCGCCGCATCGCATCTGTTCTGCAAGAACGGCATCAACGCCACCGGCATCAATGCGATCATCGACGAAGCCGGCACCGCGAAGACCACGCTCTACAAGCTGTTCGGCTCCAAGACCAATCTGGTCAACGCCGTGCTGGAAAGCGAAGGCAAGCAGTGGCGCGAATGGTTCATCGCCGCCATGGAGGAAGGCGGCGGCGACGCGCAGGCCAAGCTGGCGCGCGTCTTCCCGGCGTTGAAGAGCTGGTTCGCGGAAGAGCGGTTCTACGGCTGCCCCTTCATCAACGCCGTCGGCGAGCACGACAAGGACGCCAAGCAGTTCCGCAACATCGCGCTGAAGCACAAGAAGATCGTGCTCGGCCACATCGAGAAGCTCGCCGGCGAGCTCGGATCGAGCGAGCCCGCGGTGCTCGCGCACCAGCTCGGCCTCATCATCGACGGCGCCATCGTCGCGGCGATGATCTCGCGCGACCCGGGCGTGGCGGATACCGCTGCGCTCACGGCAGGCCCCCTGCTCGGTCAGGCCAAGGCGAAGAAGAAGCGCGGAGCGGAGCAGTTGGAGGCGGTGTAAGATCGCCGTGATCTCGTAGGGTGGGCAAAGGCGCATAGCGCCGTGCCCACGAACTCTATCGGCCGTTATCGAGCAGATGGTGGGCACGCTTCGCTTTGCCCACCCTACAGGATCCGCTTCACGAATTCCTCGATCGCCTCGATCTTCTTCGCAGGGTGGATTAGCGAAGCGTAATCCACCACTTTCGTCGCCGCGTGAGAGATGGTGGGTTACGCCTTCGGCTAACCCACCCTACAAAATGCGTTTCACAAACCTCGCGATCGCCTCGAGCACCGGCCGCTGATCCCCCGCAAAGAACCAGTGATCGTTGCCGTCGAGCTCGACGAACTCCGCGCCCTTGATCCGGCTCGCCATGTCGCGGCCGGCCGCGATGCGCACCGCCTTGTCGTGCGTCCGGTGCAGCACCAGCGTCGGCACGGTGATCTCGGGCAGGAGGTGCCGCACGTCGGCATCGCGAAACGCTTCCAGCACGGCCGAGATGCCGCCGGGACTGGAGGCCGCGCGCAACAGCCCTGCCCACCAGGCGCGCGCCTGGGGGTCGCCGGCAAGGCTCGGCGCAAAGGTTTCGATCCCGACCGGACCGCCCCATTGCGCGATCAGGTGCTTGCTCCAGGCATCGTACTGGCTGGCGCGCAGCGCGTGCGGATAGTCCTCGGACCAGCAGCCCTTGGCCAGCGCGCCGAACAGGATCAGCCCGGCCACCCGGCGCGGCTCGTCGGCCGCGAACTTGACGCAGGCCGGCCCGCATTCCGACGCGCCGAACAGCACGACCCGGCGCGAGCCCGCCGCGCGCAGCACGGTGCCGATATCCTCCGCGGTGACATCGATGCCGGGCGCCGATCCGACCCGGTCGGACAGTCCGATGCCGCGACGATCGAACACGACGAGACGCCCGAGCTGCATCAGTGAGGCCAGGAACGTCCGGCTCGCCGGATGCTCCCAGGCGCGCTCCACGTGCGACACGAAGCCGGGCATCACCAGAATATCGAGCGGACCTCTGCCATAGGTCTGATAGGCCAGATGCACGCCGGCGCCCTTCACGTAGCGCGTCATGGGCACCGCCTGTGGCGCCGCTGCGGGGCTGATCAGCGCCTCGGTCTCGGCTTCCGGCGCAACCCCGAGCTCATCGCGCAGCCGTCGAGTCAGAGCCGCGTGATGGCGCTCCGCCGCGCTGCGGTCGCCGGCCAGCAAAAGGCTGCGGATCAAATGCCGGCCATAGACCTCGCTGAGCGGATCGAGCTCGACCAGACGCTGCGCATGGACCGTCGCGGCAAAATGGTCGCCGGCGGCGTTCTTGTCCTGCACGAGGCGCTCGAGCGCATGCACCAGCCGGCCCCGCAGCGCCTCCCGGCGGAAGAACGCCCAGTCATCGAATTCGGGACACTCCTCCGGAGCGAAGCCCGCCAGGAAGTCGCCGCGATAAATCAGGCAGGCCTGTTCGAACGCGCCGCGATCACAGGCCTGCTCGAACAGTTGGGAGTCGAGCTGCACCTCGACGTCGGACGACCATCGCAGACTGGTCCGGTCGGTCTCGAACACCGATCGGCCGAGTGCGAGCTCGACGCGATGAAGCAGCCGCCGCAGTCGCGCAAGGCCCGTCTCCCGTGGCGTCTCCGGCCAAAGCAGCGTCGCCATCGTTTCGCGCGCGACGGCGCCCCTGGCCTCCCCGAGATAGACCAGCAGCGCAAGCCCCTTGCGCAAGGCCAGCTTGATCGGGCGGCCATCGGCGTGGACCTCGGGGAACCCGAACGTTCCCAGCGAGAAAGCCGTCATCGAGATCCTCTTTTTCCGGCCGGCGTCTTCCGGGGGACGCGCAGGGGACGGTCCGGTGGGTACGGTCCGGCCGGATCAAGCCTGCCCGCCCGCCAGCGCACAGGCCCTGCATGCGGCACCGTCGCCATCGGCACAAGAGGAAAAACCATGTTCGCGCGCCTCGCAATCCTGCTCTACGCCCTCGTAAGCTATGCCATCTTCACGGTTTCGTTTCTCTATGCGCTCGGTTTCGTCGGCAATTATGTCGTGCCGAAGTCCATCGACGTCGGGCCCGCTTCGAATGTCGGCGAGGCCATCGTCGTCAACCTGCTGCTGATGAGCCTGTTCGCCATCCAGCACAGCGTGATGGCGCGCCCGGGCTTCAAGCGATGGCTGGCCGAATTCATTCCCGCGGCCTGCCAGCGCAGCACCTATGTGTTGCTCTCCAGCCTGATCCTCCTCCTGCTGTTCTGGCAGTGGCGGCCGATCCCCGCACCGGTCTGGCAGGCGAGCGGAATCTTGGCCTGGGTGCTGACCTCCGTGCATTGGCTCGGCTGGCTGATCGCCTTCGCCTCGACCCACATGATCGATCATTTCGATCTGTTCGGCTTGCGCCAGGCTTTTCTCGCGCTACGCGGCGCCGAGATGCCCGACCAGTCGTTCCGGACCCCGCTGCTCTACAAGATCGTGCGGCATCCGATCATGCTCGGCTTTCTGCTCGCGTTCTGGGCCACGCCCGTGATGACGGAAGGCCATCTGCTGTTCGCGCTCGCCAACACGGTCTACATCCTGGTCGCATTGCAGTTCGAAGAGCGGGACCTGATCGCCGTGTTCGGCGCGACCTATCGGCAGTATCGCCAGCGCGTTCCGATGCTGGTGCCGCGACTGTTCGCACGCCGTCGCACCGAAGATCGCCGAGCTGTCGGAGCGCCGCAATGAACGCAATCTTCCCTCTTCCCGGAATGGCGGTGGATGCGGCCACCCTTGCCGATACGCTCGACGGGCTCGACATCGGCCTCTATCTCGTTGCCGCCGATGCGCGTCTCGTTCACGCCAACGCGGCCGGGCGCGCCATCCTCATTGCGCGCGACGTCCTGCGCGAAATTCGCGGCCACCTCGTCGTCTGCGATGGTGCGGCCAACCAGACCCTGCAACGGCTATTCGCGGCGCCCCGACTCGCCACCGAAACGGCGGTGCCGATGATCGGCACCGCCGGTCAACGCTATATCGCCCATGCTCTGCCGCTGACATCGGAAACGCGCCCGTTTGCGGGCGAGGCTTGTCGCGCCTCCGCAGCCTTGTTCGTTCGCAAGGTGGCGCTGACCATATCGCCTTGCTCCGACGTGATCGGCCAGGTCTTTCGGCTGACGCCGGCCGAATTGCGCGTCCTCCTGGCGATCGTCGAGCTCGGCAGCGTTCGCGAAGTTGCGGCGGCGTTCGGCGTCTCCGGCTCGACGATCAAGACGCATCTGCGCCGCCTGTTCGAAAAGACCGGCGCCGCGCGACAGGCCGATTTCGTCAAGCTGGTCGCAGCGTATGCGACGCCCCTGAGAAGCGCCGGAGAACCTCGATGAAAGCCATTCTGTGCCACGCCTTCACCGGTCCCGGCGGCCTATCTCTCGGTGAGATCGCCGAGCCACGGCCCGTCGCCGACGAGATCCTCATCGAGGTCCATGCCGCCTCGGTGAGCTTCATGGACCAATTGATGGTCTCCGGTCTCTACCAGATGCGGCCGCCGACTCCTTTCGTGCCGGGCACGGAAGCATCCGGTGTCGTCGTCGCCATCGGCGACAAGGTGACGAGATTTGTGCCCGGCGATCGCGTGGCCTGCAGCAGCTGGACCGGCGGTTACGCCGAACGGATGATTGCCAGGGAGTCCAAATGCGTGCGCCTGCCGGACCGCGTTGCGTTCGAAGCGGCGGCCACGGTGCTGCACAATTACGGCACGGCCTATTATGCGCTGGTCGAGCGGGCACGCGCCGCGCGCGGCGAAACGCTGTTCGTCACCGGCGCGGCCGGCGGGGTTGGGCTAGCCGCCGTCGACCTCGGCCGCCACCTCGGCCTGCGCGTGATCGCCGGTGTCGGCTCCGACGACAAGGCGGCCCTGGTCCGCGACTACGGTGCCAGCGCGGTCGTCAACTATCGCAGCGAGGATCTACGCGACCGGATCAAGGCGATCACCTCAGGAAACGGCATCGATGTCGGCTTCGACAATGTCGGCGGCGCGATCTTCGAGCAGATGGCCCGCTTGATGGCCTGGGGCGGTCGGCTGCTGCCGATCGGCTTCACCAGCGGCGAGATTCCGTCCCTCCCGATGAACCTGCCGCTGCTGAAGAACTATTCCATCATCGGTGTTTTCGTCGGC
>RXJC01000575.1 GCA_003963435.1 Bradyrhizobiaceae bacterium | reverse complement strand
CAGCAGCGGCCGGCGGATCGCCTCCTGCACCTGGTCGATGTGGTCGCAGACCACGCGCAGCGTCGCTTCGGTATAGGGCAGCGGCAACAGATCATTGAAGAAGCTGGTCTCGTGCGTGGACCAGGCCAGATGCTCGGAGACCAGCGCCGGCTGATAGCGCGCGACGAGCCCGCGGAAACGCGCCAGATGCGCCTTGTCGAGCGGCCGGGGGCCGCCGATCGACATGCAGACGCCATGCAAGGACAGCGGATGGTCGCGGCGGATCGCCTCCAGGGCGCGATGCGGCGGGCCGCCGTCTCCCATGTAGTTCTCGGCGTGGACTTCGAAGAATCCGCGCCGAGGTCCGGCCTCGAGGATATCGGGCAGGTGCTCGGGCTTGAAGCTGGTCCCGGCAACGCCGCCGATGGGTGTTGCGAAGCGGAGCGGCATGGCTGCCGGTCGGGTGGGGCTGGTCACCTTGCTCATCGTGCTGCTCCGTTCGTGCTCGCTGGCGGCGTCGCGCCGGCCGTTACACCGGCTTCAGCGAACCCTTCTTGCCGTTCGGCAGCTGGATGCTGGTGCAGGTGCCGCCCTGTACGAATTTCCAGGCGTTGCCCTGGAAGTCGACGGTCGAGGTGCCCTGGCAGGTCGTGCCGGGTCCTGCCGCACAATCGTTCTGGCCCTTCAGCGCGACGCCGAAGCACTTCTCCTTCTTGGCGGCCATGGCAGCCTCGCCTTCGGCCTTCGTCAGCGGGCCGGCGACGGCGAGGGTCGCGAGCGCGGTCGACACGGCGCCGGCGAGGACGAGCGAGGTGACGGCATGTTTGGCAGGCATCGAGATTCTCCTGTTCGAGATGACATCGCCCGGCGGGCGATGTGCGCATGGTCTCCTTCGTTGCCCGCGCAGCCTGAGTTACAGAAGGCTGCTCACAAACCCGTGAGACCGGTTGGATCGGGCGCACGACCGGTGCGCTCGGCCCGGTATTAGCGGGCAAGCATCCGCTCAAAGCCAATGCCTAGGGTCTATCGAGACGGTAGCCACCGGGCATTGGCGGCCGGTATTCGTTTCCTGCCAGAGGTAACGGGGAGCGCGCCGGCGGCGTAGAGCAGTGTCAGCGGCTCGGTGTGGACCAGCAGATGAAGGCAGCGATGACGGTTGATCCCGAACGACGGCTTCATGCGATCGCAAGGATGACGGTCAGCATCCGCCTCGCGGTGTCCGCGCTGGTGCTGGCGGCGATCCTGCTGACGGCCGCGCTCTCGAGCCTGCTGTGGTGGCGCACCGCGGAGGCGACCAGCCGGCAGCTCGCCTCGACCATCAACGAGCAGATCGTGGCCGCGGTGCGCAAGGAGGTCTCGGCCATCGTCGACGAGGCGCGCGCCGCGCACACTGCGATCCGCACGCTGTTCCTGCAGAACGTGCTCGACACCCGCGAGGCTGACAAGCGCGAGTTCGTGTTCCTGTCGCAATTGCAGTCGCAGGCGACCATTTCCTGGGTCGCCTTCGGCTGGCCCGACGGCTCTTTCTTCGCCGCGCACAAGCTCGGCGATCGCCGCCTGGAGATGATGGAGATCTCGCTGACCGATCATCAAGGCCAGCGCCGCGTCGACGAATACGACGTGGTGCCCGGCGACATCGAATTCGCCAATCGCCGCTTCGAGCCGACCTCATTCCGCGTCGCCGATCAGGCCTGGTTCAAGGCCGGGCTCGGCGCGGACGAGCCGCAATGGTTCAGGGTGACGGACCACGCGACCGGCGAGCGGCCGTCGATCGCGTTCGCGGGGCCGATCGACGTCTACCAGGAGCGGCAAGGCGTCCTGGCCGTCATCATCGAATACACCAGGCTTGCGCGCTTCCTGTCGCAGCTCGAGGTCGGGCGCACGGGAACCGCCTTCATCGTCGACGGCAGCGGCGAGCTCGTCGCGGCGCCGGACAAGGAGGCCGACGAGCTCCATCCGGCGCGCGGCGACACCAAGCTGCTGCCGCTGGCGCGGCTGGCGCTGGACAAGGCGGGTGAGGCAGGCCGCAAGGAAGCCTGGCGCAGCCGGCTCACCTCGGGCGGCGCGGCCTACGAGGTGGCGCTGACGCCGCTGCCGTTTCCCGGCTGGTCGCTCGCCACCGTGATTCCGGAGGCCGAATTTCTCGGGCCGGTCGAGACCACGCTGCGGCGCCTGATCCTCGGCCTCGCCGTCGGCGCCGTGCTCGCGGCGCTGGCATCGGCAGCGCTGGCGCGCTCCGTCATCGCCGCGCCGCTGTCGCGCGTGGTCGGCGAGCTTCGCCATGTCGAGGCGTTCGCGCTGGAGCAGGTGCGCCGCCATCCGTCACGACTGAAGGAGATCGCAAGCCTGTCGGGCGCGATCGCCGAGATGGCGTCCGGCCTTTCCGCATTTCGAAAATTCATTCCCGCCGATCTCGTCCGTGGCCTGCTGCGCCAGGGCGTCGAGGCGAGGCCCGGCGGCAGTGTCCAGGAGCTCAGCGTGATGTTCATCGACATTGCCGGCTTCACCGGTCTGTCCGAGCGGCTCGGCGATCGGGTGGTGCCGCTGCTGTCGCGCTATCTCGACGTCACCTCGGAGATCATCGTCGCCAATGGCGGCACTATCGACAAGTTCATCGGCGACGCCGTGATGGCGTTCTGGGGCGCGCCGCAGCCGCAAGACGACCACGCGGTGCGCTGCTGCCGCGCGGCGCTGGCCTGTCGCAAGGCGGTGGAAGAGTCCGGCCTCGTCGACGATCTCGGCCAGCCATTGCAGATCCGGATCGGCATCAATTCGGGCAAGATGCTGGTCGGCAACATCGGCTCGGAGCTGCGGCTGAACTATACCGTGATCGGCGATGCCGTGAACGTCGCCAGCCGGCTCGAAGGCGCCAACAAATCCTACGGCACGCAGATCCTGATCGGCGAGACGACCGAGCGCCTGGCGCGCGGCGCCGTCGTCACGCGCGAAATCGACAGCATCGCGGTCTATGGACGCGAGGAGGGGCTCTCCGCCTACGAGCTGACCGGGATGGTGGACGGGGACGCCACCGATGGCGATGCAATCGGCTGGATCGCCGATTACGAGCGCGGCCTTGCCGGCTACCGCGCGCGGCGGTTCGCCGATGCGCTGGCCGATTTCGAGGCCGTGCTGAAGCGGCGCGGCCACGATCGGCCTGCCGAGCTGATGCGCGACCGCTGCCGGCAGCTCGCATCGGCTGCGCCCGAGGCCACCTGGCGACCTGTGGCGGCCTTGGCGTCGAAATAGCGGTCACGGCCCCGCCGTCCACGTCGGCCAAGACAGTTGGCAAAGCCGCACCGTCGCGCGCATGATGGACCGGATGAATACGGCCCACACGCAATTCCCGGACGGCTCGAAGACATGAAGACCACGCTGCTGAAACCCGAGGACTACACCCGTTCGCCCTGGAAGAACGGCGGCGGCGTCTTCACGGACATTGCGGGCGCCTGGCGCGCCGACGCGGCGGCGAAGGATTGGAGCAGCCTGCTCTGGCGCCTCGCGTCCACGCCGATCGTGGCGCCCGGTCCGTTCTCCCATATGCCCGGCATCGACCGGCTGCAGATGGTCGTGGAGGGGCGCGGCTTGGTGCTGAAGTCGCCCACGCAGGAGTTCGACGAGCGTGAACCTTTTACGACGGTGCGCTTCACCGGCGAGATGGAGATCGTGACCGCGCTCGAAGAAGGTCCGGTCGAGGTCGTGAACCTGATGGCCCGGCGCGGCGCGGCGGAGATCGAGCTCGTGGCGCTGTGCGAGCCCGGCACGCGGCAGCTTGCCGCCGGCACACATCTGGTTTACGCGCCGCATGGCGAGTGCTGCGTTCGGCTCGATGCTGAGGATTTTATCGTTCCCGGCACCGGCACGCTCAGGATCGAATTGACCGAGCCATCGCAACTCGCGCTGGTTTCCGGGCTGGCGGTGCTGGGATCGATCCGGCTTTCCGGCTAGGCGGCCGCTGCGCCGGTCGTCCGGTGCGCATAATCCATGCAACTGGCTAGGTTGACGCGAGGGAGCCGGGGCACGATATCTGCCCTGATGCAGACCAGAGTTCGAGGGGCATGATATGAACGCGCCAGGCAAAAATGCCCCGACGCAAGCCGACGGCGTCGTCGATTGGCTGACCAACGGCACGCGCGACGAGCGCTTCATCGACAACATCTTCGCGCAGATGTGCATCCGTCTGCAGCAGGCCGGCATTCCACTGAAGCGGGCGACGCTGCACGTCCAGATCAATCATCCGCAATGGCTCGGAGCCCGGATGATGTGGTCCGACGGCATGACGGACGCGGAGATCGCGCGGGTCGATTACGACGTCCGCGAGCGCTCCGAATATATCGGCAGTCCCGCCAGCGAGATCATCGAGGGCGCCGCCGAGCTCCGCGAGAATCTGGAACAAGATCCCTCGCTGGGTCGCAAGCACGCTATCTACGGCGAGATGCGGGCCGGCGGGCTGACCGACTACGTGGCCTGGCCGCTGTACCACACGCTCGGTAAACAGCACGTCGTCACTTTCGCCACCGACCGGCCGGGCGGCTTCGACCAGGCGCATATCGCCGCCCTCAAGAAGCTCCTGCCGGTGCTGGCGCTGGTCAGCGAAATCCGCATCAAGAACCGCCTGGCGCGAACCCTGCTCGAGACCTATGTCGGCTCCCATGCCGGCGAGCTCATCCTGGCCGGCGCCACCCGGCGCGGCACCGGCACGACGGTGCGCGCCGCGATCATGATCTGCGACCTCAGAGACTTCACCAAGATCTCCGACAACTGGCCGCGCGACGACGTCATCGACCTGCTCAACGACTATTTCGACGCGATGTCGGAGCCGATCGCGCGGCACGGCGGCGAGATCCTGAAATTCATCGGCGACGGCCTGCTCG
>RXJC01000677.1 GCA_003963435.1 Bradyrhizobiaceae bacterium | reverse complement strand
GCAGGTCACCTCCGCCGTGCTCGGCGGCATGGTCTGGGCCCTGGAGAACCCGAACGAGGGCATCGTCGAAGCCGACGAGATGGATTTCGAGCGCCTGCTGGAAATCCAGCTACCCTATCTCGGCCCGGTGAAAGGTTTCTACACCGACTGGACCCCGCTGACCGATCGTCCCGGACTGTTCCCGGAGGACATCGACACCAGCGACCCCTGGCAGTTCCGGAATATTCTGGTGCGGTGAGAGGCACTTTCTCTGCCCGTCATTCCGGGGCGGCGCGCAAGCGCCGAACCCGGAATCCAACGGGCAGCACAGTTTGTTGAGAAATGGATTCTCAGGTGCGCAATTGCGCACCGTAGCTCGCGCTTCGCGCGCCGGAATAACAGCCCCTACTTCTTCTCAATCGGCGGCGCGATCTTCTCGGCCGGGGCCGGCGGCAATGCCGGCTTCGTCGCCGCGCCCTGCGTCTGCGGATCCGGCCGAGCCGGCTCCGGGGCCGGGGTGGTCGGGCGGTCGCCGCCGGGCTCCGCTTCCGCAGGCACCTTGCTCTGCTCTTCGGACGGCATGCCCTGGAGCGGTGGCGTTGCCTGCGCCACCTGCATCCGGCTCTCGGCGCGGATTTGTGCCAGCGACATCACCGACACCACGAGTCCCGCTGCAAACAGCGAGGCCGCGATAGTCAGGTCGAGCTTCAGGTTTCTCTTATCGTTCTGGCTGGGCATGTCGATCACCGCCTTTGTCCGCGGAATCAACGAAATTGAAGGGCGCGGGTTCCGGGACCGGAGCGACGGGAACCAGCCTATCACGCGCCAAAACGCCGCTACTCGGTCGTGCTGACTTCCCAGGTGGCGTGGCGCACGCCCGGAAGATGCTGCAAATCGGTCGCTGCCGCATTCAGCTCGTTTGGATCGACCGCGCTGGCAACCAGTTTCGCGACGATCTCCAGCATGTCTTCGCCGATCTCGACGACCTCTATGGCCGCCACCGGATATTTCGCGCCCTCGAGCTTCTCGACAAGGCGGTCGCGCATGTCGGGCAGAGCGTCGGTCGCGACCGCGAGCTTGAAGTAGTAAGTCGCCTCCAGCGCTTTCTCGTTCAGCGGGATGCGGTTGATGGCGTTGACCAGCGGCCGCAGCATCGTGTTGCCGGCGATGACGAAGACCGTCAGCGCGGCCGCCTGCGCGACCATGTCGGCACCGGCACAGGAGCCGACAGCGGCCGAAGCCCACAGCGTCGCCGCGGTGTTGAGCCCGCGGACGTCCATGCCCTGCTTCATGATGACGCCGGCGCCCAGGAAGCCGATTCCGGAGACGACGTAAGAGATCACCCGCACCGCGCCGTCGGCGCCGTCCAGGTGCATGGCGAGATCGACGAAGGCGGCGGCACCGACTGCAACCAGCACATTGGTGCGCAGGCCCGCAGTGCGCTGGCGATATTGCCGCTCGGCGCCGATCAGCGTGCCCAGCACGAAAGCCGTGGTCAGGCTGACCAGCGTGTCGGCGAAGTCAGCAAGCTGGAAAGTCGTGAGAAATCGCATGGTCCCCTATACGGCCGGAACCATGACAGATCAAAGCTCGAGCAGGCCGCCGTCCCCGTTTTCATCGGCGAACGCCAACAGCGTGCCCTTGGCGTTCCAGGCGAGCGCCGCAACCGGCGGCGTGCCGTTGCGGCGGACCAGGATCTCCGCGCCATCCTCCAGCCGTACCATCAGCACGGTGCCGTCGCTGTAGCCGGCGGCGAGGATGTCGTTCCTGGGATGGCAGGCGACCACCGAGACGCGCGCCTGCAGCGGCGCCAGCATCGCGGGCTCCTTGCCCATCGGGCCATCCTTGCTGCCGAACGGCCAGATGATGACAGTGTCGGCGCCCGAGGTCGCCAAGCCCTTGCCGCCCGCACTCCAGGACATCGAGCGGACGCGGCCGGGATAACCGGTCATGCGCATGTGCCTGTTGTCGGCGAGGCGCCAGCCGTGCAGCGCCGGCTCGTGCATCGCGGTCACCAGAAACTTGTTGTCGGGGCTGAAGGTGACGGCGTGATGGGAGCCGGCCCAGGGCAGGAATTCGGCCGATCCTTCCATGTTCGGAAACCACAGCGTCACGCCGTTGTAATGCGCGATCGCGAGCCGCAGGCCCTTCGGCGCGAACGCAAGACCTCCGACGGTCGAGGGCACCTCGAGCGACTTCTCCTCGGCCTTGCCGCTCTTGATCGTCGCGACCTTGCCAGCCGACCAGGCGAAAGCGCCGTCGGCGTGCAATGCGACCGCGTCGATCCAGCGCCGCTTCGGGTCGGTGGCGAGCAGCGTCACCTCGCCCTTGGCGTCGAGCGAGACGACCTTGCCGTCGTCACCGCCCATCACGATGCGCTTGCCGTCGAAGGCGGTGGAGAGAATGCCGCCGCTGTGCACGGCGACCTTGGTGATCTCACCCTTGAGATCACCCTTGGCGTCGACGAAGGCGACGTTCTCCTCGCCGCCAATGAAGGCGGCGCGATCGCCCAGGAAGTGCGCCGAGGTCACGGCCATGCCAAGCGTGACAGGCTTGACGCGGTCGGTGACGGAGACGATCGAGGTGGAATCGGGGGGCGGCGTAAACTCTTTCATCACGAGACGATGCAGCTTTCAAAACCCTTGCGGATCGCCTCTTCCGGCAATTCGCGGCCGATGAAGACGAGGCGGCTCTCGCGCTTCTCGCCCTCCTTCCATTTCCGCTGATGATTGCCCTCCAGCATCATGTGGACGCCCTGGAAGACATAACGGTCGTCGTCGTCGTGGAAGGCGAGGATGCCCTTGGAGCGAAGGATCTTGCCGCCCTCGACCTGCACCAGATTCTGCAGCCAGGGCATGAACACGTTGGGATCGAGCGGCTTGTCGGTCTTGAGCGACAGCGACTGCATGTCCTCGTCGTGATAGTGCTTCAGGCCGTGGCCGTGATCATGGTGATGATGGTCGTGACCGTGGTGGTGATGATCATGGTCGTGGTCGTCGGCTTCCAAGAAGTCCGGCTCGATGTCGAGGATGCGGTCGAGGTCGAACGCGCCGCGGTCGAGCACGTCGGCCAAGGCCACCGAACAGCGCTCGGTGCGGTGGAGCTTCGCATAAGGGTTGATGCCGCGGATGCGGGCCTCGACCTCGGCGAGCTCGCCCTTGCTCACGAGATCGGTCTTGTTCAGGACGATGACGTCGGCGAAGGCGATCTGGTTCTTGGCCTCGGGCGCATCCTTGAGCCGGTCGGACAGCCATTTGGCGTCGGCCACCGTCACCACCGCATCGAGGCGAGCGTTCTTCTGCACGTCTTCGTCGACGAAGAAAGTCTGGGCAACCGGCGCGGGATCGGCAAGGCCGGTGGTCTCGACGATGATGGCGTCGAACTTGCCCTTGCGCTTCATCAGCCCGTCCATGATGCGCACGAGATCGCCGCGCACGGTGCAGCAGATGCAGCCGTTGTTCATCTCGAAGACTTCCTCGTCGGCGCCGATGATGAGATCGTTGTCGATGCCGATCTCGCCGAATTCGTTGACGATGACGGCGTATTTCTTGCCGTGGTTCTCCGACAGGATGCGGTTGAGGAGCGTTGTCTTGCCGGCGCCGAGATAGCCGGTCAGCACGGTCACGGGAATTTTGGGGGAGGTCGCTTCAGACATAAC
>RXJC01000618.1 GCA_003963435.1 Bradyrhizobiaceae bacterium | reverse complement strand
AGCGACATCTCATCGACCTCACCCGCATACGGCCGAAGAAGAGCAATCATGGCCGAATCCTCCTGGTCGAAGACGACGACGAAGTTGCGGCACTGGTCGGCGAGATGCTCGGCCAGCTCGGCTACGAAGTCACGCGTGCCGCCAGCGCCGCCGCGGCGCTCGGCGCCTTGGCTGATGGCCGCTCCGTCGATCTGATCTTTTCGGATATCATGATGCCGGGCGGCATGAACGGGGTCGAGCTCGCCCGGGAAATCAGGAAAAGGCGAAGCGACATCCCGGTGCTGCTGACCAGCGGATACGCCGAAGCTTCGGTCCATGAGGCGCAGCGGGCCGGCATTCAAATCCTGGCGAAGCCCTACCACATCGACGAGCTGGCCGCGGCGTTGAGCGCGGCAAAGTCGAACCTCCGGCTCGATCCAGAATCGCAGCGCTCCGGGTCCCGTTGATCTTGGCCTTGACGGGCTGCATTTTCCGAAGGGCTGGCGAGCCCTACCGGAAGTATCCCAAGACGAGATCGACGTCCGCGCTGCCGGCCACCGTGCCGGTCAGCTCCGCGTCGATGACGCGGCGGCAGGCTTCGATCGCGGCGTGGTCGCCGAGGTCGTTGGCGGCTTCCAGCACGAGCCAGGCGGCGTCCACCGACGCCTTGTCCGGTGCTCCGCCGCCGAGATCGGCGGCGACAGCCTTGTTGAGACCCTTCTTGCGAACGGCGGTGCCGAATTGAGGCAACATTGCAAATACTCCCTCTCGAATTCCCGCTCAGTGAACCTGTAGCTCGGGCTGACGGCCCGTAGCGGAATCGGCACCCGCGCTATTCTTGCGCGACTGGTAGAACTTCAGAATGCTGCGCGAAGTCTCGATCTTGAGCCGGCCGAACTCGCGCTCGTTGTCCTTGAGGTCGCGCGCCGTGATCAGATGATCCTTGGCGCCGAGGAACAACAGCGACATCGTGGTGTCCCAGGAGAAGTCGAGCGCCTTGCACAAGACCAGGATCATCTCGCGGTTGCGGTCCATCAGCGCGCGCTCGATCACGTCGACCGGCAGCGACGAGAGCAGCGACAGGCCGATCTGCACCTCGTCGAAGCGGTGCTGGCGTGCATAGTTCGAGATGGAGTCCTGATTGAGGTTGCCCTGGCGGTATTGCGTCGTCACCACGCGCTTGGCGACGAAATAGCTGCGCGAGGACGGGCCGAACTTGGACTGAAGATCTCCGGTTAGCTCGGTCACCGAGCTCTGGATCTGAGCCATCATCTCGGGCCGCTCGGTCTCGAGGCGGCGGCGGACGTCTTCCGAGGCCTTCGAGATCAGCTGCTGGAAGATGTGCCGGGGCACGTCCTTGCGCAGACCGAGCTGCTCGGCGAGGATCGAATCGCCCTCGGCGCGGCGGACCATGTGCAACAGGCCGGAGCCCGAGAAGCGCGCGCCCTCGTTCTTCGCAACCGACGTCACGACCTCCTGGTTGCCCCGCTTGACCAGCACATCGGTCACGGCCTCGCCGATCGACTTGCGCTGGGAGATCGCGAGCAGATGCGACTGGCCCTTGGTCAGCGCGCTCTCGACCAGCATCTTCTCGTCGATGCGACTGGAATCGCGCAGCACCGGACCGGCAACCTCGATCTCGTCGTCCAGCGCGAGCTTCTCGATGACGTTGAGCGGGGCGTGATCGCACGCCGACATCAACTCCGACAGCTGCGCCCGCGCGGCGACCTCGATCTCCTCGGCGAGCCGGCCGATGACCTCGCCGAACGTGCTGATCTCGTCGTCGCTGTAGCGGCCGGTGATCAGGATGTCAGTCGCGTGCCACAACGCCTTCGCCCGGCTTTCGTCGGTGCCGCGCGCGATCGCGTCGTCCAGATCCTGTAGAAGCGATTTCGCCCCGTTCATCTCGATCACCCCAGTTCTTGGTAGCCGTTTGGCGCGGCATCCCGCTGTGCGGGCAGGACGCCGAATTCCTCTGGAACCAACCCTAGAGATGAAACGCGAGAATTCGGTAAAATCGGCAAATCAGTTTTGCCGGGCAAAATTCATTCAAATGCGAGGGAATGGGTTAGTGGCTGCGAAAGGTGCGCCGAACAGGCTTGTAAGCACCGATGCCTCTCCGGCGTCATGGCCGGGCCTGTCCCGGCCATCCACGACTTGCGGCACGGTGATAAGAACGTGGATGGCCGGGACAAGCCCGGGCATGACGGGAAAACTCACGGATTCTGCGGCGTCAGCACCAATGGCGGCTTCGGCTTGGGCTTTGCGGGCGGCGGGCCCGGGGCCGGCTTCACGTCGATGGCGGGGGGCAGTGGCGCGAGGTGCTGGCTTGCGAGCGGCGGGCTTGCAAGTGGGGGGCTTGGCGCGGCGGGAGCGGCCTGCGGGGCCTTCGGCGTCGGTGCCGCCTTCGGCTTGGCGGGCAGGCGGCGCGGGTCCTGGCCGGGCAGCGGCACGTTGGCGGGCGCCTGCTCGGGCGCTCCATCCGGAGCCACCAGCGTCGGCAGCGCCGCGGTCGCCGGCGGCGGCTCGCCGCGCTCGATGGCGTCCAACCGGCGCGTTTCGCGGTCGATCGTGCGCACCGCAAGCCACGAGGACAGCGGCGTAAGATCGATGGTGCGATTGAGCTTGTCGGGGGGGCCCGCCGCGAACAGCTGAATCTCGGGCGGCGCGCCTGAGAGCCCGGTCATGATGGGCGTCAGGCTGGCGCGGATATCGGCCTGGTCGGCGGGGATGTCGTAGCCGCCGGAGACGATGGCGCGGGCGTTCTTGGCTTCCAGCGGCGTCGCGCCGACGCGCAAGCGTCCGTCGCGGATCGTGAACGGAATCTGCACCGAGGCCACCGCGATCGGCGCAGCGGCAAGCGCGGGCTCGACCAGCTGCCGCAAGCGGTTGTCGTCGCTGACCTGGCCGCTGTCGCTGGCGCGGATCGCGATCTCGAAGGCG
>RXJC01000222.1 GCA_003963435.1 Bradyrhizobiaceae bacterium | reverse complement strand
AAGTCGAACGTGATCGGCTTCCCCTGCGGCAACACCGGCACCCAGATGGGCGGCTGGTTCCGCAAGGAGATCAAGACCGTTGCCGATCTCTCCGGCCTCAAGATGCGCATCGGCGGCATTGCCGGTCAGGTGCTTCAGAAGGTCGGCGTGGTGCCGCAGCAGCTCGCCGGCGGCGACATCTATCCGGCGCTCGAAAAGGGCACCATCGACGCCGCCGAGTGGGTCGGCCCCTATGATGACGAGAAGCTCGGCTTCGCCAAGGTCGCCAAGTACTATTATTACCCGGGCTTCTGGGAAGGCGGTCCGACCGTCCACGCCTTCGCCAACCTGGAGAAGTGGAATTCGCTGCCGAAGAACTACCAGGCGATCCTTACCAACGCGATGGCCAATGCCAACACCTGGATGGCCGCGCGCTACGACATGCAGAACCCGGCGGCGCTGAAGCGCCTGGTCGCCGGCGGCACCCAGCTTCGTCCGTTCACCAACGAGGTGCTGGAAGCCTGCCTCAAGGCGACCAACGAGCTCTGGGGCGAGATCTCGGCCAAGAACGCCGACTTCAAGAAGTCGATCGACGCAATGCAGGCCTACCGCTCCGACGAATATCTGTGGTGGCAGGTCGCCGAATACACCTACGACAGCTTCATGATCCGCTCGCGCACGCGCGGCTGATCGCTTAAGCCTAAAGTCGAAAGACCGGAAAGCCCGGCCTCAGCAGAGGCCGGGCTTTTTCTTTGCCGCAGTGCGATCGGGATGGCATTCGGCCGCGGCTTGCGTCATGCTGCCCACAAGCCTCGGCAAGAAGGCTCACAATCACTGGTACATCAGGGCAGGAAATCATGAAGAGAAGAGACTTTATCAAGGTCACAGGACTTGGCGCGGCCGGCGCCGCCACGCTCGCGGCTCCCGCGATCGCGCAGTCGATGCCGGAAATCAAATGGCGCATGCCGACGAGCTGGCCGAAGTCGCTCGACACGCTGTTTGGCGGCGCCGAGATGATGTGCAAGATGGTCGCGGAGGCGACCGACAACAAATTCCAGATCCAGATCTTCGCCGCCGGCGAGATCGTGCCGGGCCTTCAGGTGCTCGACGCCGTGCAGAACGGCACCTGCGAAATCGGCCACACCGCTTCCTACTATTATTTCGGCAAGGATCCGACCTTCACCTTCGGCTCGGCCGTGCCGTTCGGCCCCAACATGCGCATCAACCAGGCCTGGTACATGCAGGGCGGCGGGCGCGACGTGCTCAACGAGTTCTACAAGAGCTACAACGTCATCTCGCTGCTCGCGGGCAACACCGGCTGCCAGATGGGCGGCTGGTTCAGGAAAGAGGTCAACACGCCCGACGATCTCAAGGGCATGAAATTCCGCATCGGCGGCTTCGCCGGCCGCGTGCTCCAGAAGCTCGGCGTGGTGCCGCAGCAGCTTGCCGGCGGCGACATCTATCCGGCGCTGGAGAAGGGCACTATCGACGCCGCGGAATGGGTCGGCCCCTATGACGACGAGAAGCTCGGCTTCTACAAGATCGCGCCGCACTATTACTATCCCGGCTGGTGGGAAGGCGGGCCGATGCTGCTGGCCTTCGTCAACCTCGACAAGTGGAACGCGCTGCCGAAATATTACCAGAGCGTGCTGGAGCAGGCCGGCCACTATGCCAACAACTACATGATGGCGCGCTACGATACCGCCAATCCGCTGGCGCTGAAGAAGCTGCTGGCAGGCGGCACCAAGCTGCATCCGTTCTCACCCTCGATCATGGATGCCTGCCACAAGGCCGCCAAGGAGCTGCACGCCGAGGTCGGCGCGACCAACGCCAATTTCAAGAAGGTGCACGACTCCCTCGCCAAGTTCACGAGCGACGGCTACGCCTGGTTCCAGGTCGCCGAGGTCGGCTACGACATCTTCATGGCGCGGCACTCGCAGAGCTGATCGCGTCATCTGTCGCAGGCAACGCCCCGGAGCGAAAGCTCCGGGGCGTTGTCGTGTCTGGAAGGAGCCCGATTCAAAAAAACGAAAAACAACCCCATGCACAGTAGCCAATGGCTTGATAAGTCATGGGAAAAAACTGGCGGTCCGAGCGGCATCCGCGGAGGCGGGACCGGTGTTGCGGTGTGTGGGAGAAGTCGATCCCGGACGGCCGATCGATGGATGCCTTCGCTCCGCAGCTCCAGCCAACCGGGACAGTTTGACCCGTCGGGCAAAACAGGCGTAGAAAGCAAACATCGAATAATCCGAAATTGCGTTCCTTGATGCCAAGCTGGAGACGCCGATGAGCTTCGATCCCGACGCCGTTCACAGAACGCTGCGCAAGGCATGGTCACTGTCGACGGCGAGCCAATGGACCGCGAGCAATCCGGCGGCGGGACAATGCAACGTCACGTCGCTGCTCATTCATGAACTGTTCGGCGGCGACCTCTTGAAGACGCCTTTGCCGGCCGGCGACCATTTTTACAATCGGATCGACGGCAAGAGGTACGACTTCACGGCGAGCCAGTTCGATCAGCCGATCGCTTATGTGGACTTACCTGCGAGTCGCGCCGAGGCGGAGCTGGGAGCGACAGAGCACGAATTGGCTGAGCTCAGGACGGCTTTTGAGGAGCGCAGTGCGAGCTCAGGTTAGGGTGGCCCGCCGCGACTATCTTGTCGTCAGGGCGCCACGAGTCTGGCGCCGATCCTGAACCTTAGTGAAACATGCGGTACTGCAAAATGTAGACCGCCGCTCCGGAGAAGTAACCCAGCAGGGCCAGTCCGCTGATCCTGCGCATGTACCAAATGAACTGAATCTTCTCAATTCCCATCGCAGCGACGCCCGCCGCCGAGCCGATGATGAGGATCGATCCGCCGGTGCCGGCACAGTAGGCGATGAATTCCCACAGGAAGCTGTCCGGTGGATATTGCGCCATCGCATACATCCCCATCGATGCCGCAACCAGCGGCACGTTATCGACGATGGCACTGAGCAGCCCCAACGCAATGACGATTGCGTCAGTGCGGCCAATGGTCTGATCCAGCCAGCCGGCAAGCGCAGTCAGGATCTTTGTATGTTCCAGTGTGGCCACGGACAGCAGGATGCCGAGAAAGAAGACAATCGAGCTGAGGTCGATTTGGGTGAGTGCGTGCGCCACCGTCAGCTGCTTGCGCTCCTGCGGTTGCTTTCGGCGATGAATGACCTCTCCAGCCAGCCATAGCGTTCCCAAACCGAAGAGAATGCCCATGAAGGGCGGCAGATGGGTCACCGCCTTGAAGGCCGGCACCAGGATGAGGACGGCAACGCCAAGCGTGAATATCACGTTTCGTTCGAAGGCCGGCGTAAAGTCCTCGCCGCGCCGCTCGAGCTCGGGCGCCGTGAAGGTTTTCCCTCGGAGCTGATAACTCACGACGAGCAGCGGGATCAACATGTTCACCACCGAAGCCAGGAACAGCGCCTTGACGATTTCGAGAGCCGTAATCTGGCCGCCAATCCAGAGCATGGTGGTCGTGACATCGCCAATGGGTGACCATGCGCCGCCGGCGTTCGCGGCGATCACGATCATTGCCGCGAACAACAGCCGGTCGCTTTGCTTGTCCAGCAGCTTTCCGATCAGGGAGACCATCACGATAGCGGTGGTCAGATTGTCCAATGCGGCGCTCAGAAAGAACGTCACACCACAGACCAGCCACATCAAGGTGGTCAGCTTCTTCGTCCTGATCTGGGAGGTGATGATCTCGAAGCCGTCATGAGCGTCGATGACTTCGACGATCGTCATGGCGCCCATCAGAAAGAAAATAATGCCGGCCGTCGTGCCTATGGTCTCGCGCAGCTGCTCGGCGATGCCTTCGTGATCATGCCCGACCACGGCATAGATGCTCCAAAGCAAGCCGGCTCCAAAGAGCGCCGAAGCCGATTTGTCGATCCGGATCGGATGTTCGAGGGCTATCGCAGCATAGACCACGACGAAAACGGCAGACAGAGCGATCAGCAAGCTATCCTCCAGGCTTGATTCGTCCGGATCATGCATCAAGCCGGCCGCGCTAAGAAGCCTCATGTGCTGATAAGCCGCGCGCTGGTACTCTGCTTCAGGAGGGCGAAATGACAGATCCGACCGGCAATGGACCGAGCTTGTGGGGCTCCCGCGCAAACGGCCCGGTAGGGTGGCTCGTCGGCGTCGTCTCGATAGCGATGCTGATCATCACCCTATACTTGTACGTCAGAGCGTAAAAACAAACTGATCGTTCCATTCGGCTCCTTACACGAGGCGGTGGTCGCGAGGAATCGGGATCGCTTCGTCATGCGGGCCGCCTTTCCCCGCGTTTCCTTCTTGACGATCGCAAGCAGGAGGAGCGAGCGATTGCTCGGGCTCGTATGGCTTGCATAGTCTGACGGGCGGCGGCCTGTTCGGAATTTTCCTCTGGCCGCGGCGGCCGGAATGGTGGAAGAGAGCAAAGATATCGCCCGCGCCGTGCGGTAATCTGGAGCTCTGGCGGAACTAGATGCGCCTTCTGATCGTCGAGGACAATGCCGAGCTGTCGCGGCTCGTCGCGGGCGGGCTTGCGGCGGCCGGCTACCAGAGCGACATCGTGGGCAGCGCGGCCGAGGCGCGCGAGGCGGTGAGCAGTGTCAACTACGCTGCGATGATCCTCGACCTCGGGCTGCCCGACGGCGACGGTCTGTCGGTGCTGCGCGAGCTGCGCATCAAGATGGAGCCGCTCCCCGTGCTGGTGCTGACCGCACGCGGCGGCCTGCAGGACCGCGTCAGCGGCCTGCGCAGCGGCGCCGACGACTATCTCGCAAAGCCGTTCG
>RXJC01000698.1:6169-7045 GCA_003963435.1 Bradyrhizobiaceae bacterium | reverse complement strand
GCCGGACCGCCGGCGTAGCCGATACGCCAGCCGGTCATGCAATAGGCCTTGGAGACGCCGTTCACGGTGAGCGTGCGATCGTAAAGGCCGGGCTCGACCTGCGCGACGGTGGTGAACTGGAAGTCGTCATAGACGAGGTGCTCGTACATGTCGTCGGTCATCACCCAGACATGGGGATGCTTCATCAGCACGTCGGTGAGCGCTTTCAGTTCCGAACGCGTGTAGGCAGCTCCCGTCGGATTCGACGGCGAGCACAGGATCACCCATTTGGTCTTCGGCGTGATCGCGCGCTCGAGCGCTTCCGCCTGGAGCTTGAAACCGGTCGCGGCGGTGCAGACCACCGGCACCGGCTCGCCGCCGGCGAGCGCCACCATCTCGGGATAGCTGACCCAATACGGCGCGGGAATGATCACCTCGTCGCCGGGATTGATGGTCGCCATCAGCGCATTGTACAGCACCTGCTTGCCGCCGGTGCCGACGATGACCTGGTTCGGCTTGTAGGCGACGCCATTCTCGCGCTGAAACTTGGCGATGATCGCCTCCTTCAGTTCGGGAATGCCGTCGACCGCGGTGTACTTGGTCTTGCCGGCCTCGATGGCGCGGATCGCCGCCAGCTTGATGTTGGCGGGCGTGTCGAAGTCGGGCTCGCCGGCGCCCAGGCCGATGACGTTGCGGCCCGCCGCTTTCAGCGCGCGTGCTTTATCCGTGACCGCGATGGTCGCGGACGGCTTCACACGGTCGAGCGCAGCAGCAAGGAAGGCCATCGTCATCTCCTGACAAGTGTCGTGAACCCAGGCATCGTGAACCCATGGGTCGTCACGACTCTGATTGTGGGAATACAGACACCCTAAAACGTGTGCCGCTGCGCTGCAAGAA
>RXJC01000698.1:5807-6119 GCA_003963435.1 Bradyrhizobiaceae bacterium | reverse complement strand
TGGCGCGGTTCAAGCCGCGATTTCCCGCAATTTTCCGCAACTTTGCCTCAGGAATTGCTCATATCCGACAAGGCCTGTCCTCGGAGCAATTTTGCCCTCTTGGCGCAGGCTGCTCGTCGTCATGTCCGGGCTCGTCCCGCCTGCGCGGCCGAAGCCGCTTGGGCGCGGCGAAGGCCAGAGCATCCACGTTTTTCATGGATCAAGTGAGACGTGGATGGCCGGGTCATTGGCGAGCGGGAGCAACGCCGTCCTTCGCATGGCTATGCCCGGACATGACGTTGCCGAGGTTTCGGCGCGCTATCACTGGGCTTG
>RXJC01000698.1:2991-5757 GCA_003963435.1 Bradyrhizobiaceae bacterium | reverse complement strand
GTTGACGCAAGCGTGAACCGAATTGCATGGTTGCGAGGAAATGATCTTCCTCACCGTTGCAGTGCGGTAGGCTTTTCGAGTTTTTCTATTGGCTGGCCCTTGCAGCGGATTCGCATCGGCATCATTGTTTAGCCGCAACGCGTGGGCAGGACGCAGCGCGCTTTCCCATCCCTCGGAATCATCCTCAGAATGTACAAGCTCTATTCGATGCAACGCTCGGGCAACAGCTACAAGGTCCGCCTTGCGCTGGCGCTGCTCAACGTGCCTTACGAAGCGATCGAGGTGGACATTCTGCGCGGCGAGAGCCGCACGCCGGACTTTCTGAGCAAGAACCCGTCGGGGCAGGTGCCGCTGCTCGATGTCGGCGAGGACCGTTACCTCGCCGAGTCCAACGCCATCCTCTGGTACGTCGCCGTCGGCACCCCGCTTGCACCCGAGAACCGCATCGACCGTGCCGAGGCGCTGCAATGGATGTTCTTCGAGCAGCATGCGCTCGAGCCGAATATCGGCGCGGCCTATTTCTGGCTGTCGCTGGTCAAGGGCGGCCGCGACCTGCAGACCCATTCGCTGGAGGACTGGATGGAACGCGGCTATGGCGCGCTGCAGGTGATGGAGAACCACCTCAAGACCAACGCCTATTTCGCCGCGCGCCAGCTCACGGTCGCCGACATCGCGCTGTACGGCTACACCCATTTGGCCGACCGCTGCGACTTCGACCTGGACGCCTTCCCGGCGATCCGGGACTGGCTGAAACGGGTGGAAGCCGCGCCCGGTTTCGTGTCGATGGACTGGCGGCCGGCCGACATCGACGACCCCGCCAGCATCGCTGCCGGCGCATGACCGGGCCCGTCCCCGGTTCTGGGGAATAGCGGGTATAGAGGTATTATTTGCCGCAATGTGGCCATTTTCATCGCAATGGCCGCCGCAATATTGCCGGTTGGAACGGGGAAATTGTGGAGAGTGGCGGGTGATTCGCTCGCGCGTTGAAGGATTTAGACCATGATTCGGGCGTCCGGCACGGTAGGCTTTCAGGGCCACCCCGCTACCGTCGCGTCTTCCCGGCTGACCAACGCGGTCGCGGCCTCGCTCGCCGTCGCCGCGCTTTCGCTCTGCCTGATCGTCACCCTGACGGTGCTGTCGACCAAGGCGACCATGGCGATGGGCCTGCCGGCCTGATTTCCGTTTCATCCTGGTCCAGCCTTCAAGGCGCCGCGTACCCCGCGCCGACCGGCATCGCGACAGGACGTCGATGAAATCACCCGTGGTAGTCGTTGCAATCGCGCTGACTGCGGCCATCCTGGTCGCGGCATCATTGTTGATCGTCGTCACCCGCAAGGGCCCGGGGACGTCGACGCTGAATGCGCCCGGCCTGCAACAGTCGCTCAAGCACGCGCGCCTGGCCTAAAATCATCCGAAAGCCTTACGCTTGCAGGCAAGCGCGCCTTAAGCACATCGAACGAAAACACATCGCATTGGCGCAACGATCGGCCAGTGTTGCGGCGTTACCTCGTTCGGGAGGAGCGAGACTGGCCCATGCGGTTCGGATGGCGTGCGATCTCCGGTCCGGCGCTGACGGCAGCGACCCTACTGCTGGCGATGCTGCTCGAACGCGTCGTCCCCCTTTCCTCGCCTGCTCCGCTGCTCGTTGGCATCGTCGCGCTCGCCGGCGCACTGTCGGGTCTCGCCTCCGCCATGATCACCGCAGCTAGCGCGGTGATCGGCGCGGCGCTGCTGTTCCTTCACCAGTACGGCGCCGCCTATGCCGCCGCGGATCTGATCCGGCTCGGCCTCCTGGCCATCATCGCTGCCGCCACCGCCGGCATCACCGGTTTGATGCGCGAGCGCCTGCTCGGCACGTTCGCGGCCGAGCGCCGGAGCCACGCCATCGCCGCGCGGCTCTCGGCCGCGCTCGACCAGGTCGACATCGGCATCGTGCTGCTCGACGCGGAGACGCGCGCTGAATTCATCAACCGCGCCTTCCGCGACTATTTCGCGGTGCCGAACGAGATCGCCGACGGCAAGCCGCCCTTCATCGCGCTGATGTATCACGGCCGCGATACCGGCGCGTTCGAGCTGCCCGAGGACGAGCTCGGCACCTTCATCGCACAGCGCATGGAGATGGTGCGGACCGGCGACGCCACGCCGATCAACATCGCCTTGCGCAACGGCGAGGTGCTGCGCTTCGTCTGTACCGCGCTGCCCGACGGCGGCCGCATGCTGAGCTACACGCCGGTGACCGACCTCGTGCGCCACACCGACGCGCCGACACGCGCCGACTACTACCGCTCGCTGCGCGACCCCGCGGGCCGTCGGCTGATCAGGAATCTGCGCGTTGCGGAGTGACCATTCGGCCCTTCGCGATTGATCGCAACACTCCTCATCACGTATGAAGTGGGCGCATCGATCGCGGGGTCTCCACACATGTCGCTCACCATTCGCTCCGTCACACGGCAGGACTACGATCAATGGCTGCCGCTGTGGGACGGTTACAATGCCTTCTACGGCCGCTCGGGTGCGACCGCGCTCGCGCCGGAGATCACGCGCATGACCTGGCAGCGCTTCTTCGACGCCTATGAGCCGGTGCATGGGCTGGTCGCCGAGAGCGACGGCAAGCTGCTCGGCATGACGAACTACCTGTTTCATCGCAGCACCACCGCGATCGAGCCGTCCTGCTATCTGCAGGACCTGTTCACGTCCGAGAGCGCCCGCGGCAAGGGCGTCGGCGCAGCCCTGATCCACGGCGTCTATGAACGCGCAAAGCTGGCG
>RXJC01000698.1:0-2941 GCA_003963435.1 Bradyrhizobiaceae bacterium | reverse complement strand
CGAGCGGTCCGGCTTCATCGTCTATCGCAAGCTGTTCTGATCGCTGCGCGCACCCTGTGGATAACTCCCGCTGTCACCCGCGCGTAACATAGCGCGGCTACGCTCCCCTTGCGTCTGATCAGGCCCCCCGTCACCGATCAAGCGCCCAAAGCGGTCCCCGTCAGTCGCCGCGTCTGACAGGGGCCGCGTTTTTTTTGTCCGCCTTGTCAGTCCGCCTCGCCAGTCCGCCCCGCCAGCATGGCAGCAGCGCGGCGAGCGCCTTGCTGGCGCGGCGCGCGGTGGCCAGAATGCGCCCCGGCTCATCTGACAGGACCTCCCATGGAAATTCGCAATCTCGGCGCCTCCGGCCTTCGCGTGTCCGCAGTCGGGCTCGGCTGCAACAATTTCGGCCAGCGCACGGATCTGGAGACCTCGCGCAAGGTGATCCATCGCGCGCTCGACCTCGGCATCACGCTGTTCGACACCGCCGACATCTATTCGAACATGGGCGGCTCGGAGACGGTGCTCGGCACCGTCCTCGGCGACCGCCGCAAGGACATCGTGCTGGCGACGAAATACGCCAAGCCCATGGCGGAAGACGGCACCAGGCAGGGCGCCTCGCGGCGCTACATCATGGACGCCGTCGAAGCGAGCCTGAAGCGGCTCAGGACCGACTACATCGACCTCTACCAGCAGCACGACTACGATCCGCTGACGCCGATCGAGGAGAGCCTGCGCGCGCTCGACGATCTCGTCCGGCAGGGCAAGGTGCGCTACATCGGCAATTCCAACTTCCCGGCCTGGCGCATCGCCGAAGCCGAGTATGTCGCCCGCGCGATGAATGTCAGCCGCTTCGTCTCCTGCCAGGACGAGTATTCGCTGCTCGTGCGCGACATCGAGAAGGATCTGCTGCCGGCAGCTCAGGAATACAAGCTCGGCCTGTTGCCGTTCTTTCCGCTCGCGAGCGGCCTGCTCACCGGCAAGTACCGGAAGGGCGAGGCCGCGCCCGGCGACACCCGCTTCGGCCAGACTCCGCGACTGCGCGACCGCTACGTCACGCCGCGCAACGAGGCCATGGTCGAGAAGCTCCAGGCCTTTGCCACGGCGCGCGGCCACTCGATGCTCGAGCTCGCCTTCTCCTGGCTCGCCGCGCGCCCGCAGGTCTCCAGCGTGATCGCCGGCGCCACCCGCGTCGAGCAGATCGAGCAGAACGTCAAGGCGATCGCGTGGAAGCTCAATGCGGAGGAATTGGCGGAGATCGACAAGATCACGTTGGGCTGACGTTCGCGGCGCGGCGCGCTACTTCGCGCCGCCCACCGTCTGTATCACCTCGAAGCCCTCGAACTGGGGATGACCGAGATAGGCCGGCTTGGTGTCGCCGGCCCGCGCATGCGCCGCGCGAAACGCCTCCGACTTGGTCCAGGCCTCGAATGCGGCGTGGTTCGCCCACACGGTGTGCGAGGCATAGAGCGTGTGGTCCTCGAGCTCCGGCCCGCGCAGCAGATGGAATTCGACGAAGCCCGGCACCTTGTCCAGATGCGTGTCGCGCGTGAGCCAGACCTGCTCGAAGGCGGTCTCGGAGCCCTTGGCGACGCGGAAGCGGTTCATGGCGATGTACATGGGGGTGGTTCTCCTGATGCTCGGCTCATCATGTCGTCATTCCGGGACGCGCCGCAAGGCGCGGGCTCCGAATGACGGCATTTGTGGACTAAGCCACCAATCCCTTCATCGGCTTCGCGCCGGCGCTGTCCGGAAACACCGTTTCCGCCAGCACGCGATCTGACAGCCCGAACTGCCCTTGCAGCATGCCCTTGATCACCGAGCGCAGGTCGGTCGTCGGCTTGAGGTCACGGCCCTCGTACAGGTTCGCGGGCTTCAGACCCGGCCAGTCGGCGATGACGCGGCCGCCCTTCACGGCGCCGCCGGCGAGCAGCGCGATCGTGCCGGTGCCGTGATCGGTGCCGTCGGTGCCGTTGATGCGCGCGGTGCGGCCGAATTCGGTGGCGACGACGACGATGGTGTCGCGCCAGCGCTCGCCCAGGCCGCTTTCGAATTCGGCGAGTGCGCCGTCGAGCCCGCCGAGCAGGAAGGCAAGACGCCCCACCGGGCCGCCTTCATTGGCATGCGTGTCCCAGCCGTCGAAAGCGAGCGCGGCGATGCGCGGGCCGTCGTCCGCCGCCATCAGCTTGGCCGCGCCGCGCGCGACCTGCCGCATCTGCACCACCCCATTGCCGGGCTTCCGCTTCATGTCGTCACCGCTTGCAGCCTTCTCGAGCTGCAGGCCCTGCGACAGCGCCGCGGCCAGCGCGGGATCGCGGTGGCGGTAGAGATCGACGAGGCGCATCGCGGTGTCGTCATCGGCGTGCGGCAGCGCCACGGGCGCCCAGCCGACGGTCGGCGCGTTGCCGCGCAGCACCAGCGGCGTGGTCGGTCCGACGGCAAGGCCGCTCGAGACGCGTTCACCGCGCGGCAGCGCCTCCAGCGCGCGGTTGAGCCAGCCGGACTGCACGCGGCCGGGGCCCGCATAGCCACTCTCGAGCACGTCCTGGCCGTCGAAATGCGAGCGGTCGCGATAGGGCGTCGCCACCGCGTGGATCACCGCGGCGTGCTTGTCGCGGTACATGCGCGCAAACTCGGGCATGGCCGGATGCAGCGCGAAGAAAGTATCGAGCATGATTGCGGGATGGGCGCCGTCCGCGGCGAGCGCGATCGAGCCGTGCAGGACGGCATAGTCGGGGTCGCCGATCGGGGCGACGGTCGAAAGCCCGTCGAGCGCGCCGCGCAGGATCACCACGATCAGCCGGGGATCGCGCCCATCGGCTGCGCGCGCGAATTTCGGCAAATAAGCCCAGGCCGCAAACGAGGCGCCGCCGAGCAGAAGGCCGCGGCGCGAGGTGAGGAGCCGGTTCTCGATGCAGTCGGTCATCATCATCTCCTCTGCATTTCCGGCGACATCAAGAGC
>RXJC01000229.1 GCA_003963435.1 Bradyrhizobiaceae bacterium | reverse complement strand
GGTCGGGTTGGAGTCGAGATCGACCATGTTGCCGGCCTCGCGGGCGGCCTGGGTGCCGGTGTTCATGGCGACACCGACGTCGGCCTGGGCGAGAGCCGGCGCGTCGTTGGTGCCGTCGCCGCACATGGCGACCAGCTTGCCCTTGGCCTGCTCGTCGCGGATCAGCTTGAGCTTGTCCTCGGGGGTGGCCTGCGCCAGGAAGTCGTCGACACCGGCTTCCGCCGCGATCGCGGCCGCCGTCATCGGATTGTCGCCGGTGATCATGATGGTGCGGATGCCCATCCGGCGCAGCTCGGCGAAGCGCTCGCGGATGCCGCCCTTGACGATGTCCTTGAGCTGGACGATTCCGAGCAGCTTGCCGTCCTTGGCGACCGCCAGCGGCGTGCCGCCGGACTTCGAGACGTCGTCGGCAATGGCCTGGATCTCGCGGCCGAGCTCGGAGAGCGCGGCAGGTTGCATCGCCCGGGCCGCATTGCCGGATGCGACCGCGGTCGGCGCGCCGCCGCCGATGTAGTTCAGCATGGCATCGACTGCACCCTTGCGCACCGACGAGCCGCCGGCATCGACGCCGCTCATGCGGGTCTGCGCCGTGAACGGGATGAAGGTGGCCCCGAGCTCGGCCATGTCGCGGCCGCGGATGCCGTACTTCTCCTTCGCCAGCACGACGATGGAGCGGCCTTCCGGGGTCTCGTCCGCGAGCGAGGCAAGCTGGGCGGCGTCCGCCAGCTCCTGCTCGGTTACACCGCGCACCGGACGGAAGGCGGTCGCCTGCCGGTTGCCGAGGGTGATGGTGCCGGTCTTGTCGAGCAGCAGCGTATCGACGTCGCCGGCCGCTTCCACCGCGCGGCCCGACATCGCCAGCACGTTGAAGCGCACCAGGCGGTCCATGCCGGCGATGCCGATCGCCGACAGCAACGCGCCGATCGTGGTCGGGATCAGCGTCACGAACAGCGCGACCAGCACGATCACCGAGATCGAGCCGCCGGCATAGGCCGCATAGCTCGGAATAGTGACGGTGGCGAACACGAAGATGATGGTGAGGCCGGCGAGCAGGATGTTGAGCGCGATCTCGTTCGGCGTCTTGGCCCGCTCGGCGCCCTCGACCAGCTTGATCATGCGGTCGATGAAGGTCGAGCCTTGGGCCGCCGTGATGCGGACGCGGATCCAGTCGGACAGCACCTGCGTGCCGCCGGTCACGGCCGAACGGTCGCCGCCGGATTCGCGGATGACGGGTGCCGATTCACCGGTGATGGCGGCTTCGTTGACGGAGGCGACGCCCTCGATCACTTCGCCGTCCGAGGGGATCGTATCGCCCGCCTCGACCAGGACGAGATCGCCGACCTTCAGGCTCGTGCCGGGCACCAGCCTGAAGTCGCGGCCCGCGCCGCTCAGGAGCTTGGCCTGACTCTCGGTGCGGGTCTTGCGCAACGTCTCGGCCTGCGCCTTGCCGCGGCCTTCGGCCACTGCTTCAGCAAGATTGGCGAACAGCACGGTGAACCACAGCCAGAGAATGATCTGGAAGGTGAAGGCGAGATTTTCCCCGCCGGTGACGAGGTCGCGGACGAAGATCACAGTGGTCAGCGCGGCCACGATCTCGACCACGAACATCACAGGGTTCTTGATCATGGATCGCGGATCGAGCTTGGTGAAGGCAGCACCAATCGCCGGCACCACGATCCTGGGATCCAGCATCGCCGAGACCGGCATGCGCTTGTTGGGTTTATGGACTGGTTCCATGGAGGTCACTCCGAAAGCTGGATCAGAAAACGTTGCCGGCTTTCATCGCGAGATGCTCGACGATGGGGCCGAGGGCGAGCGCCGGGAAGAAGGTCAGGCCGCCCATGATGAGGATGACGCCGACGACGAGGCCGACGAACAGTCCGCCGGTGGTCGGAAAGGTGCCCATCGACGGCGGAATCGATTTCTTCTCCGCGAGCGAGCCGGCTATGGCCATGGCCGGCACGATCATCAGGAAGCGGCCGACGAACATCGCGCAGGCCCCCGTCAGATTGTAGAACAGCGTGTTGCCGGTGAGACCCGCGAAGGCCGAGCCGTTGTTGCCGGTTTGGGACGAATAGGCATAGAGCACTTCCGAGAAGCCGTGCGGACCGGCATTGGCCATCGAGGCAACGCCCGTGGGCAGCACCACGGCCAAGGCCGACCAGCCCAGGATCATCAGCGGCAGGATCAGGATCGCGAGCATGGCCATCTTGACCTCACGCGCCTCGATCTTCTTGCCGACATATTCCGGGGTGCGGCCGACCATGAGGCCCGCGACGAAGATCGCGAGGATGACGAACAGCAGCATGCCGTACATGCCGGCGCCAACGCCGCCGACGATGATCTCGCCGAGCTCGATGTTGATCAGCGGGATCATGCCGCCGAGCGCCGTAAAACTGTCATGCATGGCGTTGACAGCGCCGCAGGAGGCGGCCGTGGTGATCACGGCGAAGAGGGAGGACGCGACGATGCCGAAGCGGACCTCCTTGCCCTCCATATTGCCGCCCGTCAGGCCCAGCGCCTGCAGCGTCGAGGTGCCGCTCGCCTCCGCCCAATAGGTGACGGCGACGCCGGCCAGGAACAGCACACCCATCACCGCGAGGATCGCCCAGCCCTGACGTTGGTTGCCGACCATGCGGCCGAATACGTTGGTGAGCGCCGCGCCGAGCGCGAAGATCGACAGCATCTGCACGAAGTTCGACAGCGCGGTCGGGTTCTCGAAGGGGTGCGACGCATTGGCGTTAAAGAAGCCGCCGCCATTAGTGCCGAGCATCTTGATCGCGACCTGGGAAGCGACCGGGCCGACCGCGATGGTTTGCTTGGCGCCTTCGAGCGTGGTCGCTTCGACATATTCGCCGAGCGTCTGCGGCATGCCCTGCCAGACTAGGAACAGCGTGTAGACGATACAGATCGGCAGCAGCACATAGAGCGTGCAGCGGGTGACGTCGACCCAGAAGTTGCCGACGGTGCGCATCGAGGCGCGCGAGAAGCCGCGGATCAGCGCCACCGCCAGCGCGATGCCGGTCGCCGCCGAGAGGAAGTTCTGATGCGTCAGGCCGACCATCTGGGTCAGATAGGACAGCGTGCTTTCGCCGCCGTAGTTCTGCCAGTTGGTGTTGGTGATGAAGGAGACCGCAGTGTTGAAGGAAAGATCTTCGGCAACCGCGCCTTGCCCAGCGGGGTTGAACGGCAACACGGCCTGGAGCCGCATCGCGCCGTAAATGACGAGAAAGCCGCCGACATGAAACAGCAGCATGGCGACCGTGTAGGTCAACCAGTGCTGTTCGCGCTTCTCGTCGACGCCGGAGACCCAGTAGATGCCGGCCTCGATCGGCCGCAGCACCGGCGACAGGAACGTCCGCTCGCCGCCGAACACGCGCGTCATGTACCAGCCGAGCGGCTTTGTGAGTGCGACAATGACGACACAGAACAGAATGATCTGGAGCCAACCGATCATGGTCATGGAATCAACCCTTCAAGCTTGGTGTCCGCCGCAGCAGCGGCAGGAGCAGCGCCAGCAAGCCGGCGACGAGCACGGCGTCCGCCAGCAGTAGTTCGACAATCAGCAGCACGGGTCAGAACCGCTCGGGCCGCAGCAGCGCGTAGGTGAGATAGACCAGCAGCCCGAACGAGACGGCGCCAGCGAGCGCATAATCGAAGATCATGGCGCGCCCCTCACAGTCGTTCGCAGGCGTAGGTGTAGCCGATCGCAAGGGCAAAGAAGCCGAAGCCCAGCGCCAGCATCAGAATGTCCATCATGGGATTCTCCTTATTGCGCTCAGTTCCGGCGCAACTATTCGGTCGTCTCCGGGCGGGCCTCTCGCGGCAGATCAAAAGCGCGATCCGCGTCCCGCGGCGCCTGGCCGGAACTTTCACTGCATTGAGGTGCCAGCGCTGACATAGGTTTTCGAGATGAAGGCTATGGCGACGTTATAGGAATCTCATAAAGAGTGCCCGCTCGCGCGGTCAGACGGGAGGTATTCGAGGCTGGAGGCCTGGCCGCCCCCTCCGGACGGCGGGAGGAATGGCGCCCCGCCCCTTTTATGAAATCCCTATATCTCCCGCCCCGTCGTCATCTCGTTTTCAAATGCCGTTCCAGCCATCTTGAAGAGGCCGGCCGACTGACCGACGCCAATTCCAGGAGGCCTCCTCATGACCGACCTTCTTCGGCGAGATGATCCGTCCTCGCTCGCCGAGCGGCTGCACAATGCTGATGCGATGACGCGGCCGCTGATGCTCGACGTTGTCACGCGCGCATGCCGGCGCGTCCCTTCGCTCGGACAGAATGAAAAGACGGCGCGCCTGACGCAGTTGATCCAGGCTCAGGCCTGGACCGACGCCGCGCTGGCGCTCCTGGAGCTGGAGCTGCCGATGTGGCAGGTCCGCCGCATCGCCTATGACGAGGGCGAGTGGCATTGCGCGCTGTCACGCGAGCGCGAGCTGCCGGACTGGCTGGACGCCGCGGTCGAGGCGCACCATGCCGACCTCGCGCTCGCCCTGCTGTCGGCGTTCCTCGATGTGCGGGCGCTGACAGCGGATGTGTCGCGCCCGAGCGTCCCTTCCGTCCGTCCCGTGCTGGATCCGCTTTACGAGCCGGTCGCCTGCGACAATTTCGGCTAGACCCCGCCAACGGATCGACGACATGCCGCAAGCTCCCGACATGCCGCGCACGCTGAGCCCGTCGCGCGCGATGGCGCGCTTCGCCGTCCGCCTCGCGCTGCTCATTGGCTTTGCCGCATTCGGCAGCGTCGGCTTTGGCCGGAGCCTCGCCGTCCTGCTGTGGATGTCGATCATCCTGTGCGCACTCGCCGGCCTGGTCAGGCGGGAGCCGCTGTTCGGGGCCGCACTCAATCATTGGGATGAAGCTGTCGCCTTCGGCGCGCTGTTCGCGCTCGTCCACATCGTCAATGATCCAGCCTGAACCGCGCACTTCCGGCTTTATGTCCTTCCTATGAGATCGCCGCGCGCCCGCCCTCGAAATCATATTCGCGACTGAGGATATTGAGCACGCCGGCAAGGACATGCGTCCCCAGGCCGGCGCCGTTCAGAAGGATCAACACTGTGAAACTCGTCGAACCTCCCTCGTGCAGCTCGCCTTCGACCATCGTCTTCATCGGCAGGAACCGCCGAGGACAATGGGTCGCTCAGGAACAGAGCGGCCTCTATGGCGGCCTGTTCGTCAGCCGCGCGCAGGCGATCAAATATGCGCTGTTCGAGAATGGGCAGCATCCCGAGACCATCGTCGAGCTGCCGCGCGAGGTCGAGCTCGACATGGGCAAGAGCCCCAACATCGTCGTCGCGCGACGCGCCGCCTGAGCGGCGCCTTACGGTGAAGCACAATGTTCACCCCTCCCTCCGCCTGGTTTACCGGTTTCATTCCGGATCTGCCGACACCGTTCGATGCGGCTGATGCGATCGATCTCGCGGCGTTCGCCGCGCTGTGCGAGCGGCAGATCGCGGCGAATGTCCCCGCCATCGTCGTCTGCGAGACGGCCGGCGAAGCGCCGACGCTCTCGCCAACCGAGCAGCAGCTGGTCATTCGCACCGCGGTCGACGTTGCCCGCGGCCGCGTGCGGGTCATCGCGGGCGCGATCTCAAATGCAACCAGCCGCGCCATCGAGCTCGCGCGGAGCGCAGAGGCCGCCGGCGCCGATGCCGTCATGTCGGTGGTGCCCTCCTACAACAAGCCGACGCAGGAGGGGATGCTCGCGCATTTCCGCGCCATTGCCGGCACGACAGGGCTGCCCGTGATCCTGCATGACGTGCCCTCCCGCACGCTGCGTCCGTTGGCCGATGAGACGCTTCTGCGTCTGGTCGAGTCGCGCCAATTCGTGGGCCTGCGCGACGGGAGTGGCGACGTCACCCGTCCGATGCGGCTGTCCCGCAATCTGCCGGCAGGTTTCCGCTTTCTCTCCGGCGACGACGCCACCGCATT
>RXJC01000302.1 GCA_003963435.1 Bradyrhizobiaceae bacterium | reverse complement strand
GTCGGCGACGACGACACCATCCAGATGATCGACGCCAAGACGCAGAGCGTGGTGGACAGCCTGCCCTCCGGGCCCGACCCCGAATTGTTCGCCCAGGATGCCGCCGGCAAGGTCCTCTATGTCGCCAACGAGAACGACAACACGGTGACGGTGATCGACCTCGAGAAGCGCGCCCGGCTCGGCGACATCCAGGTCGGCGTCGAGCCCGAGGGTATGACCATCAGCCCCGACGGCAAGACGCTGATCAACACGTCCGAGACCACCAACATGGCGCATTTCATCGACACGGCCTCGCGCCAGATCGTCGCCAACGTGCTGGTCGACGCCCGGCCGCGCTTTGCCGAGTTCAAGCACGACAGTTCCGAAGTGTGGGTGTCCTCCGAGATTGGCGGCACCGTCTCGATCATCGATCCCAAAAAGCACGAGGTGATCGGCAAGGTCACGTTCGAGATTCCGGGTTTACGGAAAGAGGCAATTCAGCCGGTCGGCATCGGCATGACCAAGGACGACAAGACCGCCTTCGTCGCGCTCGGGCCCGCCAACCGCATCGCCGTGGTCGACGTCGCCTCGCGCAAGGTGACGAAATATCTGCTGGTCGGCCAGCGGGTCTGGCACATGGCGTTCACGCCCGACGAAAAATATCTGCTAACCACCAACGGCGTGTCGAACGACGTCTCCGTCATCGACGTCGCCGCGCAGAAGGTGATCAAGACCATTCAGGTGGGCGAATTGCCCTGGGGCATCGCGATCGCGCCATGACCAGCCCCGCTCCGATCCCCGGCCCACAGGAGGTGCCGAGACCCGATCCGGCCGCAGTGGCGGCGCTGTCGGTCGACGGTGTCAGCCATGCCTATGGGCAGCGCCGGGCGTTGATCGACGTCTCCTTCAATGTGCAGCCGGCGAGCTTTACCGCCCTGCTCGGCCTCAACGGCGCCGGCAAGAGCACGTTGTTCTCGCTGATCACGCGCCTGTTCGGCATCCAGTCCGGCCGCGTCGGCATTTTCGGCCATGACATCGGCAAGAGCCCCGGCGAGGCGCTGCGGCTGCTCGGTGTCGTATTTCAGCCGCGCACGCTCGATCTCGACCTGTCGCTGACCCAGAACCTGCTTTATCACGCCGCGCTTCACGGCATCAGCCGCCGTGAGGCCGCCGCACGCAGCGCCGAATTGCTCGGCCGTATCGGGCTCTCTGACCGCGCCGGCAGCAAGGTGCGCGATCTCTCGGGCGGGCAGATGCGGCGGCTGGAGATCGCGCGCGCCTTGCTGCACCGGCCGCGGCTGCTGCTGCTCGACGAGCCCACCGTCGGCCTCGACGTCAAGGCGCGCGCCGACATCATCGGCCAGGTCCGCCGGCTCGTCACCGAGCAAGGCATCGGCGTGCTCTGGGCCACGCACCTGTTCGACGAGATCATGCCCAGCGACGACCTCGTGGTGCTGCACCAGGGCAAGGTGCTGGCGCAGGGTCCGATGAGCCGCGTCGTCACCGAAGCCGGCGCGCAGGACGTCAACACCGCCTTCATGCGCCTGACCGGCGCGCAAACCATGCCGGGAGGCGGCGCATGAGCAGCATCACGACGCGTGACGCCCCGCGTGGCTTCTCGTTCGCGGAGTACATGACCTGCCTCACCGGCATCGTCTGGCGCGAGGGTCTGCGCTTCCTGCATCAGCGCGAGCGCTTCGTGTCTGCGCTGGTGCGGCCGCTGGTGTGGCTGTTCATCTTCGCCGCCGGCTTCCGCCAGGTGCTCGGCATCTCCATCATCCCTCCTTACGAGACCTATATCCTCTACGAGGTCTATATCGCGCCCGGGCTGATGGCGATGATCCAGCTCTTCAACGGCATGCAATCCTCGCTCTCGATGGTCTACGACCGCGAGATGGGCAACATGCGCACGCTCCTGGTGAGCCCGCTGCCGCGCGGGTTCCTGCTGTTCTGCAAGCTGCTGGCGGGCACCGCGGTGTCGCTGCTCCAGGTCTACGCGTTCCTTTTGATCGCCTGGTTTTGGGACATCACCCCGCCATCCCTAGGCTATCTCACCGTGCTGCCGGCGCTGATCCTGTCCGGGCTGATGCTGGGCTCGCTCGGCATGCTGATCTCGTCGGGCATCAAGCAGCTGGAGAACTTCGCCGGGGTGATGAACTTCGTGATCTTTCCGATGTTCTTCGCCTCCTCCGCGCTCTATCCGCTCTGGCGGGTACAGGAGGGCAGTCCCTATCTCTACTATCTCTGCGAGGCCAATCCGTTCACCCATGCGGTCGAGCTGATCCGCTTTGCGCTCTACGGGCAGATCAACTGGATCTCGCTGGCGGTGGTCGCGGCCTGCACAATCGTCTTCATGATCGGCGCGATCTGGGCCTATGATCCCTCGCGTGGGCTGGCGCGACGAGGGCCTGCAGGAGGCGAAGGATGAAGGGTCTGGCGATGGCTGTCCTCGTGCTCGCGCTGTCGGGCACGGCCGCGCACGCGGCCGATCCGCGCTATCCCAACTGGCCCTGCACGCAGGCCAAGGTGCCGGAGATCTCGCTCGCCGCAGTGTGGGCCGGCCCTGCGCTCGACGACGCCGAGACCAAGTGGAAGAACGATCCGAAAATCACCGCGCTGGTCGCAAAACTGGCGGCGCGCAAGACACCGATGGACGAGGCCGAGAAGTCGGTGAAAGACTTCTTGGCCGCCTCCTCCGCCGACAAGGCCACCAACGCAAAGCTGCTGTTCGCCGGCCTGTTCGACACGCTCAACGCCCAGCGCTCCCAGGTCATGAACGGGCTCGAGCGCGTCAGCCATAAGCAGCGCGAGGCCGCCGACAAGATCCGCGAGGAGACGATTCAGCTCCAGGCGCTTCAGGGCGCCACCCCGCGCGACGAGGCCAAGGTCGAGGCTCTCAGTAACGACCTGATCTGGAAGACCCGCATTTTCGAAGACCGCAACAAGGTGGTGCGATTCGTCTGCGAGG
>RXJC01000654.1 GCA_003963435.1 Bradyrhizobiaceae bacterium | reverse complement strand
ACCGAATCCATCAGCGCCTGGAACGAGGCGTCGATGATGTTCGGGGAGACCCCGACCGTGGTCCAGCTGTCGCCGTTCTCGTCCTCGCTCTCGATCAGCACGCGCGTGACCGCGCCGGTGCCGCCGTTGAGGATACGCACGCGGTAGTCGATCAGCTTCAGGCCTTCGATGTATTTCTGGTATTTGCCGAGATCCTTGCGCATGGCGACGTCGAGCGCGTTGACGGGACCGTTGCCTTCGGCGGCCGAGATCAGGTGCTCGCCGGCGACGTCGACCTTCACCACCGCGAGCGCCACGGTGACGCGTTCGCCGAGCGCGTTGTAGCGCTGCTCGACATTGACGTCGAACTGCTCGACCTCGAAATAATGCGGCACCTTGCCGAGCGTGCGGCGCGCCAGCAGCTCGAACGAGGCGTTGGCGGACTCATAGGCGTAGCCGGCTGCCTCGCGCTCCTTCAACTCCTCGACGAGCCGCGTCAGCTTCGGATCGCTCCTCTCGTAGGGGATGCCAGCTCGGTCGAGCTCGGCGATGACGTTGGACCGTCCGGCCTGGTCCGAGACCAGGACCTTGCGATGATTGCCCACAGTCTCCGGCAGCACATGCTCGTAGGTCTGCGGGTCCTTCAGCACCGCAGACGCATGAATGCCGGTCTTGGTGACGAAAGCGCTTTCACCGACATAGGCTGCATGCCGGTTCGGCACGCGGTTGAGCATGTCGTCGAGCGTGCGCGAGACCTTGACGAGCGTCGCCAGCTTCTCCGTGGAGACGCCGATCTCGAAGGCGTCGGCAAAGCCCTTCTTCAACTTCAGCGTCGGGATCAGCGAACAGAGATTGGCGTTGCCGCAGCGTTCGCCGAGGCCGTTGAGCGTGCCCTGGATCTGCCGCGCGCCCGCGCGGACCGCGGCCAGCGAGTTGGCCACCGCCTGCTCGGTGTCGTTATGGGCGTGGATGCCGACGTGGTCGCCGGGGATGTGTTTGATCACCTCGGTGACGATGGCTTCGACCTCGTCGGGCATGGTGCCGCCATTGGTGTCGCACAGCACCACCCAGCGCGCGCCGGCCTCGTACGCAGCCTTGGCGCAGGCGAGCGCAAAGCTCGAATCTTCCTTGTAGCCGTCGAAGAAATGTTCGCAGTCGAGCATGACCTCGCGGCCGGCGGCCTTCGCGGCCGCGACGCTGTCGCGGATCGAGGCGAGGTTTTCCTCCTTCGTCGTCTCCAGCGCGACGCGCACCTGGTAGGCCGAGGATTTTGCCACGAAGCAGATCGCATCCGCCTTCGCTTCCAGCAGCCCGGCCACGCCGGGATCGTTCGAGACCGAGCGCCCTGCCCGCCGCGTCATGCCGAAGGCGGTGAAGCGCGCGTGCTTGAACTCCGGCTTTGTGCCGAAAAATTCGGTGTCGGCCGGATTGGCGCCGGGATAGCCGCCTTCGACGTAGTCGATGCCGAGGTCGTCGAGCATCGCAGCGATGATTTGCTTGTCGGCAAGCGTGAAATCGACGCCGTTGGTCTGCGCGCCGTCGCGCAGCGTGGTGTCGAACAGATAAAGGCGCTCCTTGCTCATTTCGCGGCTCCGAGCGTCTTCTTCATCGTGGTGTTGGCAAGCCATTCGTCGTTGATGGTGACGCTGTTGCGCTGCTGGGCGATGTAGCCGCGCTTGGCGAAAAAGCCCTGCGCGGTGTCGCTGGCATCGACCGACAGACTGGCCGCTCCGCGGCCACCGGCAAGCTTCTCCAGCGCATCGACCAGCATGGTGGCGACGCCCTGCCCGGCCACCGCCGGATGCACATAGAGCATCTGGATGTGATCCGTGCCCCGCAGCGAGGCGAAGCCGACCGGCGAGCCTTCGATCGTCGCGATCAACGTCAGGTCGGAGGCGAGGTGCTTGCCGAACTGCTCGTCCTCGGCCTTCTCCATCCAGGCCTGCTGCTGCGCCTCGCTATAATCGTCGCCGGTCAGCTCCTCGATGCTGGCGGTGAAGATCGCGGCGAGCACCGGAACGTCATCCGGCAGGAACGGCCGCAACCCGGGCTTTGGCAAAGTCTGTCCCATCGTCCTCACCACATCCCGTAGAGTTTCAGCACGATCGCCACGGCGGCGCCGAGCAGCACGATCTTCAGCGCGATGTAATAGAGCCAGTGCCGCGGGAAAGGCGTGTCGGGCCGCTTCATCGCGCGATCTCCCACGTCGTGCCTTCCTTGGAATCCTTGATCGCAACGCCCATCGCGGCGAGCAGATCGCGGATGCGGTCGGACTCCTTAAAATCCTTTCGCGCGCGCGCAGCTGTCCGTTCCGCGAGCAGGCGCTCGACCTCCCCGGCATCGACGCCGCTCGCCTGCTGCTTGCGGCCTTCCCATTGCGCCGCGCTCTCGGACAGGAAGCCTAGCAGCCGCAGCGAGCCAGCCAGGGCGCTCACGTCGCCGCCGCGCAGGCCATGCAGCGCCGCGATCGCCAGCGGCGTGTTGAGATCGTCGAGCAGCGGCTCGACCACGGATGCGGCGGGCTTGCCGGGCGCGACGTCGGCTGCAATGCGATACCAGTCGTCGAGCGTCTTGGCGCTCTCCTCCAGTGACTTCATGGTCCAGTCGATCGGCGAGCGGTAGTGCGTCTTGAGCATATTCAGGCGCAGCACCTCGCCCGGCCAATCCCTCAGCAGTTCCCGAATGGTGATGAAGTTGCCGAGGCTCTTCGACATCTTCTCACTCTCGACCTGCAGGAAGCCGTTGTGCATCCAATAGTTCGCCATGCGCTCGCGGTGGAAGGCGCAGCAGGTCTGCGCGACCTCGTTCTCGTGGTGCGGAAACACGAGATCGATGCCGCCGCCATGGATGTCGAAATGCTCGCCAAGATGCTTCCAGGCCATGGCCGAGCACTCGATGTGCCAGCCCGGACGCCCCTCGGCCTTGATGCCGGCCGGCGACGGCCATGACGGCTCGCCGGGCTTGGACGGCTTC
>RXJC01000235.1 GCA_003963435.1 Bradyrhizobiaceae bacterium | reverse complement strand
GCTGGCTGACCGCCATCGGCAAGTTCACCTACGGCACGCTCGACTACCAGGGCCAGAACCGCAACGACAAGACCTACTCACTCGAAGGCAATCTGATCTACAAGCTGAACCGCAACATCTGGGTCAAGGGCACGCTGCGTCACGACATCCTGGATTCGAACCAGCCGGGCTCGAGCTCACAGGGCACGGTGGCGATGGTGGGGGTGCGGTTGCAGAATTGAGGGCGCCTGTCGGCATACGTCGGGGTGAGACTGCGGCGCGGGGGCGCGGCTCTCTCCGCTGGTCATTCCGGGGCGCGCGAAGCGCGAGCCCGGAATCCATTTATCTACTAACCTTGCGGCCCGATGGATTCCGGGCTCGCGCCAAGTGGCGCGCCCCGGAATGACCAACCCTACCGCGGCAGATCCGTCTTCCCCATCAGGAACGTATCGATCGACCTTGCGCACAGCCGGCCCTCGCGGATGGCCCAGACCACCAGCGATTGGCCGCGGCGCATGTCGCCGGCGGAGAACACGTTCGGCCGTGACGTCTGGTAGTCCAGCGTGTTGGCCTTGACGTTGCCGCGCGGGTCGAGCTCGACCGCGAGCTGCTTGAGCAGGCCCTCGTGCACGGGATGGACGAAGCCCATGGCGAGCAGGACGAGCTCGGCATCGAGCTCGAACTCGGTGCCGGCAATCGGCTTGAGCTTGTCGTCGACATGCACGCAGTGCAGCTTCTTGACCTTGCCGTTCTCGCCGGTGAACTTTTGCGTGAGCACGGCGAATTCGCGCACCGCGCCTTCGGCCTGGCTTGAGGACGTCCGCATCTTCAAGGGCCAGTTCGGCCAGGTCAGGCCCTTGTTCTCGTGCTCGGGCGGAGCGGGCATGATCTCGAGCTGGGTCACCGACAGCGCGCCCTGGCGCAGCGAGGTGCCGATGCAGTCGGAGCCGGTGTCGCCGCCGCCGATGACGACGACGTGCTTGCCGCCGGCCAAAATCTCCTGGACGCCGCCGAGCGGCTCCTCGGAGACGCGGCGGTTCTGCTGCGGCAGGAAGTCCATGGCGTAGTGGATGCCGGACAGCTCGCGGCCGGGGATCGGCAGGTCACGCGGGGCTTCCGCGCCGCCGGTCAATGCCACCGCGTCGTACTCGTTGAGCATCTCGCGCGGATCGACATTGCCGTCCGCGCCGACATGGCTGTTGTAGTGGAAGGTGACGCCCTCGCCTTCCATCTGCTTGACGCGGCGGTCGATGACGCCCTTCTCCATCTTGAAGTCGGGGATGCCGTAGCGCAGCAGGCCGCCGGCCTTGGCGTACTTCTCGTAGACATGGACGTCGTGGCCGGCGCGCGCGAGCTGCTGCGCGCAGGCCATGCCGGCCGGGCCCGAGCCGATCACGGCGACCTTCTTGCCGGTCTTCACCGCGGCGACCTCGGGCTTGAGCCAGCCATTGTCCCAGGCGCGGTCGACGATGGCGCATTCGATGGTCTTGATGGTGACCGGGTTGTCGTCGATGTTGAGCGTGCAGGACGCCTCGCACGGCGCCGGACAAATGCGCCCCGTGAACTCCGGGAAATTGTTGGTCGAGTGCAGGTTGCGCGAGGCCTCTTCCCAATTGCCCTGGTAGACGAGGTCGTTCCAGTCGGGGATCTGGTTGTTGACCGGGCAGCCCGGCGTGCCGGGCGCGACCGAGCCGGTGCCATGGCAATAGGGAATGCCGCAGTTCATGCAGCGCGCAGCCTGGTCGCGCACCTCCTTCTCGGAGAGGGGAACGACGAATTCCTTGTAATGCTTCACGCGCTCAGCGACCGGGGTGTACTTGCGGTCGCGCCGTTCGATTTCGAGAAAACCCGTGATCTTGCCCATTAAACCCGAAGTCCCTGCCGCTTAGTTTTCTTTACCGTCGTTCCGGGATGCGCGCCTCGCGCGCAGACCCGGAACCTTGAGGTTATCTTTGCGAGATTCCGGGCTCGCGCTTTGCGCGCCCCGGAATGACGCGAGTGGAAACTACGCCCCGATTGCGATTTTCGGCTCGGCGTCCGCGTTGGCCGCCATTTCGCGCAGGGCGCGCCGGTACTCGACCGGCATCACCTTGCGGAATTTGGGCAGCCATTCCTTCCAATTGGCGAGGATGTCGGCGGCGCGCTTGGAGCCGGTGGCTTTCGCATGGCGCGAGATCAGGACGTGCAGCCGCTCGACGTCGGAGGCGAGTAGGTTCTTGAACACGTCGACCCGGCCGTGCGCCTCAAGGTCGCCGGAGGCGTGGTAGGTGTCGGCGTTGATCATCTCCTCCGACAGCACCGGCTCGAGCTCGACCATCGCCATGTTGCAGAGACGGTCGAAATCGCCGGTCTCGTCGAGCACATAGGCGATGCCGCCGGACATGCCGGCCGCGAAGTTGCGCCCGGTCTTGCCGAGCACGACCACGATGCCGCCGGTCATGTATTCGCAGCAATGATCGCCCGCGCCCTCGACCACGGCGACCGCGCCCGAGTTGCGCACGGCAAAGCGCTCGCCGGCGATGCCGCGGAAGTAGCACTCGCCCTCGATCGCGCCGTACATCACGGTGTTGCCGACGATGATGCTCTCTTCCGGCACGATGGCGGAGTTCTTCGGCGGCTTGACGATGATCTTGCCGCCCGAGAGGCCCTTGCCGACATAGTCGTTGCCTTCGCCTTCGAGCTCGAAGGTGACGCCGTGGGCGAGCCAGGCGCCGAAGGCCTGGCCGGCGGTGCCCTTGAGGCTGACGTGAATGGTGTCATGCGGCAGGCCGGCATGGCCGTAGATCTTGGCGACCGCACCGGACAGCATCGCGCCCGCCGAACGGTTGGTGCTGTTGATCTTGGCCTCGATCTTCACCGGCGCGCCGCGGTCGAGCGCGGGCTTGGCCTGCTCGATCAGCGTGCGGTCGAGCACCGCCTCCAGATGATGGTTCTGGCGCTCGGAGTGATAGATCTTCTGGCCCTTCTCTTCCTTCTGCTTGACGAACAGTTTTGAGAAATCGAGGCCCTTGGCCTTCCAGTGCGCCACCAGCTTGGTCTGGTCGAGCAGCTGCACCTGGCCGACCATCTCGTTGAAGGTGCGGAAGCCGAGCGAGGCCATGATCTCGCGGACTTCCTCGGCGACGAAGAAGAAGTAGTTGATGACGTGCTCGGGCTGGCCGGTGAAGCGCTTGCGCAGGACGGGGTCCTGGGTCGCGACGCCGACCGGGCAGGTGTTGAGATGGCACTTGCGCATCATGATGCAGCCGGCCGCGATCAAGGGCGCGGTGGCGAAGCCGAACTCGTCGGCGCCCAGCAGCGCGCCGATCACGACGTCACGCCCGGTGCGGAAGCCGCCGTCGACCTGGACCACGATGCGGCTGCGCAGCCGCTCGCGCACCAGGGTCTGGTGGGTTTCGGCGAGGCCGATCTCCCACGGCGAGCCGGCATGCTTGATCGAGGTCAGGGGCGATGCACCGGTGCCGCCCTCGAAGCCCGCGATGGTGACATGGTCGGCGCGCGCCTTGGCGACGCCCGCGGCGACCGTGCCGACGCCGATCTCGGAGACCAGCTTGACCGAGACGTCGCCCGTCGGGTTGACGTTCTTGAGGTCGTAGATGAGCTGCGCCAGATCCTCGATCGAGTAGATGTCGTGGTGCGGCGGCGGCGAAATCAGGCCGACGCCCGGGGTCGAGTGCCGGACCTTGGCGATGGTCGCGTCGACCTTGTGGCCGGGCAACTGGCCGCCTTCGCCGGGCTTGGCACCCTGCGCCATCTTGATCTGCATCATGTCGGAGTTGACGAGATACTCCGTGGTGACGCCGAAGCGGCCCGAGGCGACCTGCTTGATCGCCGAACGCATGGAATCGCCGTTCGGCATCGGCTTGAAGCGGTCGGCTTCCTCGCCGCCTTCGCCGGTGTTCGACTTGCCGCCGATCCGGTTCATGGCGATCG
>RXJC01000094.1 GCA_003963435.1 Bradyrhizobiaceae bacterium | reverse complement strand
CTCGACGTCACCGCCGCGGTGCGCTGGATGCGCGAGCGATACAACACCCTGCCGCTGGCCTATGTCGGCCATTCCTTCGGCGGCCAGGCGCTCGGGCTGATCGCGAACAACAGCGAAATTTCCCGGGCCGCCTTCGTGGCCTCGCAGGCCGCGACCTGGCGGCTGATGACCTCGCCGGAAAAATACCGCGTCTTCGCCTTCATGAATTTTGTCGGCGTGCCGCTCACTCACGCGCTCGGCTATGCGCCGGGCTGGGCCGGCGTCGGCGAGGATCTGCCCAAGGGCGTCTTCCTGCAATGGGCCGAGTGGGTCTCGAGCCCCCGCTATCTCTTCGATTCCAAGCTGCCTGCGCTGGAGAATTTTGCGAACTTCAAGGGCGAGCTGCGGGCGCTGTGCTTCTCCGACGATCCCTGGGCGACGCGGCCGGCGGTCGAACTGCTCACGAGCGGATTTTCCGCGATCAAGCCGGAGGTGCTGACGGTCAAGCCGTCCGACGTCGGCGCCAAGACAATCGGCCATTTCGGCTTCTTCCGCCCCGATCACCGCGACACCCTGTGGCGCGGGGTGGCGGAATGGATTCAGGGGGAATGAGCCGTCAGCGGATGATCGTCGTCAGCGATGAGTAACGCCTGTTGGGCTTGACCTCACCCGGCGCGAACTGCGCAAACGCTTCGCTGACGCGGACCGCTGGCGGCGTGTCGCTCGCAAAACGAAACTCCTTCGGCTGCGGTGCGTAGAAGCTGGCGCGATAATAAGCGTCATCGAAGCGCGCCTCGCCGACGCCGAACAATGCGTCACAGACCAGCAGGAGCGCGTAGACTCCCGCGACGGCTGCGACGATCTCCCTCAAGATTGACATGCTGATGCCCTGCCCTTTTGCGGGCAGGATGCAGACTGGTTCCAAAGGCCTGGTTTAAGGCGCCGGGTTTCTTGTCCGCAGGGTTTGCCAGCCCTTGGCGGATTGCAGACAATTTTAGCGATCCCAAAAGAGAGCCCGCCGGACCGGACGATCAGGCGGGCTCCTGGCTTGGCCGCTCGGGAGGTCTGAGCCGGCCAGTTCGTCAGCCGTGATCGGCCTCCTTGCGGTGGCCGCCGTCGCTGAGGCGGTCGACCCAGGCGATGCCGACCGCGGAGACGATGAAGGTCATGTGGATCAGCACCTGCCACATCACCCCGGTCTCGGTGAAATTGCTGCGAGTCGTGCCGAGATTGCCGGCCTCGATGAAGGTCCTGAGCAGCGAGATCGAGGAAATGCCGATGATCGCCATCGCAAGCTTGATCTTGAGCACGCTGGCATTGACGTGGCTGAGCCATTCCGGCTCGTCCGGATGGCCGGTCAGGTTCAGGCGGGACACGAAGGTCTCATAGCCGCCGACGATCACCATGATCAGAAGGTTCGAGATCATGACGACATCAATCAGCCCGAGCACGACCAGCATGATCTGCTGCTCGCTTGCGTCGAACGAGTGCGCGACCAGGTGCCAGAGCTCCTTGAGGAACAGCAGGACGTAGACGGCCTGCGCGACGATCAGGCCGATATAGAGCGGAAACTGCAACCAGCGCGAGCCGAAGATCAGCTGGGCGAACAGGCCGAGGCGCGGCGGCACGGCCTGAGCCGAAGGTGCTTTGGGTTCGGACGTCATTGATCACTCCGGATTGTGGAAACACCTGCCACGTCAGAGACTCGCGATCACGGGGGCGAGTTCGAGCGAGCCCCGATAGATCATTTCGAAGGCGACGTAAATGATGATGGCGAGACCAACATAGGCGATCCAGCGCTGCTTCTGAAGCACACGGCCGAGCACATCGGCGGCGACGCCCATCATGGCGACCGACAGCAACAGGCCGAAGGCGAGGATGTAGGGGTGCTCGCGCGCGGCGCCCGCGACCGCGAGCACGTTGTCGAGCGACATCGAGACGTCGGCGGCGACGATCTGCACCGCAGCCTGGCCGAAGGTCTTTCGCTGAACCGGCGCAGCATCCGCGCCGCCGCCATGGCTGAACGCGAGTTGCCCCGCATGAGCCTGCTCGCGCAGCTCGCGCCACATTTTCCAGCACACCCAGAGCAGCAGCACGCCGCCGGCGAGCAGCAGGCCGATGACCTGCAGCAGCTGCGTCGCGACGCCGGCGAAGACGATACGCAGCGCCGTGGCGGCGGCAATCCCGACGACGATGGCGCGGCGGCGCTGATCGGCCGGCAATCCCGCCGCGGCAAGGCCGATGACGACGGCATTGTCGCCGGCCAGCACGAGGTCGATCAGGACGACTTGAAGCAGCGCTGTCAGCGCATCGGGCGTGATGAATTCAGTCATGATTGATCATTTTTCGGCGCGGACCGATCGAGCCAGTGCGGCTTCTTCCGCTCGACCCAATCCAGGACCCTCGAACGCGAGGAGCGCAGCGCCGGCACGTCCTCGGCAAGCAGGGCGAGACCGAGCGGCAGCATCCAGACGCCGAGAAGCGGAAGGAAGGACAGCACGCCGCCGGCGACAAGCAGCGCGCCCGAGGGAATTCTGACCCAGCGGTTCGACGGTTTGAGCAGATAGGTGACCGTGTCACCCATGCGCGGCGGCAGCCGGTCGACGAGCCTTTCAAGGCGCGGGTCACCGCCCGCCATTTCGCTGGCGGGACCTGCGGCCTCGTTGGCACGCTCGTTCGATGCTGCACTCATCCTTACTCCTCTGTGGCTATCTGCCGTTCGCTGCGCCCCTTGACCGACGTGACCGGCTTCGCGCGCGGCAGCACCAGCGTCAGCAAGCGCAACAACTTGATCGCCTGCACTTCATGCGGGTGAACGTCTTCGTCGGCAGCCGCAACCCGCTCCGACAGTTCCATCAGATGTGACGACAACGGCATGTCCGAGACCGGCCGCAGCGTGTCGATCACGACGTTGGCGAAATCCGGCTCCTCCAACCGTTCGGCGAGCGTGTCGAACAGTGCAAACAGCCTCTCGTCCTCGACATGAG
>RXJC01000626.1 GCA_003963435.1 Bradyrhizobiaceae bacterium | reverse complement strand
GCACCTCCCTGCGCTTGAAGCTCAAGCGTGCGGGTTGGAACGATGCCTTCCTCTTCGAACTCCTCGGCAACATGCGATAGCCCTGCCCTGGAGGGGAGGGTAAGCAACTCAAACCGCCTCCGCCCGCAAATGCTCCACCAGCATCTTGGCCGGCCTTGGCAGCGCCTTGAAGCTGCGCGCGCAGATCACGAGGCGGCGGTTGGCGAAGGCATCGCGCAAGCGGACCACGGCCAGCGGCATCAGCTTGGCGCACCGGCGGGCGGCGGATTCCGGCACCAGGGCGACGCCGACATCGGCGGCGACCATCTGGCAGATCGTGTCGAAATCGCGCAGGCGCGCACGGAAATGCGGGCGCATGCCGAGCCGCGCCGCGTGCCTGGAAATGTGCATTTGAAGTGCGGTGGCGCTGGTCAGCCCGACGAAGTCGCAAGCCCCCGCCTCCTGGAAGTCGATCTGGCGCCGGCCGGCGAACGGGCCGCGGCGCGCAGTCACCAGCGTCAGGCGATCCTCGCTGAACACGAAACGCTCGATATGCTCGGGCAGCGCGTGCTCGGCGGCGAAGCCGAGATCTGCGGCACCTGCGGTGATCGCCGCCGCGATGTCGGTGCTCTCGCGCTCCTCGATGTCGACGGCAATGTCGCGATGCTCGCGCAGGAAGCCGGCCAGCGCCTTCGGCAGATGCTCCGACAGGCCCGAGGTGTTGGCGAGGAAGTGCACGCTGGCGCGCACGCCGGAGGCAAAGCCGGCGAGATCGCCGCGCATGGCCTCGATCTGGTGGATCACGAGCCGCGCATGATCGAGCAGGCTCTCGCCGGCCGCCGTCAACTCCACGCCCCGCCGCCCGCGCTTGAGCAGCGCGACGCCGAGCGCGTCCTCGAGCCCCTTGATGCGCGCGCTGGCCGAGGCCAGGGCCAGATGCGACCGCTCCGCGCCGCGGGTGATGCTGCGCTGGTCGGCAACCGCGATGAAGAGCTGGAGGTCGACGAGGTCGAAGCGCATGGCAGTTTTCTTTCTTGTTGTTGGCGCATGATCTTGTCGGAAAACCGCTGCACACTTTTCCGGATCATGCTCTAGCCTTCGTCTGCAACGAAGGCACTCTCCGTAAGCTCCAGATTGTGCCGCGGCGCGGCTTCGGTCAATGTGCCCAAATGATCGACCCGCTCCTCATTCTCATCGCCGCCGTCTTCCTGCTCGCCGGATTCGTCAAGGGCGTGGTCGGGCTCGGCCTGCCGACGGTCTCCATGGGCCTGCTCGCCGTGAGCATGGCGCCGAGCCGCGCGATCGCCATCGTGATCGTGCCGGCCATCGTCACCAATATCTGGCAGACCTTCGTCGGCGCCTATTTACGCGATATCCTGCGGCGGCTGTGGCCGCTGATGATCGGCACCGTGATCGGCTGCTGGCTCAATGCCGGCGCGCTGACCGGCCCGCACGCGCGCTACGGCACGATCGTGCTCGGCGTCCTGCTCGTCGTCTACGCCGTGATCGGCCTCAGCAAGTTCCATTTCCGCGTCGCGCCCAGGAACGAGAAATGGGTCGGCGGCGTCGTCGGCGTCGTCACCGGCGTGATCTCGGCCTCGACCGGCGTGCAGGTGATCCCGTCGATGCCGTTCATGCAGGCGATCGGCATGGAGAAGGACGAGTTGGTGCAGGCGCTCGGCGTGTTCTTCACCACCGCGACGCTGGCGCTCGCCTTCAATCTCACCGCCGTTGGGTTGTTGACGCCGACCAATGTCGTGCCGGGCGCCGTTGGCCTCGCCATGGCCTTTGCCGGCATGTTCATCGGCCAGTCGGTGCGGGCGCGAATGCCGGCGGAAGCGTTCCGCCGCTGGTTCCTGATCGCGATGATTTTGCTGGGCCTCTATCTCGCCGGCAGCGCGCTGGCGAAGGAATTCGGCTGAGAGCCTTACGATTTCGGCTCAAAGCCCGGCACCCATTTCTCGTGCTGGGGCAGATCGTCCTGGATCGTCCACCATGGCGCGCGCGAGGATGTGAAGACGTGCAGGCGGGGCCTGGTTTGCGGATCATCGTCGAGCAGGCCGGCGGGAACGCTGACGGTCGGAAGATAGCTCGCCCTGCCCGGGGTCAGGCAGCCGCAGGTCTTGCAGCGATAGCGGAAGCTTCCGGGCGCGGATTCGTAAGCCACGGTCGCGTCCTCGCCCGCGACGAAGCGAAACTTGTCGGCCTCGACGTGGGCGTAGGTGGCAAAGGCGGCGCCGGTCAGCTTGCGACAATTGGCGCAGTGGCAATGCGTCATCGCGCGCACCTGGTCGATCTCGAAACGCACGGCGCCGCACAGACAGCTTCCACGAATCATCGAAACCTCCCGAACACGGTCCCGATCGGGGCCGCGTCTCATCCGTTCGAAGGAGCTAACGGCTTTCCAGCATGGCGACGCGGATGCCGAGATAGATGAAGAGGCCGCCGAGCGCGCGGTTGACCCAGGCGATTGCGCCCTCGGACCGGCGCAGCCGGTGCGCAGCTTTCGCCGCGAACGCCGCCAGCACCAGGCACCATAACGTTCCCGTGAAGATGAAGATCAGGCCGAGCGTCAGGAAGGCGAGCGGCTTGTGCGGCGCATCGGCCGCGACGAATTGCGGCAGGAAGGCCAGGAAGAACAGCGCGACCTTGGGATTGAGCGCGTTGGTGAAGGCACCCTGGAGGAAGACCCGCCGCAGCGAGCTGCGCTCGGCGTCCTTCCTCACCGCCGCCAGCACCGGCCGCGACCACAACATCTGCAGTCCGGTGACGACCAGATAGGCCGCGCCGACCAGTTTCAGGATCGAGAACGCGGTGGACGAGGCCATCAGCAGGGCCGAAAGGCCGATCGCTGCGGTCGCGACATGGACAAAACAGCCGCAACTGATGCCGAACGCGGCGGCGGCACCGCCCCGCCAGCCCATCTGCATGCTGCGGCCGATGACGTAGACCGAGTCCGGCCCCGGCGTGATGTTGAGCAGCA
>RXJC01000086.1 GCA_003963435.1 Bradyrhizobiaceae bacterium | reverse complement strand
ACGTCGCGAAGATCACGTCGTCGGACGTGTATTTGTAGGGCGCCTTGGCGATCATTCCGTATTGCAGGGAAGCCACCGTCGGCTTTCCCCCGCGGAGCGGCGGCTCCTCCCCGGTACGCGCGGGACAGTCTTCGGCAACCTGAATGAAGGTATCAAAGCAGTTGGTCGTGTGCATCGGCTTCGTCATCTGCAACCCCGGATCATTCAACCACCCGCAACCCCGGCATGCTGCGCCGCCATCTCCGCATCGGCCGCAGTGATACGCTGGAACGCCGGCCGCGCCGTCATGCGCTCGGCATAGCGCACGAACACGTCCTTCTTCGGCACGATGCCGAACATCATGGTCCAGTTGAACGCGACGCCCCACAGCACATCCGCGGCGGTCATGCGTTCGCCGAGCAGATACGGCCCCTTCGACAGCTGCGATTCGAGCGCACCCAGCATGGTGTCGTAGTCGGCATAAGGCGATTGCGTGATCGGCGCCGGCTCACGCTGCATGAACTTGTCGATCAGGGCGGGCTCGAAGGAGGCGCCGTAATAGGCGATCCAGCGCAGATAGGGTCCGCGCAGCGGATCGGTCAGCGCGGGTGTCAGCCCCGCCTGCGGAAAGAGATCGGCGAGATAGATGGTGATCGCGACCTGCTCGGTCACGAGCGCCTCGCCGTGGCGGATGGCCGGGACCTTGCCCAGGGGATTGATGGCGAGATAAGCCGGCTTGCGCTGCTCGCCGGCCTTCATGTTGAGCACGTGGAGATCGTAAGGAGCATCCAGCTCCTCCAGCAGCACCCGCGCGCCGGTGGCGCGGCTTTGCGGCGAATAATACAACGTGATGCGGTTCGGATCGGTCATGGCAGGTCTCCTGGTACTGGCTGGCGCCCCTTCTTACGCACTCATACCTGACATCCTGTGTCAGGTATGATTTAAGGACTTATGCGCGCGAGCCGGATGCTGTCGATCCTCACCACCCTCCAGGCCAGGGGGCAGGTCACCGCGCCCGAACTCGCGGAGGCCTGCGAAGTGTCGGTCCGCACGATCTATCGCGACATCGATGCGCTCGCCGCCTCCGGTGTCCCTGTTTATGCCGACCGCGGCGCGGAGGGCGGCTATCGCCTGCTCGACGGCTATCGCGTGCGGCTGAACGGCCTCTCTCAAAGCGAGGCGGGCGCGCTGTTTCTCGCAGGGCTTCCGGGTCCTGCCGCGGCGCTGGGGCTGGACGCGGCGATGATCGCCGCGCAGAACAAGCTGATGGCGGCGCTGCCGGCCCGTTTGCGCCAGGATGCCAGCCGGATGCAGGAACGCTTTCACCTGGATGCGCCGGGCTGGTTCGGCGAGACGGAGGAGCCGAAGCATCTGCGCACGATCGCCACCGCGGTGCTGCGCGGGACGCTGATCGGGATCCGCTACCAGAGCTGGCGCGCGGAGAAGCAGCGCCGTCTCGCGCCGCTCGGCCTCGTACTGAAGGGCGGCAGCTGGTATCTCGCCGGTCAGGTCGACGCCAGCGTGCGCACCTATCGCGTCGCGCGCGTGCTCGACTGCACGGCGCTCGACGACCGTTTCGAGCGCCCTGCTGCTTTCGATCTCGCTGCCTATTGGCAAGCCGCGACGCTTCGCCTCGAGGCCGAGATGCATCCCAATGTCGCGGTGGTGCGGTTGTCGCCGTTCGGCGTCAAGCTGCTCGACGCGCTGAGCCAGCCTTACGTCAAGGCGCGCACGCGGATTGAAGAGACCGCCGATGCCGACGGCTGGCGCATTGCGCGCGTGCCCGTTGGCAAGACCTCCTGGCACGCCGCCGCCGAATTGTTGCGGCTCGGCCCCGAGGCCGAAGTGCTGGAACCCGCCGATCTCCGTGACAAGATGTCGGAGATGACGAAGGCAATGGCTGCGCGCTACCGCGCGGCGCGGAAAACATGACGCCGGCACATTTTGCCGCAGGCCACGAAACAATCCTGAAACACGATTCTCCCGATGGCGTGTGAACGCGATCGCGTCTCGTCTCGACCGAGATGCAGGGACACAACAACGGCCTTAGCGCCATACTGGAGAATGAAGATGTTTCGTAAGCTTGCCCTTGGTCTGATCGCTGCCGGTTCGCTCGGCGCCGCCGCTCTCGCGCCCACCGCCGCTTCGGCTCACGGATTCCATCACTGGGGTCACGGCTGGGGTCCGGGCTGGGGCTTCGGCGGCGTCTACGTCAACACCGGCGTCAGCAACTGCTACCAGGAGCGCGTCGTCCAGACCCGCCATGGCCTGCGCGTTCGCGTCGTGAACGTCTGCGCCTACGGGATCTACTGAGCCCGTCTGCACTGGTTGACGCAGCCCCGGTCGTTCCGCGACCGGGGCTCGCCGTCTTAGCCTGCGAGGGCCGTCGGTGTCGCGAAAGCGGCTTGCTCGTCGGCGAGAGAATTGCGCTCGGAGATCCATCGTTCGGCGCGCGCACGCCGCAGCGACGGCGCAAACAGGAAGCCCTGGGCGACGTCGCAGCCGATCCGGCGGATGATCTCGAGCGCCTCCGGGCTCTCGACGCCCTCGGCCACCACCTTCATGTTGAACGCCTTCGCAAGCGCGACCGAGGCATCGACGATCTTCATCATGTCCTCGTCGGATTCGCAGCCCTTGATGAAGGACTGGTCGATCTTCAGCTCGCTGAACGGCAGCCGCGCCAGGGCCGCGAGCGACGAATAGCCGGTGCCGAAATCGTCGATGGCCGTCCCGATCTTCTTGATCCGCAGCCGCACCAGAATGTCGTTGGCGCGGTCGACGTCGGCCATCGCCGAGGTCTCGGTGATCTCCACCGTCAGCGAGGTCGGCGGGATGTGTTCGCGGCGCAGGATCTCCTCGATCCGGTCGGGCAGGGTCAGGTCCGACATCAGCGTGCCCGAGATGTTGACCGCAATGGTAAAGCCGGGATTGCGCTCGATCAGCTTGCGGCCCTGCGACATCGCCGACGACAGGATGCAATCGGTCACCTCGCGCATGAGGCCGGCTTGTTCGGCGATCGGAATGAACACCAGCGGCGACACCATGCCGAATTCAGCTGTGCGCCAGCGTGCGAGTGCCTCGGCGCCGATGACTCGTCCGGTCTCGAGCGCGATCTTCGGCTGAAACTCAACGAAGAATTCGTCGGCGGCGAGGCCGCGCAGGATCCGCTCGGGCGTGATCCGAAGCTGCGGCGAGGCGAATGGCGTGGCCAGCGGTGCGCGGCACGGCAATTCCAATGCGCTCCGCAGGCGATTGAGATCGAGTGGCTTGGTGAGGCATGCGCCGAGCGACAGTTTCAACCCGCTTGCGAGTCGTCGCGTGGCCTTCATGATGCGATCGTCGCAGCCGCTGATGATCACGATCGACATCGCATGGAGGCCGGCGTCCGCGACGAAGCGCAGCAGCTCCACCCCGTCCCGCTCGCCGAGCGACAGGTCGAGCGCCATGATCTCGAAGCCCTCGCGGCCCAGAAGCTCGGTTGCGGCCTCGTAGGAGGACGCAACCACTGTCTCGTAGCCGAGCTTCGCTCCGATCTTGCCGATCAGGACGCGTTGCACCAGGTCGTCGTCGACCACCAGAAGACGGCCTCTCGTCGCACTCATCACCAATCTCTCCAGACGTCGCGGCATCGATGACGTCACGCTTAGAGCAGCGGCCTCGCCTGGTTATGAATACAAGACGGCTAAAACTTTCCCGATCCGAAAGGATTCGTTAGCCACGTTTTCGAGGCACGCAAGTCCTTGATTTTGATCATATTTATGCGGCGCTCGACGGGACGGTACGGGAATGCTCCGCGCCATTGCGCGACTGCAATGAACGCGTCGTAAAGCTCGCTATCGGAAGCCGGCAAGTGCACGACAAATTACGGAGACGTCATCGCTGGTCTGCCTGCGCGGCCTGCCGCTGCCGGCGAAACCAGGCCCAGGTCTCGCGCGTCGTTCTGATATAGCCGCGGCCGCGATGGACGATCTCGCCGTCGACGATTGCGTTCAGCTTCGGCAGCGCGTGAAACGGGATCGAGGGATAGGCGTGGTGCTCGACATGGTAGGGCATGTTCCACGCGAACCATTTGACGATCGCAGCCGTGTAGGTGGTACGCGTGTTCTGGAAGGCGCTACGGGTGCGTTCGCAGCCGGTGTGCTCGGCATAGAGATAAGGCCGCAGGAAGAACTGCCCGATCACGAGCGGGACGATCCAGACCCAGAGCAGCAGCGCTGACGCGAACCACAACGAGAGCACGAGCAGCAGGACGTAGAGCGCGACATAGGCACGCGCCTCCCTGACGATGACGGCGCGCTTGCTTTCGGGAATCCAGGGCACGGCGACCTTGCCGGCGATCGCATGGCCGAGCATCAATCTGAGACGGCCGGCGACCTGGAGCAGGCCGCTATAGGCGATCGCAAGCTGCGTGTCGGATGTCGGCTTCACCCCGACGATCAGTTCGGGATCCCTCTCCGGGTCCTGGGTGTAGCGGTGATGGTCCCAGTGAAACAGGCAGTAATACTCGTAAGGCAATCCGATGATGAAGGCCGAGAGATGGCCCACGGCGAGATTGAGGCCACGGCTCCTGAACGCAGTCTTGTGCGCGGTCTCGTGCACCGCCATGAACAGGAAGGCGACGACATAGCCCTGCACCGCCATCAAGGGCAGCGCCCAGAGCAGGCCCCATGTCGAGGACACCATCCAGATCAGCGCGCCCACCAGCCCGATCGCGCCGTAATGGCCGAGGCTCTGCATCGCGCCCCTGAGATCGGAACGGATCGACAATTCGCGCAGCATCGCCGGCGTCAGCGGCTTCAGGCGATGGCCCGATTCTGAAACAGTTGCGTCGGTCATGATCGAAATGCCTGCTCTATTTGTCGAGAAGTGCTGCGACCTCGGCCTTGAGGAAGGCCCGGTCGCGCGGGTTGTTGACGGGGTTGCCGGCGCGGTGACCGTGCAGCGACGGGATCGGATGCAACACGGCGGATCTGGCGTTCACCAGCCGGCCGAGTTCGTCCTCGTTGTCGCGCGCGTCGAAATAGCGATCTGTCGCGCCCGGCATCAGCAACATGTGCGCCTTGACCGCTGCCAGCGCACGATCGAGATCGCCACCGAATTGCTCGCAGCGGCTGATGTCGCCGCGCTGCCAGATGCCGATTTGAGCCAGCAGGTCGTTGGCGTCGCGACGGGCGAAGGTCGCGTCCCAGCTGCCGACGAGATAGTCCTCCAGCGAGGTGAAGCCGGCCTCGCGCCAGAGCTCGTCGCGATAGAAGCCGTGCGACATCGCCCAGCCGGCATAGACGCGCCCCATGGCGCGATAGCCGGCGACGGGCTTTTCCACGAAGCGTCCGTCGCGAAAGGCGGGATCGGCGGTGAGTGCAGCCTTCACGCTTTCCAGGAAGACGTAATTGTAGGGCGCGCAGCGCGCGCTGCCGCAGACCACGGCGGCGCGTTCGACCATGTCGGGATGCAGCGCCGCCCAGTGGTAGGCCTGCATGCCGCCCATCGACCAGCCATAGACCAGAGCCAGCTTCGAAATGTCGAAGCGCTCGGTGAGGAGCCGGTGCTGGACCGCGACGGCGTCGTGATAGGTCACTTCGCCGTACGGCGCGGCGGTATTCGACGGCGAGGATGACAGGCCGTTGCCCAGCAGATTCGGGATGATGATGAAGTAGCGCGCGGGGTCGAGCACGCCGTCGGGCCCGATCAGCCACTCGGTGTCGGTGTGCTGCGCACTGAACGAGGTCGGATAGAGGATGACGTTGTCCTTGGCCAGGCTCAGCGCGCCGTAGGTCTTGTAGACCAGCTTCAGCGCGGGAAGCACGGCTCCGGACTGGAGCGCGACGTCACCGGCCTCGAAGATCTCACCACCGCTTAGCGCCGTCATGCGTCCAACTCCGCTCATGCGGCCACAGAGCGCCGCCGCTGCCACGATGCATCGATCATGCCGGACCGCGCCGCGTCATTGCAGCAGAAACATAACTGTACTAATAGTACAGTTATTTGATGCCGGCAAGATAAATCCGCTTCGTCCGCCGGTTCAGGCGATGGCCGTGATGTAGCGCTCCACTGAGGCCGCGAAGGCGGCCTTGGCGCCGCTGGCGATGTTGCGTCCCCACCAGGCGCCATAGATGCGATCGAAGGCGAGTGGCTCGACGGCCGCCGCGATCCGCCGCACCGCGGCGGCGTTGAGCGGCATGTAGTTGGGATAGGAGTACATGAAGCTGACGAAGCGGCGGTCCATCGTCACCTGGGCGATGTCGCCGGTCAGCAGCGCGCCCTTGCCGTCTGCACCGCGCCGCCAGTGCAGCATGGTGGCGCCGGCGAAATGACCGCCGGTGCGCAGCAGCAGAACGTCGTCGGAGATGCGGTGACTCTCACCGGTCCAGTGCACGATCGAGGAGTGCGGCCGCGTTACGAACGCGCGGTCGTCGGCATGCAGATAGACCGGCACGCCGCCGAAAGTGTCGCTCCAGTCGGCGACCGCGCCATAGTAATGCGGATGCGAGATCGCGATGGCCTTCAGTCCGCCGAGCGCAGCGACATATTGGATGGCGTCGTCGGTTGCGAGCGGAATGCAATCCCACATCACGCAGCCGTCGCTCTGCGGCACCAGCAACGCGCGCTGGCCGATGGCGAAGCTCGGCTCGAGGCCGATGCCGGTGAGGCCAAGATCGTCGCGTCCCACCAGCCGGTGCTCTCGCGCGAGCTCCTCGCGCGCAAGGAAGGACTGTCCCTTCCAGTTCACGAACTGCCGCTCGTCCTCGCAGATCAGACAGGAAGCGGGCGGATTTCCGCCGTTCGGGAATTGCGCGCCGCAGGTTTCGCAGGTCCAGAGAGGCATGACCAGAGCTCCGTGGGAAGATCGCAGGATGACATTGCGAACCCGCTGTCGCGCCCCTGTCATCGATTACCGTTCAGGAAAACTCCACCACGATCTTGCCGAAGTGGCCACCCTGCTGCATCAGGCGCAGCGCATCCGGCACGGACTCGAAGCCGAAGGCGCGGTCGATCACCGGCTTCATGCCGTTGCGTTCGATTGCGGCCGTCATGCCCTCGAACATGCGGCGGCTGCCGACGGAGAGGCCGATGACGTGCAGGTTCTTGGCGAACAGGCTCGGAATCGCGATCTGCTGCGAGAAGCCCGAGAGCACGCCGATCACCAGGATCGTGCCGCCGACGCGCGCCGCCTCGAGCGATTGCGCAAAGGTGTCCTTGCCGCCGACCTCGACGACGTGGTCGACGCCTCCGCCGGTCCACTCCGCAGCCGCCTTGCCCCATTCCGGAACTGAACGATAGTTGATGGTGTGGTCGGCACCGAGCGCCCTGGCGCGATCGAGCTTGTCGTCGCT
>RXJC01000162.1 GCA_003963435.1 Bradyrhizobiaceae bacterium | reverse complement strand
CGACGCGTGTCATGTTGTCCGGACTCTCGATCTTGACTTTATGGTGGTGGCTCTTGACCTCGCCAAGCGCGAAGCCGGCGTTCAGGCGCACCGTGAGGGTGGTCGGATTGACCGGTGCAGTCTTGGCGGGATCCAGCACAGGCGGCGAGATCCGGTCGCGGTCCGGTACCGGGTCCGACGTTGCCGCGCCCCAGCCCGATCCATCCTTGCGGAAGTCGACGTTCTGGACGATCGGCGCCGGATTGTAGCGCGGTCCGACCACCAGCGGCAGGCGAAGCGAATATTCGTTGCCGGATTGATGCACGGGCTCCTGATATTCGATCTGCACCAGCACGGTTTCGCCGGGACCGATATTGGCGACCGAATTGGTGAAGATGTTCGGCCGTTCCTGCTCGGTGAGCGCGGCCTTCTGACCGGCTCGGCGCGCCTCTTCGTAGATCACGCGCGCCTGCTGCCGCTCCTTGATGTCTCCGACGATGATGCGGTCGCCGACCACCATCTTCAGCGTATCGACCGCGCCGCCGGTCGCGAGCGGATAGACATAGGTCGCTTCGACCCAGTCCTTGGTCGGGTTGCGGAAGGCTTGGGTGACCCGGGCGCGCAGCGTCGGACCCGATACCGTGACATCAATGTCGATGCCGAGGCGGATCGCCTCCGTGGTGACGCCGTCCTCCTTCAGAAACAGCGTACCGGACCGCGCATTGCCGGGCTGGAGCAGGCCGGCCTGCTCGGTCGTTGCCGACCAGCTCGTGCCGAAGCTGACGAGCAGCGCCACAAAGGCCATCAGCATCACTGCGACGCCCTGTGCGAGAAGAAACAATCCGAGCTTGATCAGTCCCTTCAACAGAGGGTGCTCGTCGTGGTCGGCTGTGTCGTAGGTGTCCATTTGGCCAGCTCCCGAAGGACGTTTGCTGGCTCTGAGCATTCGCCGGGAGGGGCCGATTTCGCGAGCAGAATGATCGGCAATGTTCCGCCGCGGCCGGCCGGGCGAACCTTGGCCGGGGCGGCTAGGTGCGGTTTTGTGCTGGTTTGTCCGGCCTGCTAGAATGCCCTCCCAAGGCAGGGGTGACGATGCAGACGCAGGACAAACTCACCGACAAGCAGCTTTCGGACGAGCAGAGCCGCGAGATCGCGGAGACCATTCGCGAGGAGCTGGCGAGGCGCCGGATCTCCCGGCAGGCCCTGGCCGAGCAGGCCAAGCTCAGCCTGTCGACGCTGGAGAAGGTGCTCGGCGGACGGCGGCCGTTCACGCTGGCGACGACGGTCCGCCTGGAGCAGGCGCTGGGCGTCTCCTTGCGCAAGAGCCCCGTCGTGGTGGCGCCCCAGCCCGCCAACGATGTCGCTCCCGACAGCCTCGGCTCCTATGCGCACCGCGCCGTGACCTGGCTCGAGGACGTCTACATCACGTTGCGGCCGTCGTTCGGCGACAAGGACGCGATCTTCGCCTACCGTACCGAGATCGTCTGGGAGCCGAAGGTCTCTTCGCTGGTGTTCCGCGAGGGCGACCGGACCGATGCTGCTTACGAGCATACCGGGGAGGTCGCTGTTCCCCATCAATCCGGCTTCATCTATCTCGTCATCATCAAGCACGGCCAGCATCGGGTGATCACGGTGTCACGGCCGACGGTGTCCGGCGAGATGTACGGCATCATCTCGACACTCCGCGCAGGCCCGGGCTCGCAGCTCACGCCGATCGCGGCGCCGATCGCCTATGTGCCGCTACGCAACGTTCCAAACCCGTCCTTGGGGCGGATTGCGGCGGACGATGCCAACCATGCTCTGTACCGCAAGCACCTGCGCCGCACGATCGAGGAGCCCTTTGCGCTGTTTTTGACGCAATAGTCCGCAAAAATAGTCCTGCGGCGGCTTCGCATGCGTCTATAAGAGTCAACCATGCAGGACGCGCCCGCGCGACATGACGGCGGATCTCCGTTATTCTCCATCATCATCCCGCTCGAATTTCACCGCGGGCAATGGGAGCAGTCCTGGCTCGGTTGGACCTCACAGACCGCGGACAAATCGCTCTACGAGATCATCCTGGTCGTGCCGCCTGATTTCAGGACGCGCGAGGAGTTGCAGACGCTGGCCGGCGACAAGGCTCGCCTCGAGTTCACCGAATCCAGGCACGACATCGGGCTGTGCGCATTCGGTGCAACCAAAGCCCGCGGCAACTATCTGTTCTTTACCGAATCGCACTGCCGGCCCGAGCCCGACGTCATCGAGCAATGCATCCGTGCCATCGAGATCCATCCCGACTGGGCCGGCTTTTCCTGCCATTCGATTCCGATCTGCCACAACCGGCTCTCGAGGGCCGAGGCCGCGATGTACCAGGCCGACATCGAATTCGGCATGAAGCAGCATCCCTGGCGCAAGGTGCTCGACCAGTGCTTCGTGACGCGGCGTGACGTCTATTGGGACTGCGGAGGCCTGCGCGAGGAGCTCGGCCATTTCGCCGAATGGGTGCTGGCTGCGGCCTATCACGCGAGAGGCCATACGATTGGTTATCTGCAGGAAGCGCGCTTCCACCATTATTACATCGGCGAGATCGGCGAACTGAAGACGTTCACGCTCGACTTCGTTCAGGGCGAGATCCGCTATCTCGACGAGGCGCGCCGCCGTGATCCCGGCAGCGAACTGCTCGAAGTCCCCGTCGAATGGGTCGAATGGGCGGGATTCGACCGCTCGCTCGCCCGCGCGGCGTTGAATGCACTCATGCATTACAGCTTTGCAGGCCGGGGCTGGAGGAGGCCTGACGAAAAATTGCGCTCGTTCTGGCACTGGGGTGCACGCGCTCTATGCGGCGATCTTCAGGCGCGCCTCGCTGCGCGCCTGGCGGTGACGCAAGCGCATGTCGGCCTGAGCGCATTGATCCTGATCGGGTCGAGCGAAGCGGTCGCGCGATGGACGAGGCGTTACATCGCCTCGCTGATCCATCTGCAGAGGCTTGAATGCATTCGTCGCCTTCGCGGCCAGGCCGGG
>RXJC01000394.1 GCA_003963435.1 Bradyrhizobiaceae bacterium | reverse complement strand
GACGCCGAGGTGCTGGCCGCCGATGCGGTCGACGATCTCTTGCGCCAGCAGCTGGCCGCACACAGCGTCAAGGATGCCGTGGCGCATGCGGTTGCGCTCTCCGGCCGGCCGCGCCGCGAAGTCTATGCCCGCGCGCTCGAGCTCGCAAAGGACTTGCGGGGCGGCGATGGCGAAGGCTGAGATCCCTAAGGAACCCAAGATCGCCTCGCCCGAGCGCGTTGCCGCGTTCCGCACCGGCATCTCCGCCGAAAGCCGCGCCGCCGCCTATCTGATGGCCAAGGGCTATCGCATCCTCGCCAAGCGCTACCGCACGCCGCATGGCGAGATCGACCTGGTGGCGCGACGGCGCAACCTGATCGCCTTCGTCGAGGTCAAGGCCCGCGCCAGCCTCGATGACGCCGCCTATGCCGTCACCCCGCGCCAGCAGCAGCGCATCATCGACGCCGCGCAAGGCTGGCTCGTAGAGCATCCCGAGCATGCCGAATTCGAATTGCGATTCGACGCCATGCTGATTGCGCCGCGCTCACTTCCGCGCCATGTGTTGGCGGCATTCGACGCCTCGACCTGAAAGGCAGACCATGAAACTCAACGTCGCCGTCCAGATGGACCCCATCGCCCGCATCAACATCAAGGGCGATTCCACCTTCGCGCTGCTCTTGGAGGCGCAGAAGCGCGGCCATGGCCTGTCCTATTACACGCCCGACAAGCTCTCGATGGTCGGCGACGAGATCGTCGCCCCGGTTCAGCTGCTGACCGTGCGCGACGAGCCCGGCAACCATTTCACCCTTGGCGAGCCGAAGCGCGAGGCGCTGAACGGTTTTGACGTGGTGCTGCTACGCCAGGATCCGCCGTTCGACCTCGCCTACATCACCTCGACGCATTTGCTGGAGCGCATTCATCCGAAGACGCTGGTGGTCAACGATCCCGCCTCGGTACGCAATGCGCCGGAAAAGCTGTTCGTGATGAATTTTCCGCAGCTGATGCCGCCGACGCTGATCTCGCGCGACTTGGATGAGATCAACGCCTTCCGCGACAAGCACGGCGCCGTCGTGATGAAGCCGCTGCACGGCCATGGCGGCGCGGCCGTCTTCCGCGTGATGCCGCAGGACATGAATTTCGGCTCGCTGTTCGACATGTTCTCGGTGACGTTCAAGGAACCCTGGGTGATCCAGCAGTTCATCCCCGAGGTGAAGCACGGCGACAAGCGCATCATCCTGGTCAACGGCGAGTTCGCCGGCGCGGTGAACCGCGTGCCGGCCGCCGACGACCTCCGCTCCAACATGGTGCGCGGCGGCGCGGCGCAGGAGACCGAGCTCACCCCGCGCGAGCGCGAGATCTGCGCCACGCTCGGCCCGGCGCTGCGCGAGCGCGGGCTGCTGTTCGTCGGCATCGACGTCATCAACGGCAATCTCACCGAGATCAACGTGACCTCCCCGACCGGCATCCGCGCCATCGCGCGGCTCGGCGGCCCTGATGTCGCGGCCAAGATCTGGGACGTGATCGAAGCGAAGCGGAAGAAGTAGGGATTGGCTTGTAGCCCGGATGGAGCGCAGCGCACCCCGGGGCGGCGGAGCGTGATGTGAGACCCGGATTGCGCTGCGCTCCATCCGGGCTGCTGACCACAGTTAACGCGCGCACTAACCACCCATTCACCATGACGCTCTCGCGCTCGTGCGAACGCACGAGCAGCACTACGTGAATCTACGGGGCCGCTGGCCGACCCAATAACGCCGCGTTCACCATCTGCCGAGAACCCGCAGTGCGGGCGGTCATCACCTTCGACCGCGCAACACCCCTTATACTTTTACTCCCTACTCATCGACACGGGGGAACACGCCAAGTGCGGTTCGAGTGCCCCGCGTATGAGTAAAAGCGTATGAACACCGCACGCATTGTCGTCCTCGTCATCGCGTTGGCCGCCGGCGGCGTCGCTGCGTACCTGGCCAGCGGCTATCAGAATGCCCCCGCGCCCGTCGTGGCCGTCGCCGAGAAGCTGCCGACGGTCGAAGTCCTCATCGCCAAGAACGACATTCAGCTCGGTCAGGCGCTCAAGCCCGAGGATCTGCAATGGCAGACCTGGCCGGCGGCGACGGCGAGCAGCGCCTTCATCCGCCGCGACAGCAGGCCCGAGGCCCAGACCCAGATCGCCGGCTCGATCGCGCGCGTCCCCCTGATGCAGGGCGAGCCGATCCGCGAGCAGAAGCTGGTCAGGGCCGAGGGCTCCGGCTTCATGGCCGCGATCCTGCCGTCGGGCATGCGCGCGGTCTCCACCGAGATCTCGGCCGAGACCGCCGCCGGCGGCTTCATCCTGCCGAACGACCGCGTCGACATCGTCCTGACCCGCCGCCTGAAGAATCCCGAGGGCAACGGCGCGCTCGCCGGCAACGACCTCATCCTGTCCGAGGTCATCCTGACCAATATCCGCGTGCTCGCGATCGACCAGGCCCCGAAGGAGAAGGAGGGCCAGAACGCCGTGGTCGGCAAGACTGTCACGCTGGAGCTCAAGCCCGACCAGGTCGCCACACTGTCCGCCGCGCGCCAGGGCGGCACGCTTCAACTCGCGCTGCGGAGCATCGTCGATGCCAATGCTGTCGAGAGCACGGCGGAAGACAAAACAGCCAAGGTCGCCGGCGGTATCAACGTCATTCGCTACGGCGTGCAGGCGCGGCAACTGACGTCACAGAAGTGATGGGGGCAGCATGAACTACGGGGATGATCAGACGGGGCTGCGCATTCGGGGGAAGCGCGCGGGCTCGTTCGTTGTGGGAACGCTGCTGATGCTGGGGCTGCTCGCAGCCCCGGACTGCGTCGGCGCCGCGGACGCGCCGGTCGGCGACCAGGCGCCGATGCAGGCGCCGGATCTCGGCGTGTCGTCGGTCGCGACCATCGCGCTGGCAAGGACGCGTTTTCTTTCGCTTGGCGTCGGCAAGTCCGTCGTCATCGACCTGCCCCGCGAGGTCAAGGACGTGCTGGTGGCCGATCCCAAGATCGCCAA
>RXJC01000718.1:3499-4239 GCA_003963435.1 Bradyrhizobiaceae bacterium | reverse complement strand
GAAGAACGGCGCCATGCTCGCATCGAGCGGGCGGTCGAAGGTGAAGTGAATCGCAACGGAGGGCGGCGCGGCCGTCTCGCCCGCGCTGACGTTGCGGGCCGTCACTGTCGCAAGCGAGATCGAGAGGGCCAGCAGGCAAAACGCGATCCTCTTGAATTCCGACATCGGTTGCGCCGGTCCCGCGTTGTTGTGGTTTGGTGACGCTCGCAGCGCCGGCCGGCGACGACCGTGCGCGCGTCAACATGAACGGCGGATGAGCGGGGGTTGCGTCACGATCACGCAACCCCGTTCAGCTTGCGTTGGGGTTGGGGAACCCAACTTGGGTCATGTGGGTTGAAAGTCACGAGCCTCGGGCAATCAATCCAGTTAGGTCCCAAGGAGGGTCCAGAACATGTTTGACAGCTTTTCCAGGTTTACCGGCCGCAAGGCCGTTCTCGCCGCCGCCGCTGTGCTGGCGCTGACTACGGTCGCCCCCACCGCGTCGTTTGCGGGCGGTCGCCACTGGCATGGCGGAGGTGGCGCGGCCCTGGCTGGCGCGGCCATCGCCGGTGCCATCGGCACCGGACTTGCGATTGCCGCCACCCGCGACGCCTACGCTTACGATGCTCCCGCCTATTATGGCGGCGGTCCGGTCTACTACGACGAAGGCCCCGTCTACTATGGTGGCGACTCCTATATCGGCCCGCGTCCGTTCCATCGTTGTGGCGGCCCCTACCAGTCTGCGCAGGGCGGTCAAGGTA
>RXJC01000718.1:3048-3449 GCA_003963435.1 Bradyrhizobiaceae bacterium | reverse complement strand
GTCGCGCTTGCCGCGCCGGCCTGTTTTTTGCTTTTGTTGCCGTACGTTAACGCGCTCGCCATTTGTTTGGAGTAGTTTTGAACACCATGAGTGATTCGCTTGAGCGGCTATATCTGGCTGTGCTCGCGGCCAGAGATCTTGATCCGGCAACATCGCGGACGGCCCGGCTGTTTCAGCGCGGGCCCTCGAAAATGGCGAAGAAGCTGGCCGAAGAGGCCATTGAAGTCGTGATCGACGCGGTCAATGGCGATAGCGAGGCCGTGATCCGGGAAAGCGCCGACCTGCTCTACAATCTCACCGTGCTCTGGGCCTCTGCCGGCGTCCGCCCTGAGGACGTCTGGCGCGAGATGACGCGGCGGGAAGACATGCTCGGCATCGCCGAGAAGCTGCCGAAGTCACCG
>RXJC01000718.1:0-2998 GCA_003963435.1 Bradyrhizobiaceae bacterium | reverse complement strand
CCCGGTGGACAAATCCGTCCCATGGTGCTTCATCGCGGCGCCATGCTGAAACGTATCTACGACTGGTGCATCGACGCCGCCCACAAGCCCTACGCGCTCTGGATCATGGGCGTCGTATCCTTCGCCGAAAGCTCGTTCTTTCCGGTCCCGCCGGATGTGATGCTGATCCCGATGTCGCTGGCGCGCCCGCAGCGCGCCTGGCTCTATGCGACCCTCTGCACCGTGACCTCGGTGCTCGGCGGCATCCTCGGCTACGCCATCGGCGCGCTGCTTTACGACTCGCTGGGCCATTGGCTGATCCAGCTCTACGGGCTCGGTGACCAGGTCGACGGCTTCCGTGCCAAATATGCCGAATGGGGCGCGGTGATCATCCTGCTCAAGGGGCTGACGCCGATTCCGTACAAGCTCGTCACCATCACCTCGGGCTTTGCCGGATACAATCTGCTTTTGTTCGTCCTGTTCTCCGTCATTGCGCGCGGCGGACGCTTCTTCATCGTCGCGATCCTGCTTAACCGCTATGGCGATTGGATCCGTGTCAGGATCGAGAAGCATCTCGGCCTCGTGGTGGCGGTCGGTGCCGCGGCGTTGGTGCTCGGCTTCGTCATCGCCATCAAGTTGATCTAGCGGCGTGGCCGCTTTGCCGGCGGGCCGGCTTCGGCTACGGTTGCGGTCATGATGGTTCGGTCCGGCAATCCGGCCCTGCGGCTCGGGACGCTGATGTCAGCAGTGCTGCTCCTGCTCGGTGCTTGCGGCACGGGCTGGGCGCAATCGGCGCCGCCGTCGCTTGGCTTGCAGGAGCAAGGGCCGCAGGCTGCGCCGCCGCCCTCGACGCCGGCGCCAGCGGAAAAACCCGGGCTGATCAACGAAATGGGCAAGCTGTTCGACAAGCTGCCCTCGCTCCTGCCGCCGATCAAAAGCCCTAGCGAAACCATGAACGACCTGTCGCGGCTGGCCAAGCCCTCGACCATGGTGTCGGGGCGCGTGGCCTGCCCGGTCTCGTCGAACGGCGCGCCCGACTGCAAGCAGGCCGCCGACCAGCTCTGCCAGGGCAAGGGCTACAAGGAAGGCAAGAGCCTGAGCGCCGATTCCGCCGAGAAATGCTCGGCAAAGGTTCTCATCCCGGGCCGGCAACGCAAACCGGACGACTGCCGCACCGATACTTTCGTGACCAGCGCGCTGTGCCAGCACTGACGTGACGGCCTCGCGCGCGAGCAGCAAGGAGTGCCCATGAGCCGTACGGAGCAGGACTTCCTCGGACAGCGTGAGATCGCCGACGACATCTATTACGGCGTCCAGACCATCCGGGGTAAGGAAAACTTCCACATCACCGGCATTCCGATGAACCAGGAGCCTTACTTCGTGAAGGCGCTCGGCTACGTCAAGAAAGCCGCCGCGATGGCCAACCGCGACCTCGGCGCGATCGAGGCCAAGGTGGCCGATGCGATCATCTCCGGCTGCGACCGCGTCATCGCCGGCGACATGATGGACCAGTTCGTCACCGACTTCATCCAGGGCGGCGCCGGCACCTCCACCAACATGAACGCCAACGAGGTGATCGCCAACCTCGCGCTGGAATCGCTCGGCTTCGCCAAGGGCGACTATCAGCACGTCAGTCCCAACGATCACGTCAATTACGGCCAGTCGACCAACGACACCTATCCGACCGCCTTTCGCCTGGCGTTGATCCTGCGGCTCGAGAGCTACATGACCGCGCTGCGCCAGCTCCAGGAGGCTTTCTTCACCAAGGGACGCGAGTTCGACCGCGTGCTGAAGATGGGCCGTACGCATCTGCAGGACGCCGTGCCGATGTCGCTCGGAGCGGAATTCCGGGGGTGGGGCACCACGATCGGTGAGGAGGTGGACCGCATCTCCGAGGCGCGCGCGCTGCTGCGCGAGATCAATCTCGGCGCCACCGCGATCGGCACCTCCGTGACCGCCGCGGCCGGCTATCCCAAGCTCGCCGTCCGGCACTTAAGCGCGCTCACCGGCGTCGACTTCGTCCTCGCCGGCGATCTCGTCGAGGCGACCTCGGACACCGGCGCCTATGTGCAGCTCTCGGGCGTCCTGAAGCGCACCGCGAGCAAGCTGACGAAAATCTGCAACGACATCCGCCTGCTCGCTTCGGGTCCGCGCGCCGGCTTCAACGAGATCAACCTGCCGCAGCTTCAGCCGGGCTCTTCGATCATGCCGGGCAAGGTCAATCCGGTCATTCCCGAAGTCGTCAACCAGACCAGCTTCCTGGTCATCGGGCTCGACACCACGGTGACGCTCGCGGCCTCCGCCGGCCAGCTCCAGCTCAACGTGATGGAACCGGTGATCTCGTTCGCGCTGTTCTTCTCGATCCGCACCATGGAGCGCGCGGTCAACAGCCTGCGCGAGAACTGCGTCGTCGGCATCACCGCCAACGAGGAGCACACCCGCAACATGGTGCTGAACTCGCTCGGCATCGTCACGGTGCTGAAGCCGCTGCTCGGCTACAAGCAGTGTGCCGAGATCGCGCGCGAGGGCTACAAGAGCGGCAAGTCACTGCACCAGATCGTGGTGGTCGAGCGCAAGCTGCTGACACAGGAAAAATGGGACGAGATGTTCTCGTTCGAGCGGCTGATCAATCCGGATTTGATCGGGTAGGGGCCGTTGTCATTCCGGCGCGCGAAGCGAACCCGGAATGACGAAGATGGAATTCCGCTTCTCGGAATTGCCTGGACGGCAGCAAGCCGGCGCCAAAACGCAATACTTGACAGTGGAAAGATTGCCTTGTTGGTATGGTGCCCAACCTTCCATTGACCGGCCAACAGAGGATCGTCCCGCAATGTCCATGCCTGCCTTGTTCAAGGGGCGCCTGTCGATCCCCGTGATCGGCTCGCCGCTCTTCATCATCTCGGTGCCCGATCTCGTGATCGCGCAATGCAAGGCGGGGGTGGTCGGCTCGTTTCCGGCGCTGAACGCCCGGCCGCCGGAGCTGCTGGACGAATGGCTGGCACGGATCACCGAAGAGCTC
>RXJC01000223.1 GCA_003963435.1 Bradyrhizobiaceae bacterium | reverse complement strand
GCCGCGGTGGAGCGCCGCGATCTTCTTCTCGTCCTTGTCGACGCAGGTGACGTCGTGACCGAAATCAGCAAAGCAGGCCCCAGACACCAGTCCCACATAGCCCGTGCCGATCATTGCGATGCGCATGAAACTCACCCGTTCGATTAGCGATAAAGACAGTCAGCTTTACCTTAATGGAAGCTTCGAGCAGTTTGCATGCCCAAGATTGATGCAGCGGACATCAACCATAGCCTCGCTCTCCCCGTCGGAGCTCGGCGGGCGCACACGGTCTCATCCATCAGTCGGAATGAGCGCTCTTGCTATATCAATGCCGATCAAGGAGTTCGAAACGACGGTTCAACATTAAACGAATTAAACATAAAGTGGCCAAACAAGGACAATACTCGAGACTGGCCTCGGCGGCGCTTCCATTTGGACATAGAAAGGTCGTCGAAAAAGGCGTTTGGATAGCCGGTTCCTAAAATCCAAGCAAATGCTTGAAATCCGGCCCAGGCGCTTCGCTCCGCATCATTCGCTCGAAATTCTTCTTCACTTTTGCCATGTCGTGGTCAAGCGCGGCATCTCGAAGCATTTCGGCGGCCCTATGGTGCCCCAGCATCGGAATGGAAAATGCGGCAACGAGCACCAATGTCGACAACTGCCTTGTCACAAGTGTTCTCCGTTTATCGCTCCCTCACGGCGAAGTCGTCGCCGCAGTCGTCGAGCCGATACCCGCGGCCCTGTTGATCTGAGCGGTCTCGGCTGGAGCTGCCGCTGGGACAGTCTTGCCTATCCCAATTGGGTTGCTGAATATCGAACGGGTGGAACGCGTGGCCGATGAGGCCCCTGCCAGCTGCGAGCCGGAACTGACCAGAGCCGAACTGCTACCCGAACCGCCGGTGACACTGCCGATGCCCAATGCGCCTCTGCCGAACGAGCCGCCAAGTCCAATAGAGCCTACATTCCCGGTGGCTGCCCCAACGCCAGCACCGCCGGATCCGACGCTGGAACTCTGCGCGGCAGCATAGAGCGGCGTGCAGAGAACTAGAGCAGCGGCGACGAAAGCAATCTTCGAGGTCAAAACAGTTTTACTCCGGTTCAAGCGGCTGCTTCCAAATTGAGCCAGCATCGGCAAGTGCGCAGGTCTTTTAGACGAATCTGAGGTCAAACTCCAGCTGCCCCTGTGGAGCACCGTTGAATTCCCTACTACCGGGTTCTGTCGGATCCACATGCCGCAGGGAGGCTCCTCGTTGAATTCATGCACAGATTGAACTCCCTACGATTTCGCGCTCACGCAAGACCATGGCAGTCAGCCTGACGCTGCTTCAGGCGGCAGCGCAAGCCGCCCACTCTTTGGAACTCAGAACGGCTTGCCCGCCAGGCGGCCATGGCCGTCGACGAGCGTTGTGTTTATCGGTGCCTTGGCTCGCGATAAAACCGGTCGGCCTTCCAAAGCTAACCGGCGCCCCCCGTCACGCACGCAAATTGAACAGGCGTAAGACACTCATTCGTGGTGCATGGCCACACTGACCTTCAACGGAGCGTCCTTCGACACGAAGGTGATCCTGACAGTCGAAGAGCCTTCATCGTGCCGATTTTTACCAACGATCAAGAGAGTGAACTTGTCCTCCCCCTTAAAATCCGGCTTTGCGAAATAGCGAAAACCAGGACCTACCAGTACCAACTTGCCATTCGCGGGCTTCTCGCTCACCGAGACGCTGCGGATTTGCATCGTCGACCAACGGAGGCCTTGGATACAATCCGCGCCCGGCGTAATCGTCGTCGACCATTCGATGGTGTCGCCTGCAAGCTTGTAAGCCTTGTTATCGCGAAGACAATTCGGCGTAGCAACCGCAGCCGACGTGAACATGATAAGCGCCGCAAAGCCTGACGCGATCGTAGAGATGCTTGGCATGAGTTAAACTTCTCCGTTCTCGCTACTATCCAGAAGGAGTTTTGAATCATTGCTAAGAGAGGCCAGCGCATCGCCCGTGTGGTGAATAGGTCCTTTAGGACGGCTGACTGAATTGTCCGAAATCCTCGTTCGATTCCGATAGACTATCGGGCAATAAGAATCCGCTGTACTTTAGCACCCCCATAGGCTGGGACAGCCAACTACCGAGAGGCTAAGGCGGATGAGATGCCACAAAATAGTACAAATCTACCTTAAGCAATTCTTGCTTGCGCTCGCCTGATCCTTTTGAGAGACAGTGGGCGTAGATGGAGTACGTCTGTGATTGGGTTTCTCATCTTGCTGGCCACGGCTGTATTTTCGTTTGCCGCAGGTTATGCGACGCGTGAGTTCGTCTCACGGAAGAGACATGCTGAATATCTGAAATTCAAGCCGTATCTCCCGCCGCGACCGCAACGGCCACCCGATTTTCTGCTGCGGCGGAATGCCGTAGCGCCGGTGAGCAGCCCGACCAGGACGTCGGGACGTCATTACCCGGCTTAGGTCCCTCCCGAGAGCGTTCGAGATGCTGGCCTGTACAGCGCTAGCCCGCTGGCCATCCTGGTGGGACCCTTACGACTTCTGCTTGAATACCGGCTCTGGAACATTGCCATCTTTGGCCATGCAATCCTTGAAATAGAGCCCGCGTTCTCCGCTTGCCTTCACCGACCCCGGACGAGCATAAGGGTAGGCGATGTAAGAATAATGCATGCATTTTTTTGCCGTCTCGGCACTGGGGGCGGCGATTGCCGGACATATCATCATGGATATAGCCAATGTGCCGCAGGTCCTGAGGAGTTGGAGGGAGGCGGATGTCTTCACAGGTACCGCAATTCCGTAGGGATGTTCCGCATGCCATTGCTCCTCTATCTTCGCCGAAATTCTTTGCAGCATTCCCGCCGTTATCTCAACTGATAATGAAGTCGTTTGCGGTGAGCAGCGGGTGATTGCTGAGGACTGCGATCTGGACGAGGTCGTGGTTGTCAGCGCCGGTTGGATCGAAGTACAGGTTGCCTGTTGTGGTATTGTAGAGCACCGTTGGATGGGCATCGGTCGATA
>RXJC01000055.1 GCA_003963435.1 Bradyrhizobiaceae bacterium | reverse complement strand
CCGGCCGCAACATATTCGCGCACGGCGCCCGGAGTGAGCCCGACGCGATATTCCTGCACCTTGATCTCCCTGGGAACACCGACGCGCATCTTGAGCTCCTAGCCACCGCACTGATTCCGATTCCGCTTTTCATCGTAGCGACGGGGCCGGTTTGGTTTCGTGCAAATATCCGCTACTTTCAGCGAACCCGCGCCGGTTTCCGGCGCCGAAATCCCCGTTTGCGCTGGAAACCAAACCTTGGCCCTCGACCGGAAAGACCTCGCGATCCTCGCGGAACTCACGACCAATGCGCGCGCCAGCCATACCGAGCTTGCCAACAAGATCGGCCTGTCGAGCACCGCGCTGGCGCGGCGGCAGAAGGCGCTCGAGGACGACGGCTACATCCAGGCCTATCAGGCCGCGCTCGACCTGACGCAGTTCGGCCTCACCACCACCGTACTGGTCCGCATCGCGCTGGAGAGCCAGAGCGACGAGGCGCTGAAGGCCTTCGAGGCGGAAGTGGTGAAATGCCCCTCCGTCGTGCGCTGCTTCCTGATGTCGGGCACCGACGATTACATCCTGATCGTGCTCGCCCGCGACATCCAGGATTTCGAGCGCATCCACCGCACCGAGCTGTCCCGGCTGCCTCGCGTCGCGCGCGTGCAATCGAGCTTCGCCCTGCGCGAGATCGTCAACCGCGCGGTGCCGACCGTGGTGTTCGGCGAGGCCAAGCGGTAGCCGGGCCGGCCGTCATCGAACTGTCATCGAATGTGCCGAGAGCTGTATCTCCTGCACATTCGGGACAGACCATGGACTATTTCAAGCGCTTCAACTTCCTGTTCGCCGCGCCCGCGTTCGATACCGATGACCTCGAGGGCATTCGCTTCAACCAGATCATCGAGGAGATCCAGCGCTCCGGTTTCGAGGTGGTCCGGGCCCGCAAGCTGGAAGATGCCGAGATGGCAGTGCAGACCGATGCCGCGATCGGCTGCATGGTGGTGGACTGGGGCAAGAAGGGACTGGAAGGCAAGACTTCGGCCCTGATCAACCTGATGCGGCGCCGCGGCCTCGACTTCCCGATCATCCTCCTGATCCGGCGCAAGCGCTTCGAGGACCTGCCGGTCGAGGTGCTCGACTTCATCGACGGCTATGTCTTCCTCTCCGAGGAAACTCCGCCCTTCATCGCCAAGAATCTGATCAGCCGGCTCAAGCAATATGCCGAGACGCTGAAGACGCCGTTCTTCGGCGCCCTCGTCGACTATGCGGAGGAGGGAAACCAGCTCTGGACCTGCCCGGGTCACAATGGCGGCGTGTTCTACAATCGCAGCCCGATCGGCCGGGTCTTCGTCGAGCATCTCGGCGAATCCGTCTTCCGCGACGACCTCGACAATTCCGTGCTCGATCTCGGTGACCTCCTCACCCATGAGGGCCCTGCACTCAAGGCGCAGAAGGAAGCCGCGCAGATTTTCGGCGCGGAGAAGACATATTTCGTGCTCAACGGCACCTCGACCTCGAACAAGGTCGCGCTCGGCGCCCTCGTCACCGACGGCGACCTCGTGCTGTTCGACCGCAACAATCACAAGGCCGCCCATCACGGCGCCCTGATGATCAACGGCGGCGTTCCGGTTTACGTGCCGACCGTCCGCAATTCCTGGGGCCTGATCGGTCCAATGCGATGGGACATGCTCGACGAGAAAGCGCTTCGTGAGGCGATCCGCAACCACCCGCTGGTTACCGACAAGGAGGCCTGGCGCAAGGAGCGGCCGTTCCGCGTCGCCGTGGTCGAGCAATGCACCTATGACGGCACGATCCACAGCGCCGAGATGATTCTGAAGCGCATCGGCCATCTCTGCGACTACATCCTGTTCGACGAGGCCTGGGCCGGCTTCATGAAATTCCACCCGCTCTATGCCGGCCGCTTCGCCATGGGGCTGACGAACCTTCCCCCGGAAGCACCGGGCATCATCGCGACACAGTCGACCCACAAGCAGCTCGCCAGCTTCTCGCAGGCCTCGCAGATCCATATCAAGGACCGCCACATCCGCGGCCAGAAGCGGCGCGTCGAGCACCGCCGCTTCAACGAAAGCTTCATGCAGCACGCCTCGACATCTCCCTTCTATCCGCTCTTCGCATCACTGGACGTGGGCGCGCAGATGATGAAGGGCCGCTCCGGCGAAGTGCTGTGGGACGACACGATCCGGCTCGGCATCGAGCTGCGCAAGAAGATCCGCGCGATGCGCAGGGAGTTCGAGGACAAGGAGCAAAGTCCGGATCGCCGCTGGTTCTTCGAACCCTTCGTTCCCGACCGTGTCGCCATTCCCGACGTCAGCCGCCCTGGCGCTGCGCACAATGTGGCCTGGGAGACGCTTTCCACGGACGAGCTCGCCACCAATCCCACGCTGTGGCAACTCTCGCCCGACAGCCCCTGGCATGGCTTCCCCGGCCTCACCGAGGGCTTTGCCATGACCGATCCGAACAAGCTGACGCTGCTCACGCCGGGCTTCGATCGTGCCACGGGCGCCTATGCCGAACACGGCATCCCCGCGCCTGTCGTGGCGCAATACTTACGCGAAAACCGTATCGTGCCGGAGAAGAACGACCTCAACTCCCTGCTCTTCCTGCTCACCCCCGGTGTCGAGGCGAGCAAGGCCGGCACGCTGATCTCAGGCCTCGTCGCCTTCAAGAAGCTGCATGACGACAATGCGCTGCTGGAGGATGTCATTCCAGAGTTCTGTCAGCGTCGGCAGGCGCGCTATGCCGGCGTACGCCTGCGCGACCTCTGCGGCCAGATGCACCGCTTCTTCCGCGCAGCCGACGTCAGCGCACTCCAGGCGCGGCAGTTCATGCCCGAGCATATGCCCGAGATCGCGATGTCGCCCCGCGATGCCGCGCGGTACTTGTTCCGCAACGACGTCGATTATCTGCCGATCGAGGCGATCGCGGGCCGCGTCGCCACCACGCCGTTCGTGGTCTATCCGCCCGGCATCGCCACCATCGTGCCCGGCGAGCGGTTGAGCGAACGGGCCAAGCCCATGATCGACTATCTCAAGATGTTCGAGGCCTGCTTCAACACATTTCCGGGCTTCGACGTCGAGATCCAGGGCGTCTACAAGGAGGTCGACGCGCAGGGGCGCCTCGGGCTCTACACTTACGTCGTTGCCGAGTAGGTGCGAATGAGCGAAGCGGCAATTGCGCGCCCAGACGACGAGCCCGTCCTGGTCCGCGCCTCACGCGAGAGCGACATCGAGGCGATGCTGGCGATCTACCGCCATCATGTCCGCAATGGGGTGCCGCGCGATGTCGAGGGAACCGGAGCGCCCGAGCCCGACGATCTGCGCGACCGCCGCAAGAACCTGAAGCAGACCCGCCTGCCGCATCTGGTCGCGACCTTTCGCGGCGAGGTGGTCGGCTATGCCTATGCCGTGCTGTTTCGCAAGCGGCCGGCCTATCGCTACACGGCCAAGCATTCGATCTACGTCCACCACGCGCAGCTCGGCCGCGGGGTCGGGCGGATGCTGCTGCAGGAATTGATCGACGCTTGTGCGGCGGCCGGCTTCCGCCAGATGATCGGCTATATCGACGCCGACAACGCCCCCTCGCTGGCGCTGCACGAGAAGTTCGGTTTCGCTCGCGCCGGCCTGCTCTGCGGCGTCGCCTATCGCCACGGCCGCTGGTCCGACACCGTCATGGTGCAGCGCTCGCTCGGCGCCGGGACGACGGCGCCTCCGCCCGTCGC
>RXJC01000638.1 GCA_003963435.1 Bradyrhizobiaceae bacterium | reverse complement strand
AGCGAGGACTTTGCATAGACCTCGCTCTGGCCCTGCGCGCCGAACTCGGCGAGGTAATTCGGGTGGCTGAAGCCGGTCAGCACCCAATCGGTCTCGGTCTCGATGAGGGGATAGGAAAGGTCGGCGAAGGGCCGGCCGGCGAGATCGACCTTCTTGTGCAGGATCACCTCGAAGGTGCCGGTCATCGAGCATTCGATCGCGGTGCCGCTGAGCTCGCCGTCGCCCTGTGCGGCGTGGGGATCGCCGACCGACAGCAGCGCACCGGGAACGGAGACCGGGAGATAGACGGTCGCCCCCTTTCCCAGGCGCCAATTGTCGAGATTGCCGCCGAAATAGGAAGGTGGCACGGAATCGACGAAATCGACCTCGCGCGGAGCCACCGCGATCACACCGAAATGCGGACGCAAGGGAATGCGGATGCCGTCGAGCACGGCATGGCGGCGCTTGATCGTGGCGGGCGCGACGGGAACGCCGGGATAGTCGTAGGTGGTGTGCACGACGCCGAAGGGATCGGTCTGCGGCTCCCAGCGGTACGAATAGAGCGCGCGGGCGTGCGGCACCTCTGCATCATCGAATATCTCGTAGATGGTGACGGCTTCGCGCGGCTTGGGACCGCCGAGAAACTCGCCGTAATGATAGCCCCACCATGCCGCGACAGAGGAGCCGAACACGCGGCCCGCATGCTCGGGATTGCGGCTCGGCCGCGGCACGATGTCGAGGATGCGCACCTCCAGCACGTCGCCGGGCTGGGCGTCCTTCACCGCCACGGGGCCGGTGCAGATGTGCACGCCAAAGCCCTCGCCGGCGCCGCGGCCGAACACGCTGGCGTCCATCGGGCCGGCGCCGCGGCGATCCACGTTCTTCCGGGCCTTCGTCCAGCCGAATACGCTCTCGGCGGCGGCGTCGCCTGCGATCATCAGCTCGGGGGCGTCGGAGGCGTGCTGTGTCAGGGTTTCGATGGTGATGGTGTCACCGGAGGCGATCTCGATCTGGGGCGGAAGCGAGCGACTGAAATAACCCCAATGGACGCGGCTGGCCTCGACGGGAAGGTGATGATGCTCGCGCTCCGCGGTCGCGCGCTCAACGGCGCTGGCGCGCGCGACGCTGCTGCGTGCCTCGACGCTCTGATGCGCCCGGAGCTGCACCAGCGCCTCCTGCGGCCAGCCGCGCTGACCGGTGACACCGTGCTGCGAGGTGATCCGCCCTGCCTCCTGCTGCCGGAACTCGCGCGGCGGCAGGCCGAAGCGGTGACGGAAGGCGCGGCTGAAATGCGCGGAGTCACCAAAACCATAGGCGTAGGCGATCTCCGAGATCGATCGATGCGCCTCGGTCGGGTTGGACAGATCAGCCCAGGCGCGCTGCAGCCGGCGCTCGCGGACGTAATGGGTGAAATTGTCGCCGACGGTCTCGAACAGCTTTTGCAGATAGCGTTCCGATATCCCCTCGGCCTGCGCGACTCGCGCCGGCACCAGATCGGGATCGTCGAGACGGCGCTCGATGGTCTGACAGATTCGGTGCAGCAATGCGGCCTGCGTCGCGCTCGATCCGGCGTCGGACGTCGAGGCCGCCAGCTGATGCGCAAGCGTCAGGAGCAGATCGACGAGACTTTGCGCCACCGCATTCCATTCGGCGTCGCTCAACGCATCGAGCGTGCGCGCAGTCGCGTCGAGCAGACGCGCGAACACCTCGGCAAGGCCGCTCGGCGGAACGACGCGGGGCTCGCCGAGCCGCGGCTTGCCCGAGAGGCGTCCGTGCAGCGCCTCCGAGGTGACCGACAGCACGATGGCCCGCATGTCGCGCTGGAAAACGATGCCCCAGTCCCCGCTTCGCGGCAGCAGCACGAGATGGCCGACGGGTACGATGCGGTGGCCGCCAGCGCTTTTCAGCACCATGCCGTCCTCGAGCGGCATCAGCGCAAGGGGAACGTCTTCGCTTGCCTGCGCGAGCGGGCCGACGCTCTGCGCGCCCGCAGCCATACGCGTGAGTGCGACGCCTGCGGCATGGCGATGCGACGCCGTGGCATGCCCGTCGAGGAAACCGTGACCGCCCGCCGGTCGCAGGCCGATCGCAGCCAGCACGTCCCGCCAGGCTTCAGGGCGGTCGTCTTGCGCGTAGGACTCGCTCGTGAACGGACGGAAGCTCATCGGATCGACCCAGATTGCAGTGGATCGAAGCAACCTCTGTGCCAGACGCACGCGGTCATCCGTCGCCGCGACGGGCCGCAAATACCGTTCGTCCTTCACGCGTTTATCCCGGAAACGGACTATCCCTCAATGCATTAGTCGCACCGGAAGATGTTCTTTCGGATCGTGCCGTGGACGCCCCAATTGGCGTCGACCACCTGGGTGACGCCGAAATCGGCGCCGACCGACATCAGCGAGATGGCCTCGTCCTCGCTGAGGCGATGCACCGTCATCAGGAATCGGCGGAGCTTGCGGAACGCGTCGCGCATCGCACGGTCGAGACTGCTGTGATTGGCAATCTCGGTTTGTGCATCGGCGCCGAGAGCGGCCAGATAGTTCGGATAGGTAAATCCGTAGAACGACCAGGTCTGATCCGTCTCCAGCATCGGATGATCGAGGCCTTCCAGCTTGGTGCCGGCGAGATCGGCCTTCTTGTGCAGGACAAACTCGAAATCGCCCGTCAGAGACGTCTCGATCGCGGTGCCGCCGAGCTCGCTATCGCCTTGGGCGGCATGGGGATCGCCGACCGAGAAATAGGCGCCGGGGACCGCGACGGGATAGAACATCCGCGCGCCCTTGCCGATGCGCCAGTCGTCGATATTGCCGCCCGTATAGCTCGGCGGGATCGAGCTGACGAAATCGGCCTCCGACGGCGCGAGCCCCATGGTGCCGAAATGCAGCCGCGCTGGGACCCTCACGCTGGAGAGAATATTCTCGCGCTTCGTGACGGTGGCGTGGTCGACGCGGACGCCGGGATAGTCGATGGTCGGATGCACGATGCCGTCAGGGTCGGTCTGCGGCGTCCAGACATAGTTGTAGACGGCCTTCGCATAGGGCTCGCCGGAGGTGTCCAGCTCGAAGATGGTGACGACCTCGCGCGGCTTCGGCTCCTCGATCAGGTCGTGATAGTGAAAGCCCCAATTGGCCGCGACGTTGGAGCCGAAGCAGCGCCCGGCATGGCAGGCGCTGCAGCTCGGCCGTGGCCGGACGTCGAGGATGCGCACTTCGAGAATGTCGCCGGGCTCGGCGCCTTCGATCGCGACCGGTCCGGTGAGCAAATGCACGCCGATCCCCTCGCCTGCGCCGCGGATGAACGGGCCTTCCGTCGGGCCGGAGCCGCGGCGCGCCACGGCCTTGTGCTCGCGAGTCCATTGGAACACGCTCTCGGCGCCGGGGTCGCCCTGGATCATCCGCTCGTAATCGTCATTGGCGTGATGGGTCAGCGTCTCGATGGTGGCGCGATCTCCAGAACGCAGCGTCAGGGCCGGGCTGACTGTCTTGGAGAAATAGCCCCAGTGGACGGTTTTCGGCGAAACCGGCAGCGTGAAATGCTTCATGAATTGCCTCTTCGGAGAACGCGGTCGTGAACCCTCCGGGGACAGCGCTCATCGCACTGCCTCCGGAGACTTGTCGGCTTCCATCACGCTGAGGAAACGCGCCGTCAGCGGATTGCGGGGATTGGA
>RXJC01000384.1 GCA_003963435.1 Bradyrhizobiaceae bacterium | reverse complement strand
ATCTGGGTGTCGTAACCGGCAACCTTGGTCAGATGCGCGATCAGCGCCGTCGTGGTCGACTTGCCGTTGGTGCCGGTGATGGCGACGAACGGCGCGTTCGGCGCGTGCCGCCGCCGTTCGCGGCAGAACAGCTCGATGTCGCCGATCACCTCGACGCCCGCCTCGCGCGCCTTCAGCACGCTCCAATGCGGCACCGGATGGGTCAGCGGCACGCCGGGCGCGAGCACGAGGCTTGCGAAATTCGCCCAGGACACGTTGCGCAGATCCGCGGTGACGAACCCGGCCTGCGCGGCCTTGGCAACGTTTTCCGCATTGTCGTCGGCCGCGATCACCTCGGCGCCGCCCGCTTTCAGCGCGTGGCAGGAGGCGAGCCCGGAGCCGCCGAGGCCGAACACCGCGACGGTCTTGCCGGCAAAGGACGTGACGGGGATCATCGATCAATCACCGCAGCTTCAGCGTGGAGAGGCCGGCCAGCGCCAGCATCACCGAGATGATCCAGAAGCGGATCACGATCTGCGGCTCGGTCCAGCCGAGCTGCTCGAAATGGTGATGGATCGGCGCCATGCGGAAGATGCGCTTGCCCGTGAGCTTGAACGACACCACCTGCACGATGACCGAGACCGCCTCCAGCACGAACAGGCCGCCGATCACCGCGAGCACGATCTCGTGCTTCACCGCGACCGCGATTGAACCCAGCATGCCGCCGAGCGCGAGCGAGCCGGTGTCACCCATGAAGATCGAGGCCGGCGGCGCGTTGAACCAGAGGAAGCCGAGGCCGGCCCCTAACAGCGCGCCACAGAGCACGGCGAGCTCGCCGGTGCCGGCGACATATTTGATCTGGAGATATTCGGCGAACACCGCGTTGCCGGCGAGATAGGCGATCATCGCAAAGCTCGCGGTCGCGATCATCACGGGAACGATGGCGAGCCCGTCGAGACCGTCGGTCAGGTTGACCGCGTTGCCGGAGCCGACAATGACGAAGGCGCCGAAGATGACGAAGAACCAGCCGAAATGCAGCACCGTGTCCTTCAGGAACGGGATCGTCAGCGCGGTCGAGGCGGGATCGCGGTTCAGCCGCACCAGGGCGTAGCAGGCCACCAGCGCGATCGCCCCCTCGATCAAGAGGCGCAGCTTGCTGCCGAACCCGGTCGTGGTCTGCTTGGTCACCTTCAGGTAATCGTCATAGAAGCCGACGAAGCCGAAGCCGAGCGTCACCGCCAGCACGATCCAGACATAGGGGTTGAGCGGATTGGCCCACAGCACGGTGCCGACCGTGAGACCGGACAGGATCATCAGCCCGCCCATCGTGGGCGTGCCCTTCTTGGCAAGATGGGATTGCGGCCCATCGGTGCGGATCGGCTGGCCCTTGCCCTGCCGGATGCGCAAATGATCGATGATCCAGGGCCCGAACAGGAACACGAACAGCGCGCCGGTGACGACGGCGCCGCCGGTGCGGAAGGTGATATAGCGGAACACGTTCAGGAAGGTGCGGACGGCACCGAAGCCCGAAAATGTGTTGGAAAGATCGATCAGCCAGTAAAACATTCAGACGGTCCTATGGCGCCTTTGAAACGCACGATCGACGTGCCTCACGCGCATTCGCTGGTCTTCATCGCGGGTCGTGCGGCCTCTTGGAAAACCGGACGGCTTCGCGCCGCAAAGGGGTGGGATTCGGGAACGGCGCCTTCCAAGCAGTTTACGCCTTTGCCTGCAAGGCGGCCACCAGGCCCGGCACAAACTTGTTGACCCAGAACATCTTCTTGCTGCCCTTGACAACCACGACGTCGCCTGCCTGCAGCAGATTTGCGACCTCGCCCGGCTTCAGCGTGGCTGGATCGTCGTGCCAGCCGAGGCTCTTGCCGGATGGCAGCACGTCGTAGAGATGGCGCATCAAAGGGCCGACGCAGTAGACCCCGTCGATCCCGTCGAGATGCCTAAGAAGGGCGGTGTGATATTCCGGCGCATCGTCGCCGAGCTCCAGCATGTCGCCGAGCACGGCGATGCGGCGGCCGCCGGTCATGTGGCGCGCCTGCAGGCTTTGCAGCGCGGCAGCGACGCTGGCCGGATTGCCGTTGAAGCTATCGTCGATCACGGTGATGCCACCGATCGCCTGCTCGACACCGCGGCCGGTCATGATGCCGACCCGGTCGAGCTTGATTGCGAGCGTCGCCGGGTCGAGATGGGCTGCACGGATCGCGGCGAGCGCGGCCAGCGCATTCTGCACGCGATGCGGCGCGCCCGGCGTCAGGCTGAAGGCGATCTCCTTCTTGCCGATCATGGCCACGATCTGCCAACTCTCGCCATGCGGCGCGTGCGCGACCTCATGCACCTCGGCATGCTCGCCGAAGCGCACCACCTTGCCCTTCCATTCCGAGGCCTTGAGCCCGGCGGGCAGCACCAGCACGCCGTCCTCGGGCAGGCCAAGCGCAATCGACACCTTCTCGTGCCTGATGGCTTCGAGCGAGCCGAGCTTCTCCAGATGCACGGGCTGGACGTTGACGACGAGGGCCACCGTCGGGCGGGTCAGCTCGCTGAGCCGCGCGATCTCGCCTTTCTGGTTCATGCCCATCTCGACGACCCAGAGGCTGGCATCTCGCCTGGCATTGCACAGCGTCAGCGGAACGCCCCAGAAATTGTTGAAGCTCGAGGGGCTCGCATCGGCGTTCGGATAGGCGGCGAGAAACTCCTTGGTGCTGGTCTTGCCCGCGCTGCCGGTGAGCCCAATTACCGGGCCGTGGAAACGCGCGCGCGCGGCGCGGGCGAGGCCCCAGAGGCCGTCGATCAACGTGTCCTTGACGACGATCTGGGGAATGCGGATGCCTGCGATCTCGTGCGGCACGATCATCGCGACCGCGCCCGAAGCCTCGGCCTTGTTCGCGAACTCCCAGCCGTCGCGCGCGCTGGCGAAGGCCGAGACGAAGCCGCCGCTCGGCGTGCCGCTCAGCGCCACGAACAGGCTGCCCGGTTTCACCAGCCGGCTGTCCTGTGTGACGAAATCGATCGGGGTGTCCGGGA
>RXJC01000037.1 GCA_003963435.1 Bradyrhizobiaceae bacterium | reverse complement strand
AAGGCGGGGTTTTCGCGCAGCTTGCGATATTGCTCCGGATGCTGGCTCAGCGCGAGCAGCGAGCCCGACATGGTGTTGCGCGTCGTGTCGTTGCCGCCGACGATCAAAAGCACGAGATTGCCGAGGAAGTTCCTGGCGTCCATGTCGCGCGTGGCGGCGCCGTGCGCCATCATCGAGAGCAGGTCGCTCTTCGGCGGCTGCGCGATGCGCTCCTTCCAGAGCCGCGCGAAATAGCCGGCGCATTCGGTTAGCTCGGCCTGGCGCTCGTCTTCGGTGGCGACGAGGCCGTCGGGTCCGGGAATCGTGGTGGCGATGTCGGACCAGCGCGTCAGCTTGCGGCGGTCCTCCCAGGGGAAGTCGAACAGCACCGCGAGCATTTGCGTGGTCAGCTCGATCGAGACGCGGTCGACCCAGTCGAACACCTCGCCGCGGGGCAGGTTGTCCAGGCACTCGGCCGAGCGCTTGCGGATGTTGATCGCGAGATTGTCCAGATGCGTCGGCGTGAACATCGGCGCCACGGTCTTGCGCTGCGCGGCATGGCGCGGCGGGTCCATCGAGATGAAGCTCTCGCGGCGCAGGTCCGGATCGATGTCGCGGATGGTGATGCCGCCGAGCGCGGAGGCCGAGGAGAACACCGCATGGTTGGTCTCGATCTCCATGATGTCGTTGTAGCGCGTCACCGACCAGTACGGCCCGAACATCGAGTCCTTGCAATAGTGCACGGGATCTTCCCGGCGGAGCCGATCGAAATACGGCCAGAACGTATCGGTCCTGAACAATTCCGGATCGCCCGGATCGAATTGCTCCAGCAGCAACGTGGACGCGCGCTCGCGCAATGCGTCGAGCTTGGCCGCGCTCTCGATGGTCCCATGCATGACCGTTCTCCCCTGGCATGAACCGCGCGTTCTCGTTGAATTCTGCGCTGCGGTATTTGATTTGCAATTACAGCCGGTTGTCCGCGCCGGAGCAAGGGTGAGTTTTGCCACATCACGGGGCTGTAGCCCGGATGGAGCGTCAGCGTAATCCGGGATTGGGGCCGCAACGACCACTGCCCCGGATTGCGCTTCGCTCCATCCGGGCTACGAGACCGTCCGCTGGCGTGATGCCCCGCACATCGTTTGTCCTGAAATCGTGCCAGAAACCGACTGGAATCGAGGTAAATCGAACCCCGCCAGCTTGGGGGCCGACCAATCCCTGATCTATAGTTTGACCGGATCGAGTCCGCATCCCGAGGTTGCCGCCGTGAACGACATGCAATGGACCCCGATCGGCTCCGAGCCGCTTCCGCCGCCGCTGCCGCCGACGCGGGTGGACTTCACCGGCAATCGCTCCGAGTTCCGGAAAATGGTCACCAAGGGTGCCATGCTGGAGCTCGTCACGTTCGGCTTCTACCGGTTCTGGCTCGTCACCGACATTCGCCGCCATCTGTGGGCGAACACCGCGATCGACGGCGATGCCGCCGAATATACCGGCCGGGCCAAGGAGCTCCTGGTCGGCTTCCTGTTCGCGCTCGCGATCCTGCTGCCGATCTACCTTGCGTACTTCCTGATCGGCATCGAGTTCGAGCGCTGGCAGGGCTTTGCCTCGACGCCGCTGTTCCTCGGCTTCTACGCCTTCGGTCAGTTCGCGATCTTTCGGGCGCGGCGTTACCGGCTGACGCGCACGGTCTGGCGCGGCGTCCGCTTCTGGATGGACGGCTCGGGCTGGGCCTATTCGTTCCGCGCCATGGCGTGGGGCTTGCTGGTGCTGCTCACGCTCGGCCTGGCGCTGCCCTGGCGCGAGGCCGCGCTGGAGCGCTACAAGATGCAGCACAGCCATTACGGCGATCTGCGCGGCGATTTCGAAGGCGACGGTTGGACCTTCTTCAAGCGCGCCTGGGGGCTGTGGCTGCTCAGCCCGATCGCGCTGGTCATCTTCCCGCTGGCGCCGTTCGTCTACGCCGACTTCAAGGCGCGCCAGTGGCGCTGGTGGCTCGACGGCATCCGCATCGGCGGCGTCAGCCTGTCTTCGGACCTGCCGCACGATGCGTTCTATGGCCTGTACTGGAAGGTGATCGGTTGGTGGGTGCTGCTTTCGACCGCTTTCGGCTTCTATATCGGCGGCGCCACCATGCTTGCCGTCAAGCTGGGCGGCGTTCCGGCCGAGCAGATGTTCGCCCCCGGCAACACCGCTAAGAGCATCCCGATGCTGGTTTTGATGGTAACAGGCTATTTCGCCGTCGCCCTTGCGGTCAACATCGTCATGCGCGTCTATCTCCAGCGCGATCTCTGGGCCAAGGTGCTGGAAACCGTCGAGGTGCACAACATCGCGGCCGCGGCGGATGTGCGTGGCAGCGGCCAGCTTGCCAGCGCGCTCGGCGAAGGTTTTGCCGATGGGCTCGATGTCGCGGGATTCTGAGTTGTGAGTGAAGTATTTGCCGGAGCACCGGCGCAGTCCACCAAGCCCACCGTCTTCTTCGACGGCACATCGAGCCGGCGGCGGCAGGTGACGCTGGCGATCGGTGATGCGCTGGAGATCATCGAAGAGGGCGAAGCGCCGGTTCGCTGGGCCTATGCCGACATCCGACACGCCGACAGTCCGCCCGGGATCTTGCGTCTGGCCTGCACCACCGCTGCGCCATTGGCGCGGCTGGAGATCCGCGACGCGGCGCTCGCGGCAGACGTCACCGCCCGCTGCCTGCGGCTCGACGAGCATCGCACCTCGCGCCGTGGCATTGCGAAGATCGTCGGCTGGTCGGTCGCGGCCGCCGTCTCCATCGTCTGCGTCGTGCTGTTCGGCGTGCCGCTTGCCGCCGACCGTCTCGCGCCGCTGGTGCCGAAGCCGATCGAGCGGCGCATTGGCGATGCCTCCGAAGTCCAGGTCAAAGCCTTCTTCGGCGGCAAGGCGTGCGAAGATCCCGCCGGCAAGGCCGCTTTCACCAAGCTCGTCAACCGCCTGCGCGATGCCGCCGGCCTCGACGATGATGCCATGACGGCCGGCGTGCTGCCGACCTCGGTGCCGAATGCGTTCGCGCTGCCCGGCGGCAAGGTCTACGTGCTGAGGGGCCTGCTCGACAAGGCGCAAAGCCCCGACGAGCTCGCCGGCATCCTCGCCCACGAGCTCGGCCATCTCAAGCATTACGACAACATGCGCGGGCTGATCTACAACGGCGGCACCTCGTTCCTGATCGGCCTGTTGTTCGGCGACGTCACCGGCTCGTCGGCCGTGATCTTCGCCTCGCGCAGCGTGGTCGAGGCGTCCTATTCGCGCGAGGCCGAGACCGCCGCCGATACGTTCGCGATCGAGGTCATGCACAAGCTCGGCCGTTCGCCGAAGCCCGCCTTTGAGCTGATGTACCGCATCACCGGCAAGGAAGGCGGCTCTGGCCTCACGACGATCCTCGCCAGCCACCCGCTGACCGAGGACCGTCTCGCCCGCATGACCCGGGAAGATCGCCCGGCCTCCGGCCCGCCGCTGCTGACGGACAAGGAGTGGCAGGCGCTGAAGCTGATCTGCGGCAGCGGGAAGGTGTGAGCTACCGCGTTCCGTAGGCGCGGTCGCCGGCGTCGCCGAGGCCGGGTACGATGAAGCCGGTTTCGTCGAGACCTTCGTCGACGGCCGCGGTCCAGACCGGCACATCCGGATGCAGGCCGCGCAGCCGTTCCAACCCTTCCGGCGCGGCGATCAGGCAGGCGAGGCGGATGTCCTTGGCGCCGCGCTCCTTCAGCCGGTCGATGGCGGCCACGGCCGTGTTGGCGGTGGCGACGACAGGCGTCACCACGATGGCGAGGCGCTCGCTGAGGTCGGACGGCGATTTGAAGAAATACTCGACCGCCGCAAAACTCTCCGGCTCGCGGTAGAGCCCGATATGGGCGACGCGCGCGGTCGGCACCAGGTCCATCATGCCGTCGACGAAGGTGGTGCCGGCGCGCAGCATCGGCACGAACACCAGCTTCTTGCCGGCGATCTTGGCCGAATGCATCGTCGCCAGCGGCGTCTCGATGACGGTATCGGTGAGCGGCAGATCGCGCGTCACCTCGTAGCACAGGAGCATGCCGATCTCCTTGATCAGCTCCCTGAACGATTTTGTCGAGATGGACTTGTCGCGGACCAGGGTCAGCTTGTGCTGCACCAGCGGATGATCGACGATCGTGACGCCTTCCATGAGATGCCTTTCTTCCTTCTCCCCTTGTGGGAGAAGGTGGCGCGAAGCGCCGGATGAGGGGTCTGCTTCCACGAACTCAAGCGAGAGATGTGCCCGCGGAGACATACCCCTCACCCGGCTTCGCTGTCGCGAAGCCACCCTCTCCCACAAGGGGGAGAGGGTTTAGAAAACCGTGCCGTCGCTGATCACCTTGAGCGGCGGCGAGCCGTCGGGCCGGCGCGCGAAGGCAATGGCGCGGCCCGCGGCCCAGCTGCCGCCTTCCAGGATGCTGGCGAGCGGCAATGTCTCCGGCGTCCGGCCGAGTTTGGCGCGGATACGCTCCGCCAGCCGGTCGAGCAGCGCCACCGTCAGTGCGCGCCATTCCACGACGAGCAGCGAATCCACCGCATGCGCCCGCTCGGCATCCGCGGCATCGCGCAGCCGCAGCACCTCGTGGTCGACGAACAGGCCGCCGTTGCGATACTCGGCAAGCCCGGTGAGGCCGTCGATGTCGGTGACGTCGAGGCCGGCGCGCTGCAGCGGCTCGATCAGCGAGTAGCTCAGCCATTGC
>RXJC01000144.1 GCA_003963435.1 Bradyrhizobiaceae bacterium | reverse complement strand
GGCGACATGAACGATTCCGCCAGCATGAACGTCTGGCTGCACAAGCAGGTGATGTCGAAGCTCGCCGCCAATGGCGGCAAGCTGCCGCCGGAGATCAAGCACTGACCGCAAGCACGGACCGAACGCCGGTCGTGCCGGAAGGGCCCGCGATCTCGCGGGCCCTTTTGCTTCAGGCGACGAGATCCGCATCCTCCGGATGCCGGTCGAGATAATCGACCACGAAGCTACAGCCGGCGATCACCTTCCTGCCGTCGCGCCGGATCAGGTCCAGCGCGCCCTTGACCAGCTCGGAGCCGATGCCGCGGCCGCGCAGCGCACGCGGCGTCTCGGTATGGGTGATGATCACCGCGGAGGGGGTCAGCCGGTAATTGGCGAAGGCGACCTCGCCGCCGACATCGAGCTCGAAGCGGCTCGTGTCCTTGTTGTCCCGTACCGATGCCGCCATGCAAGATCCTTCCGACGTATTGTTTCTCCTGATCTAGGCCCCTGAACCGGCCCTTGCCAAGGTGCGACCAAGAAGGGTTGCTGCAGGGGAGATATCCGCAAAATGCGTGTCCGGTTCAGTCTCATGGTGTTGCTTGCCGCGCTGACCTCGACGGCGCCGGCCGCGGCCGAGGGCGGTCCGGCCTGGGATGCGTGCGTGGGGCTGAACAGCACGCCGGAGCAGCGGGTCGAGGCCTGCTCCACCGTGATCGAGACAAAGAGCGAGAGCGGCCACAGGCTCGCTGGCGCCTATTGCAACCGCGGCCATGGTCTCACCGAGAAGCGCGAGCTCGATGCGGCGCTGTCCGATCTCGACGAAGCCATCAGGCTCGCTCCGGATTATGCCTGCCCCCACAACAATCGCGGCCGCGTCTATTCGTTCAAGCGCGACTACGACCGCGCCATTGCCGATTACGACGAGGCCATCAAGCTCGATCCGTCGCTGACGCTGGCCTACAACAATCGCGGCGAGTCCCGGTTCAACAAGGGCGACCTCGACGGCGCCTTGGCCGACTTCGACACGGCGATCAAGCGAAACCCCAACTACGCCCTGGCCTACAGCAATCGCGGTCTCGTGTATTACCGCAAGCACGACACCGCGCATGCGCTCGCCGACTACAGCATGCGGATCAAGCTTGCGCCGGATCTGCTCGCCTATATCGACCGCGGCAACGTTTACCGCGACAGCGAGCAGCTCGACCGTGCTGCCGCAGACTATGGCGAGGCCATCCGCCTCGCGCCGACCGACGCTCGCGGCTGGCGCAATCGCGGCTTGATCCGCCTGTTCCAGGGCAACTACAAGGGCGGCGTTTCCGACTACGACAAGGCGCTGCAGTACGACCCTTCCGACGCGTTCTCGTGGAATAATCGCGGCCAAGCCAAGATGCGGCTCGGCGACAAGCTGGGCGCGATCGGCGATCTCAAGAAGGCGCTGGAGCTGAAGCCGGACCTGGAATCCGCGCAGGACTCGCTGAGGAAGCTCGGGGCTCTCTAGCTGCAGTGCGGCATGAGTTCATGAGCCGCGATCGCCGCGCAGCCATCGAAATAATCCCGATTTCCGCTCTTGCGCGGCCGCCGGCGGTTCCCACGTCTTTTGCAAGACATACGTCCGAATGCGGCCGGCAGGGTCGTCAAGACATTCGGAAGTCGTGCTCGCCAGCCGCCGACGTGTGCCTCTGTCATAGGAGGGTACGATGTCGGACTTTGGCTTCTTGAATACTCATCGAACATGGGAAGACTGGTGCGGGATGCTGCTCGGCGCGGTGATCGTGGCGTCGCCATGGTTTCCCATCCAGGATGCGACGATCACCGGCAACCAGACGGTGATCCTGAACGCGGTCGCGATCGGTCTGGTCGTCTTTGGCATCAGCCAGCTCGAATATGTCGCCTTGCAACGCTGGCAGGAGGTGACGACGATCCTGATCGGATTGTGGCTCATTGCCTCGCCCTACGTCATGGGCTATTCCGGTGACGGCTTTCTCCGCGTCTACCACACGGCCCTCGGCGCCGCGCTCGTGCTGCTCGGCGTGCTGCAGCTGTGGCAGGACTGGGACCTGACCGACCAGGACATGCTCAAGCACGGACAATAGGCCATGATGTCGACGGGCCGGTCGGCGGCAGGCGGCGGGTCCGTACCAGCCTCGCGCACGACCTCGTAACGCACGATCAGTTTGGCGGGTTTCCGCTGTGACTGCACTTCACATCAATCGGCGGCTTTGGCGAGCCTGGAATCCTCTGGCTGCGGCTGCTGCGGACGCAGACATCCCTGGCAGATGACCAGGGAGCGGTTGAGCCTCGCATCCTGTTCGGCCTCGCTGGCGTCCTGGGCTTGCCACCACTCCCTCGACTGGGGCTGCAGCCCGGCTTGCGAGCTGCTTCGCTTCGATCGAGCCGAGGCGCGTGTTGGTTGCGAGGCCGCATGCGGCCGATTGGGATCTTCGCCGGCGCCATCCCAGGCATAACGGGCTGGCTTGAAGGCGGGATCGGACGCCAGATGCGCTTGAGGGCCCACGGCACATCCGGCGAGCGCCAGCGACAACAGGAGGAGGGCGGGCGCTTTGACCATGATGCGGCACTCTGGAGGCGAAAACTGAAATACGTTGCGCCGACCATGTTTAAGATTCCCTGAACGATTGTGGCTGCGCCGGCGACCAACGCCCATGCGCCATCTGATGCTTCTGCTCGTCCTGATCGCCTCCGCCGCGCGCGCCGAGGACGCCAGGACGTTCAACCCGTCCGACTATCCGCCTGATGTGCAGAAGGCGCTGCGCTACGCCAATGAGGAATGCACCAGCCAGGATGGCGGCGAGGTGAGCTTCGCGCCCGACACGGTGCGCAGGATCGACCTCACCGGTGATGGCCGCGACGACTACATCATCGATTTCAGCGACACCAAATGCGGAGATCGCGAGACCACCTATTGCGGGACCGGCGGCTGCGTCATGAAGATCCTGGTGACGTTGCCGGACGGCAATTCGCGCGAGGTGTTCGACGGCTATGTCCGCAGCTACACGATCATGGCTCCGCCGATGAAGCGCGGCGCCGCGCGCAGCATCCGCTTCGATCTGCATGGCAGCTTCTGCGGCGGCTTTGGTGCGCAGGCCTGCGTCAAGCAGAAGTCGATTTCGGCGACGCCGTTCGCGTTCAAGCGGCCGTAGGGCAGGGGCGAGGTCGGCCGACGCCGGTTACGCCTTGATTGAACAGGCTGAAGAGTGCAATCTTAGAGAATTGTGGCTCTCTAGCCGGAGCAATTTTCATGAAACGCGTTGTTGGACGAAACATCTATATTACAAGCCTTTCAACCGTGCTGGCCAAGGTCGGAGACGTGAGCCATCTCGCGGGGCTCGCCGACAAATGCCATTTCAAAGCGCTTTGGCTGCGGCTGGGGCGGGGCACGACGCTCGATGCGAACTTTTCGGGAGGCCACGTGAATGACCTCCGTGCCGCTCTCGATCAAGTTGGTGTCGAGCTCTGGGGCTGGCACGTTCCCTTCTGCGCGAACCAGAGCGATGCTGCTGCGGAAGGCGCGAATGTCAGCAACTGGGCGGAGCAGTTCAATCTGGGCGGGGTTATCATTGATGCCGAACGGACCAACGAGTCGCCGCGATTTCGCGGTCATGCAGCCGAAGCCACCACTTACATGACCCGGATCGCGCATGACCTTTCGGCGCATGATCGTGGTCTTGCACTGTCGAGCCACGACCAGCCATTACTTCACACAGACCTTCCGTTCGAGCCGTTCCTGAGCCAGGTGAACGACAATTGTCCTCAGGTGTATTATCGTACTGAAAACATCATCACCCGTTTGGACAAATCGGTCCATGACTACAAGATCGCCGAGGCGGCACGAAACTTTCGGGATCGCTATAGGCCAACCGGCAATGTGACGGTCAAGGGTGACATTCCATTCTCAAGCGTTCACGCTTGCCTGGCAGCGACGCGAAACTTCATCACCGCCGTCGATCAGCGAGGATATGGCGGCTACAGCTTCTGGTGCATGGACGAGGCTCCCAAGGAGCTGTGGCCGCTTCTCGAGGATCTTCCTCCAGCCGTTAGCTGAAAGCGAGAACTGGTGTCACGATGACACGGGATCGAGATGTTCGCCGCCGTGGCGCTCGGCGAGCAGCTCCTTCACCTTGTCGATGAACTTGCTCTTGACGACCTTCTTTCCCGGACAGGCATGCGTCGTTAGGTGATCTTCCTTGTGCAGCTTCATCGAATCCGGATTCAGACCCAGCACGGCTGACATGGTCGCGACAGCCGCGACGGCGTTCTTTTGCACCCGTAGCCCTCGTCCGGAATCGAATTCATCCTTGTCATAGTCGCCGAGCATTTCAAATCCGAGCGACACCTTGTTCCACGACGGCGAATGGACGCCCGACATGGTCATGGGTGTAAACGCCCAGATCTGCTTGTCGTCGATGAAGAGGTGCGGGCCGGCCTTCCACTTCTGCTTGTCCCTGAAGAAACTTTCCAGATTGAGGATGTGTTGCTTGGTGAAGCCATTAGGGCGCTGTGCCAGCGTAGGCGATGCGGTGTTGTGCAGGACGATGAACGAGGGGCGCCACGCGGTCCAGGTCAGCGCGTGCGCGTAACTGTCAAACTCATCAGGAGTATAGGCGATGCCGACAATTCCCTTCCAATCCAGCATAATTTTTCTCCCAAAAGAAATCGTGAAATTCGCGCCGCGCATGAGCGACGGATTGCTCAATATCAGAAATAACAACCTAAGATCGTAGTCTCGTCGTCCTCCTTTGGCAAGGAGCCTGAGACGGGGCGCACGCCGGCGACGGAGGGTGTGCGCCGGCCAGCCTTGCGGTGGCGGATTGGATGGCGATAAACAGGGCCCGAAGAGCGGCCTGCCTGCGTAGGCCAGCACTCGAAGAGGAAGTCCGATGCAGCCCCTGCGCATGTCCCGCCGCGTCATGAATCTCGCTTACATGCTGACCCAGAATGCGCGGCGGCACGGGGCGCGTCCCGGTTTCGTCTGGGGCGACAGATCCTGGACCTGGCGGCAGATCGACGCGCAGGTCTCGGCGCTGGCGGCGGCGCTCGCCGCGCGCGGCATCGCCAAGGGCGACCGCATCCTGGTCCATTCCAAGAACGGCGACGAGATGTTCTTCTCGATGTTCGCCGCGTTCCGGCTCGGCGCTGTCTGGGTGCCCACCAATTTCCGCCTGATGCCGGATGAGGTGACCTATCTCGCGGAGGCCTCCGGGGCGAAGGCGTTTCTGTGCCATGTCGATTTCCCCGAGCATGCCGCGGCGGTGAAGGGCGGCGCGCTGGAGTTCACCTGGAGCATCGAGGGCAAGGGCGCCTTTGGCGAGACCTCGGTTGCGGAGGCCATTGCTGCGCGCGCCGGAGCGGTGGTCGAGAACGTCGCCGTCGAGCACGATGATCCCTGCTGGTTCTTCTTCACCTCGGGCACGACCGGGCGTTCCAAGGCCGCGGTGCTGACCCACGGTCAGATGGGTTTTGTCGTCACCAACCATCTCGCCGATCTCACACCCGGCGTGACCGAAGCGGATGCGTCGCTGGTGGTGGCGCCGCTGTCGCATGGCGCCGGCGTGCATCAGCTGGTGCAGACCGCGCGCGGCGTCTGCACCGTGCTGCTGCCGACCGAGAAGTTCGACATCAACGAGGCGTTCCGCCTGATCGAGACGCATCGGGTCGCCAATCTCTTCACGGTGCCGACGATCCTGAAGATGATGGTCGAGCACCCCGCCGTCGACACATACGATCACTCCTCGCTGCGCCACGTGATCTATGCGGGTGCGCCGATGTATCGCGAGGACCAGAAGACCGCGCTGAAGAAGCTCGGCAAGGTCATCGTGCAGTATTTTGGGCTCGGCGAGGTCACCGGCAACATCACCGTGCTTCCCGCGGCGCTGCACGATCCCGAGGACGGCCCGCACGCGAAGATCGGCACCTGCGGCTTCGAGCGCACCGGCATGCAGGTCTCGATCCAGGACGACGAGGGACGCGAGCTCGCGGCGAACCAGAGCGGCGAGATCTGCGTGATCGGGCCGGCAGTGCTCGCGGGCTACTACGACAATCCCGAAGCCAATGCGAAGGCGTTCCGCAACGGCTGGTTCCGCACCGGCGATCTCGGCCACATGGACGAGGAAGGCTTTGTCTACATCACCGGCCGCGCCTCCGACATGTACATCTCCGGCGGCTCCAACATCTATCCGCGTGAGATCGAGGAGAAGATCTTGACGCATCCCGCGGTCGGCGAGGTCGCCGTGCTCGGCGTGCCCGACGCGACCTGGGGCGAGGTCGGCGTCGCCGTCTGCGTTCCGCGCGAGGGCGAGAAGCCGGTGAGCGAGGCCGAGATGGCGGCGTTTCTCTCGCCGAAGGTGCCGCGCTACAAGATGCCGAAACGCTTCTTCTTCTGGGATGCCTTGCCGAAGTCGGGCTATGGCAAGATCCCGAAACGCATGGTGCGCGACGAGCTCGAGGCGCGCGGCCTGCTCGATCTCGACAAGACAAAGGCAGGCTGAGCGCAGGCGATGCGGAGCATCAAGCAACCGGGCGCGGCCGTCACGGAACGTATCCAATGGGTGGAGGCGAGGGGGCGCGCCTTTTCGTTCACGCTTGAGGCAGGCGTGCCGCTGCTGGAGGCCGCGCGCCGCGGCTTTGCCGCGGAGGGTTTTGCCGGCGGCGTGCTGAATTTCCGGCGCGGCGCGCTCGGACCGTTCGCCTATGTCATGCCGGCGCTGTCGAAGACCGGCGAGAACGCCGCGTTCTACAGCGACACATACCGGCCCGGCGGTCTGACGCGCACCAAGCTCGGCAGCATGACGCTTGGCATGCGCGACGGCGCGCCGTTCTTTCACTGTCACGGGCTGTGGACCGAGGCCGACGGCAAGGCCAGCGGCGGCCACATGCTGCCGGACGAGACCGTTGTCGCCGAACCGTTCGAGGTCGAGGCCTTCGGGGTCGACGGCGCGATGTTCATCGCCGAGCCCGATCCCGAGACCAATTTCAAGCTGTTCGGACCGGTGGCGGTCGAGAGCACGGGGGCGCGCGCGACCAGCCGCGCGTTTGCGCTGCGGCTGCGGCCGAACCAGGATTTTGCCGGCTCGCTCGAAGAGTTCTGCCACGCGCATGGCATCGCGCGGGCGAAGATCCATGGCGGTGTCGGCTCGACCATTGGCGCTCGCTTCACCCATGGCGGGGTGACCGAGCCGTTTGCGACCGAGCTTGCGGTCACGGCCGGGCTGATCGCTCCGGGTCCCGCCGGCGCGCTGGAAGCTGCGCTCGACGTCGCGTTGATCGACTACACCGGCGGCCTCGCTGAGGGGCGCCTGGTCCGCGGTGACAATCCCGTGCTGATGACGATGGAGCTGGTGCTGGAGGTGTTGGATTAGATCCCTGGCCGGATTTGTCGTTCGCTTCTGAAGCCACTTCCTGCGGAGCATCTCTGACGGCAGATCTCTCCGCCGTCATTGCGAGCAGCCCTTGCGACGAAGCAATCCAGACTCCTTCGGCGCCGGCAGTCTGGATTGCTTCCGCCTTCGCCGAAGGCTTCGGCGGACAAGTCGCTGCGCTCGCAATGACGGAGTATGACGCGGCGCCGTTCTCCGCTCTCGTGTCCCGGACAAGCTGCAACGCGAGAGCGTTGCGGCGCAGAGCCGGGACCCAGCGGCCGAGCAACGCGCTGCCGCATGGGCCCCGGATCTGCAGCGCATCGCCGAAGCGGCGCTGCGCTGCGTCCGGGACACGAGAGCGAATTCGTCTTTCCGCTCGAAACCGAATCACGCGCACATCTTCCCGTTCTCGCGGCACGTCGTGCCCGAGCTTTGCGGTCGTTACCGCCCTCGAAAATGCCGAGGGCGCAGGGAAGGCCGGGTGCCGGCTGGCACCCGCGGTCCACTGTGCGAAGCGTGTGCTTAAGGAAGCTGCACAGCGGCATACAGGTGTAGCCGAAACATCCGGCCTTCCCTGCGCAGTGGGTTGACGGCTTATGTCGTGCTCTCCTCGGGGAGCGTTGCACTATTGCCCCCGTCGTCTTGCGGATGGCTGACGCGTGGACCCGGTTGGGTCCCCACATCACCGCAAGACTTGGCACCAGAACCTCGGGCGCCAGGACCACACGATTTTGCCGTACGCGGGCTGCGCCTGTCGTGTGCGCGCATTTGTCTGCTCACGGAGTGACCCGCCCTGCAAACCGACGGCGCGCGACGCGGCCCGCGTCCACCACCTCCCATCCCGCGTTCGTGACGATCGCGATCCGCCCCTCGGCCCGGGTTGAGGTGGCCGAAACATGCTACATTTCCGAATTCGCGTAAAGCGAATTGTTTTTGACCGGGGGAATTGACCCTGCCGTGGGGTGTTTTGCCCGACAGGCAGCGCAACAGGTTGTGGGGGGGCCGAACGCCGCCGCAACGGCGCCACGAACCGGTCTCCCCTCGGCCCCAAAATGCGCTAGGATGACCGCGAGCGCGCATTCCAAGTCGCGCATGATCAACGGGACGTATGAGGAAACGAGAATGAGGGTGACGATTGGACGGCGCACGGCCGTGGCTGC
>RXJC01000143.1 GCA_003963435.1 Bradyrhizobiaceae bacterium | reverse complement strand
GATCCAGATGGTCAAGCGCGACGGCACCGAGGTGCTGCGCGGCACGGCCTCGGTCGGCGAGCCGCACGCCGCAACCGCCCTCGAGGCGCGGCTTGGCGAACTGAAGCCGCTCACCGACCCCGTGATCCTGCGCGATGTGAAGGTCGCGCACACGAGCAAACGACAGGCGGTGCGGATGGCGTTCGACCAGACCATGGGCGACCTCTATCCGTTCTCGCTCAGGCAGAAGCTCGCCGTCATCACCGAGAGCTCGCCCTATTATTCTGGCACCGACAATCCCTGGGGCAGGCCCATCATCCCGATGGAGATGCTGAGCGTGCTGTTCCAGTACCGCTCCAAGGAAGATCCTCTGCCCACCAAGGGTCCAGCCGTCGGCCTGTTCGCCGATCAGGAGATCCGGCTGGTGAAAGGGCCGCTGTTCGAGGGCGAGGAATACGAGGTCGAGCGTGAGGTGGTTGCGCTCTCCGGCAGCCGCCGCACCGAAAGCGCCTGGGCCAAGACGCGCGTGTTCGACAGAGCAGGCACGGTGGTGGCGACCATGCTGCTCAACATGGCGACGCTGAAGGATTCCTATGCGCCGTATGAGGAAGAATATCGGCAGCTATATGGGGCAGGGCGATAGAGGCAGGGCGTCACCAACACTCTCTTCGTCATTCCGGGGCGCGCGTAGCGCGAACCCGGAATCCATTTCACCTCGCGTACTGCGGCCCGATGGATTCCGGGTTCGACGCTGACGCGTCGCCCCGGAATGACGAGCGGAGAGCGCTCATCCTTTGAGCAGATGCACGTCGCAACGCCGTCGCACAGGGAATAAGCAGGTGTCGATCGCCGACTTATCCTTTTGAGAAGGCAGCGAATTCTTTCGCGCCCTGCGCCTCACTGCAATTGTACACAATGGCACGGCGCTTGCAGAACTCCTGACTAACAGAGTTCTCGCGAGGGGCGGGCGTCATGCTGGACTCGAGCAAGCGGACATGGGGCGTCATCGGCGCTGAGCCCGAGCCGATCAGGCTCGACTGGTCCGCCACCGCGCTTCTCATCATCGACATGCAGCGCGACTTCATGGAGCCCGGCGGCTTCGGCGAGACGCTCGGCAACGACGTCAGCCAGCTCGCGCGTGCGGTGCAGCCGATCGGCGCGGTGCTGACAGCCGCGCGCGACGCCGGCATGCTGGTGATCCACACCCGCGAGGGCCATCTGCCCGATCTCTCCGACGCGCCGCCCGCGAAAGTCGAGCGCGGCGCGCCGAGCCTTCGCATCGGTGATCCCGGCCCGATGGGCCGCATTCTCATTCGCGGCGAGGCCGGCCACGACATCATCCCCGAGCTTTATCCGCTCGACAGCGAAATCGTGATCGACAAGCCCGGCAAGGGTGCGTTCTACGCCACCGAGCTCGGCGACGTCCTGGAGAGATACGGCATCGAAAACCTGCTGGTGTGCGGCGTCACCACCGAGGTGTGCGTCAACACCACGGTGCGCGAGGCCAATGACCGCGGCTACCGCTGCGTCGTCATCTCAGACGGTTGCGCGTCCTATTTCCCCGAGTTTCACGAGATGGGCCTGAAGATGATCAAGGCCCAAGGCGGCATCTTCGGCTGGGTCGCGGATTCAGTCGCAGTTCTGGAGGCAATGAAGGTTTCGACCACATAGGGGTGTTGTCATGAGCACATTGACGGGGACGGCCGGCAAATCTGATCTGAACAAGTCCGAGTTCAAGCCGGCACTATGGACATCGGGCGACTGGAACGCGTTTTTCGGCTTCGGCACCAACATCCTCGTCAACATGCTGGTGCTCACGGGGCTGCTGCGCTTCGTCTTGAAGATGCCTGACAGCCTGGTGTTCGGCCGCATCCTGCCCGCGCTCGGCCTGATGATGTGCCTCTCGACCTTCTACTATGCCTACCTCGCTTACCGTCTGGCGCAGAAGACGGGCCGCAACGACGTCTGCGCGCTGCCCTCGGGCGTCAGCGTGCCGCACATGTTCATTGTCACCTTCGTCATCATGCTGCCGATCACGCTGAAGACCGGCGACCCGCTGAAGGGCTGGTCGGCGGGTCTGGTCTGGGTGTTCTTCCAGAGCTTCATCCTCATGATCGGCGGCTTCATTGCGCCGTTCATCCGCAAGATTACGCCGCGCGCGGCGCTGCTCGGCACGCTCGCCGGCGTCTCCGTCACCTTCATCTCGATGCGGCCGGCGCTGGAGATGTACATGACGCCGCAGATCGGCCTGGTCTGCTTCGCCATCATCCTGGTGAGCTGGTTCGGCGGCGTGAAATACTGGCGCGGCATTCCCGCCGGCCTTGTCGCCATCGCTGCCGGCATGATCATCGCATGGGGCTCCAACCTGTTCGGGCTCGGCCTCGGCGGATTGAGCATCGCAGGGGTTGGCGCGGCCTTCGCCAATTTCGGCTTCTCGGTGCCGCTTCCCGCCGTCGGCTACGTCTTCTCCGGTTTCGAATTCCTCGGCATCATCCTCGTCACCGCCATTCCGTTCGGCATCTACGACCTCGTCGAAGCCATGGACAATGTCGAGAGCGCGGAAGCCGCCGGCGACGAATATCCGACCACGCGCGTGCTCACCGCCGACGGCATCGTCAGCCTGATCGGATGCCTGATGGGCAACCCCTTCATCAACGCCGTCTATATCGGCCATCCCGGCTGGAAGGCGATGGGCGGCCGCATCGGCTATTCGGCGGCAACCGGCCTCATGGTGATCGTGCTGGCCTGGTTCGGCATCATCTCGGTGCTGCTGGCGCTGGTGCCGGTGGTCGCGATCTCGCCGATCCTGCTTTACATCGGCATGCTGATCGGTGCGCAGGCCTTCCAGACCACGCCGGTCAAGCACGCGCCCGCGATCGTGCTGGCGCTGACGCCGCATCTGGCCGCCTGGGCAAAACTCCAGATCGACACGATGCTGGGCTCGACCATGAATGCGGCGGCAACCGTCGGCGGCATGGCCGCCGACAAGGCCGACGCCGTGAAGGCTGCCGCCATTGCCGCACTGCCGCAGCAGGGCGTGTTCTATCACGGCCTCGAGGTGATGGGCGGCGGCTCCATTCTCGGCGGCCTCATTCTGGGCGCGATCGGTGTCTTCATCATCGAACGCGACTTCGAGAAGGCGTCAGGCTTCGCGCTGGTCGGTGCGGTCCTGACCTATTTCGGCTTCATGCATGGCGAGGCTGTCGGCATCGGCGGCGGCTTTGGCGTCACACCGGCGGTCGCGCTGGCTTACGCTGCGATGGCGGCCGGCCTGTTCGCGGCCAGCAAGCTCGGCGCCAGCGAACATTACGCCGCGCATCCGGAGATGTCGGCCGCGCCGGCGGAATAGCCATCGGCGCCTAGCTCTTTGTGGAACGGCCGGGGGATCTCCCGGCCGTTTACGTTTCAGGGCCGTACCGCCGGCGTCTCCATCGGCAGGCCATGTGCCCGCGACATCAAGTAGAGTTCGAGCGCAACCAGCTCCGGCGAGCCGTATTCATAGGCCTGGGCACGTACGCCGCTCATGCAACTGCGCAGTCGTCGCTCCAGCGATCCCAGCGTTTGCCATTCCAGGCGGTAGAGCGGATAGCCGGTCGGCTGTGCTTGCGTGATCGGCGCGCCCGCGAGGCGCTTGTCGAAATTGTCGTCATGGCAATTGGTGCAGGCGAGATTGAGCTGGCCTTCGCGCTGCATGAACAGGCCGCGGCCTTGCTCCACGAAGGGTTTTGCTTGCGGATCGCTGCCAGCGGTGATCGGGAGGCCTCGCGATTGATGGGCGACGAAAGCGGAGAGCGCCAGCAGGTCGCGGCTCTCGTAGGGCAGCGCCGCTGCTTGCTGATGATTGGCCCGGCAGAGATTGATACGCTGGTCGAGCGTGACGGGACGCCCCAGCGCTTTGTCGAACGCCGGGTAACGTGCAGCGACGCCCTTCATGCTGCTGCGCGCGTCGCCATGGCAGTCGGCGCAGGATTTATCGGCGCTGCCGCCTTTCTTTCCCCACAGCGCCTCGCCGTCGAGCACGAACAGCATCCCGGGATTGGAGGTGTCGTTATCCTGCATCGCGCGCGTCTCGGGTCCCATGAAGGAATAGCCGGACCGGCGCGCATCGGGCGGGATTTCGCCGGCGAGCAAGGCAGGGGCCGCGGCGAACAAAGTCGCCGCCGCTATCGCGCGCCAAATGCTCATTCGACCGTGATCGATGCCGATGCGGTGGAGGAATAGCCGTTGTCGCCGGTCCATTCGAATTCGAACTTGCCGCTCTCCTTGGCGACCGTGAAGAACGACAGATACGGATTGGCCGCGATCGCCGGGAAGAGATCGGCACGAAAGATCTCGGCGCCGTTGTAGCGACAGGCGAAGCTCGTGATGATGTCGCGCGGCACCAGCTTGCCGTCCGCCGTGTGGCGGAAGCCTGTCTCCATGATGTGCGAGGTCAGCGCGCGGATCTCGATGACGTCGCCGCGCCTGGCTTTTGCGGGAACGTTGATGAGCGCTGCCATCAGTTCATCTCCTCGGTGCAGGCGGCAAGCGTCACGACGATTTCGGCGGCAATTTGCCAGAACGTGTCGTCGGACAGGCGTGCGATCGCCACCACCTTCTGGGTGTCGGCGAGGCGGATCCGGGTCGAGACCTGGGCGCGGCCGGAGGAGGGCGTGAGATAGAAATTGCCGATGTTCGGCTGCGGGTTCTTCTCGTTGAAGACGTGGATGCTCTTGACGTGCTCGGCGGCCGTCATGGGGCTGGTGACGCTCACCGTCATCGGCACCGTGTTGCCGTTCTCGACCAGCGGCGGAATGTCGAGCTTCACCCTGCCGGTGCGAATCTGTGCTTCGCCCACGACATTGCGGATTGCGGTGGTGAGCATCGCGGGCGTCGCCTGAAGCGGACGCAGGCTGACGATCGGGAGTGTCCCGGCAGCGGTGACGCCTCCGGCCAAGTGTAGGAATTGTCGTCGCGTTGTCGGCATGAACGGTCCTAGTCGCGAAGCGTTGCGAGAAAAGCCACGATGTCCTCGATCTGCGCAGCCGACAAGATCGGCTTGCCGGCAAAATTGCGCCCGACGCGCACGAGACCGTCGTTACGATAGTAAGACGGCATGATGGTCTGTGCGTTGAACCGCGACGCATCGACCAGTCGCAGCCGCAACTGGCTCGCCTTCCATCGGTTCCCGGCACCGGTGAGGTCGGGCGCGAGATCGCCCTGAAACCGCGCTTCCGGAAAGGGGCCGGAATGACAGAGGATACAGGTCGTCGTGCGCGCCAGCACCAGCGTGCGTCCGCGCGTGGCATCGCCGGGGGAGCCGGTGAGCGATTGAGGGATGCCGTCGCCGACGATTTTGTAGGAGACGAGCTCTTCCGCCTTGCTCGCAGAGAGGGCGAGGTTCGCCACGATGAATGCTGCAAACGCAGATGTCGAACGGGATGCGCGACGGCGCCGCGGACTCGTCTTACCTCTCCCGCTTGCGGGAGAGGTCGAGCCGAAGGCGAGGGTGAGGGCTCTGTCCTCTTGGGGGTTCTCGCGAGTGGAGACACCCTCTCCCCAACCCTCCCCCGCAGGCGGGGGAGGGAGCGCACCGCGATCGTGGCGACAGGCTCGTTCCATCGTTGCTCTAGCCAAAGGTGTCCGCCGTGATGGTTTCGAACCAGCGCTCCGCTTCAGTCGCCTCGCGCATCCGCAGTTCGCGTGGCGCATCGACCGGGCTGGTCGCGCCGCCCTCGACCTCGGCGAAGATGTCGCCCTTTGGCTGGTAGTTGCCGGCGAGCGAGAAGCCATAAGCGGGGGCAACGATGTTGTAGCAGACGCCGGTGAGCCGCGACGGTTCCGGCGCGCGTCCGGCAAGGAGATTGACGATGGCAGCCGCGCAGGCCTTGCCTTGCGCGCTGGCGGCGGATGCCGATTTGGGAATGCCGCCGCCGAGGCAGGCATCCCCGATGACGTGGACGTTCGGGGCGAGTTTCGACTCGAAGGTCACGGGATCGATCGGACACCAGCCGGTCGCATCCGTCGCGCCTGCGATGGCAGCGATGTGTCCCGCACGTTGCGGCGGGATGACGTTGGCGACATCTGGCGTGTAGTCGCCGAACTCGGTGACGATGGTCATGGTCGCCGCATCGACCGACGTCACGCGGCCGCCTTGTGACAGGCCGATCCGCTCGATCATGTCGCCATAGAGCTCCTTCCATGCCCGCTCGAACAGCCGCTGCTGGGCGAAGCCGTCCTTGGCATCGAGGATCAGAACTTTCGAGCGTGGCTTGTTGGTCTTCAGGTAATGCGCGATCAGGCTGGCGCGCTCGTAGGGCGCCGGCGGGCAGCGCGAGGGATTGGCCGGGATCGCAATGGCGACCGTGCCGCCATCCGCCATCGCTTGCAGCTGCTTGCGTAGCAGCAGCGTCTGCGCGCCGGCCTTCCAGGCGTGCGGCATCTTCTGCGATGCGGCGTCGTCATAGCCGGGCAGGGCTTCAAGGTGGAAGTCGATGCCGGGTGAGAGCACGAGGCGGTCATAGGGCAGGGCGACGCCGTCGGCGGTCACGACGCTGCGTCGTTCCGGGTCGATCGTGGTCACGGCCTGCCCGATCACGGTGACGCCATCGGCGGCGATCTTGTCGTAGCCGAATTGCTGCGCCTCGATATCGCGCAGGTCTGCAATCACCGCGTTGCTGAAGGGGCAGGAGGTGAAAATCGCGTTGGGCTCGATCAGGATGACTTGCAGGCTTTCCTGCGCACGCTTGAGCGCGCGGGCGCAAGCCGCGCCGCCGAAGCCGCCGCCGACCACGACGATGCGTCCCGTGGATTGCGCACGCAGGATCGATGGCCGCGCCAGCGTTGCGGCCGCCATGGTGATGCCGAACACGGCGTTTCGCCGTGTCACCGGGCGCTTGATCATCAGGGACATTCGAAAAGGGGCCGCGGCGGCAATCTTTCGCCGCCGCAGCATGTTGCTTCAGGCAAAGGTGATGTTCTGGTCGCGCAGCGGCACCGAGCGGATGCGCTTGCCGGTCGCCGCGAAATAGGCGTTAAGCACCGCCGGCGCCGCGACGCCGATGGTCGGCTCGCCGACACCACCCCAGAACCCGCCGCTCGGCACCATCACCGATTCCACCTTCGGCATCTCGCTGATGCGCATCGAGTTGTAGGTGTCGAAGTTGGCTTGCTCGATCTTGCCGTCCTTGACGGTGCAGCCGCCGTAGAACAGCGCGGAGAGGCCATAGACGAAGGAGCCGGCGATCTGCCGCTCCACTTGCGCCGGATTGACGACGTAGCCGGGATCGGTGGAGGCGACGATGCGATGCACCTTGATCTTGCTGCCGTCGGTCACCGAAATTTCGGCGGCGCCGGCGACGTAGCTGCCATAGCCCATCACCTGGGCAATGCCGCGATAGACGCCTTGTGGCGCCGGCGTGTCCCAGCCGATCTTCTCCGCGACCGCATTGAGCACCGCCAGATGCTTGGGGTGACTACCCATCAGCTTGCGGCGGAACTCGAGCGGGTCCTGGCCTGCGGCCTGGGCCAGCTCGTCCATGAAGCATTCCATGTAGATCGCGTTGTGATTGACGTTGACGCCACGCCAGAAGCCTGGCGGAACGTGCGGGTTGCGCATCGCGTGTTCGACCAGCAGGTTCGGTACCGAATAGCCGAACGCGGCTTCGCCCGATCGGGCGACGCCCTGGAAGGCGGCCGGGTCCATGCCGTTCTGCAGCGCCTCGGGGCGCAGCGAGAACAGGATCGATTGCCCCGATAGGCGGTAGTGCAGCGCGACCAGATTGTTGTTGGCATCGAACGCGCCGGTCATCTTGCACTGGGTGATCGGGTGATAGCGGCCGTGCGCCATGTCCTCTTCGCGCGACCAGAGCAGCTTGACCGGCGTCCCCGGCATCTCCTTGGCGATCAGCACCGCCTGGCGGACATAGTCGGTCTGGCCGCGCCGGCCGAAGCCGCCCCCGAGCATCACCTTGTGGACGTCGCATTTGTCTGCCGGCAGGCCTGAGGCTTCCAGCACCGCCGCGAACGCCGCTTCGCCGTTTTGCGTGCCGCACCAGACCTCGCATTTGTCCGCGGTGTAGAGCACGGTGGCGTTCATCGGCTCCATGGTGGCGTGGTTCTGGTAGGGATAGGAGTAGACGGCCTCGACCTTCTTCGCCGCACTCGCAATCGCGGCCTTCGCGTCACCGTACTTGTTGCCGACATAGGCCGGCTGCGAATCGTCGAGGCCCTCAGTCAGCCATTTCGCGATCGACGCGCTGGAGACCTTGGCGTTGTCGCCTTCGTCCCAGACGATCGGCAGCGCGTCCAGCGCAGTCTTGGCGTGCCACCAGGTGTCGGCGACCACGGCGACGGCGGTGTCGCCGACCTTGACGACCTTCTTGACGCCTTTCATGCCGGC
>RXJC01000033.1 GCA_003963435.1 Bradyrhizobiaceae bacterium | reverse complement strand
TCTCGATCGGGTTTGCCTCTCATGGCCGATAAAAACGAACGTCCAATCAAGGTCATGGCGGAGAATCGCAAGGCCCGCTTCAACTATGCGATCGAGGACACGATCGAGGCGGGCATTGCGCTGACCGGCACCGAGGTGAAGTCGATCCGCAACGGCAAGAGCACGATCGCGGAGTCCTACGCGGATTCGAAGAATGGCGAGATCTGGCTGATCAACGCCACCATCCCCGAATATCTGCAAGGAAACCGCTTCAACCACGAGCCCAAGCGGCCGCGGAAGCTGCTGCTGCATCGCCGGCAGATCAACAAGCTGATGGGCGCCGTCGACCGCGAGGGCATGACCCTGATCCCGCTCAAGCTCTATTTCAACGAGCGTGGCCGCGCCAAATTGCAGCTCGCGGTTGCAAAGGGCAAGAAGCTGCACGACAAGCGCGAGACCGAGAAGAAGCGCGACTGGAGCCGGGAAAAGGGCCGCCTGATGCGGGCCAGGGGATAGCGCGATGTCTCAGAAGAACCTGCTCGAGGTCGACTGGAGCCAGATTCCGGCACCCATCGATGATGGCGGTGCGGCGCATCTGACGGGCATGACGCTGCCCCCGATCGGCCTGCTCGCGACCAACGACACCTCGGTGACGCTGTCGGCGCTGCGCGGCCAGACCGTGGTGTTTGCCTATCCGCGCACCGGCGAGCCCGGCAAGATCTCGCTGGTGGACGATTGGGACATGATCCCGGGGGCGCGCGGCTGCACGCCGCAGACCTGTGCGTTTCGCGATCTGTTCGCCGAGCTGAAGGCCGCCGGTGCCGTCCACGTGTTCGGCCTCTCGACCCAGAGCAACGAATACCAGACCGAGATGGCCTCACGGCTGCATCTGCCGTTCCCCGTGCTGTCGGACGAGAAGCTGGCGCTCACGCGCGCGCTGAAGCTGCCGACCATGGAGGTCGCGGGCCTGACGCTGATCAAGCGCCTCGCGCTGATCATCGACGACGCACGCATCACGCATGTGTTCTATCCGGTGTTTCCGCCCGACCGGAACGCCGGCGACGTGCTGGACTGGCTGAAGGCAAATCCAGCCAAAGCCTGAACCGGGCGCTAAAGCGCGATGCGATTAGGATGGATCGCCATCGCGCTTTAGGTTGTTGTTTGAGCATGATCTTTCCGGAAAACCGCTGCACACTTTTCCGGATCATGCTCTAGTCGAGGTCCGCCTTCACCTTCGCGAACACGCTCCGGAACATGTCCGGCGTCAGCACACCGGTGTTCGTGTTGTAGCGCGAGCAGTGATAGCTGTCGTAGAGCTTGAACGCGCCGGCCTGATGCACGGCGCCGTGGCCGAAGGGCGCCTGGGAGGCCTTCAGCTTTAGCGGCTTGAGCACGCTGTCGTGCGCAATCCGGCCGAGCGCGATGATCGCGCGCAGCTTCGGCATCGTCTCGAGGTTGGCCACCAGGAACTGCCGGCAGGTGTTGATCTCCGCCGGCAGCGGTTTGTTCTGCGGCGGCACGCAATGCACGGCATTGGCGATCCGGCAGTCGATCAGCTTCAGCCCGTCATCGGGGCGCGCCTGATAGGTCCCCTTGGCAAACCCGTATTCGAGCAGCGTGGCGTAGAGCAGGTCGCCAGCATAATCGCCGGTGAACGGTCGTCCGGTGCGGTTGGCGCCCTGCATCCCCGGCGCGAGGCCGACGATCAAGAGGCGCGCCGTGATGTCGCCGAAGGGCGCGACCGGCGCGTTGTGCCACGACGGCTCGCGCGCGCGGTTCGCCTGCCGAAAAGCAACCAGGCGCGGACAGAGCGGACAATCGCGGTCGGGAACGACGGTGGGAGATTGGCGGCTGGACCGTGCCGCCTCACTCCTCGAAGTCGTCATCGCCCCTCGGCGCCATCGTGGTCGCGCGCTGGAGGAACTGCGGGGCGTGGTGGCGTTCGCCACGCTCGCCGCGGTCACGCGGGGCGGGACGTTCGGACGGGTCGCGACCAAGCTTGGATTGCAGCTCGACGAGGTCGGTGAAGACATCGGCCTGGCGGCGCAGTTCGTCGGCGATCATCGGCGGCTGGCTGGCGATGGTGGAGATCACCGTGACCCGCACGCCGCGGCGCTGCACGGCTTCGACCAGGGAGCGGAAGTCGCCGTCGCCGGAGAACAGCACCATCTGGTCGATGTGCTCGGCGAGCTCCATGGCGTCCACGGCGAGCTCGATATCCATGTTGCCCTTGACCTTGCGGCGGCCGGAGGCGTCGATGAATTCCTTGGTTGCCTTGGTGACGACGGTGTAGCCGTTGTAGTCCAGCCAGTCGATCAGCGGGCGGATCGAGGAGTATTCCTGATCCTCGATGATCGCGGTGTAGTAGAACGCCCGCAGCAGCGTCCCGCGGCTCTGAAATTCCTTCAGCAGGCGCTTGTAATCGATGTCGAAGCCCAGAGTCTTCGCTGTCGCGTAGAGATTGGCCCCATCGATAAAGAGCGCGATCTTGTTGGTCGGAGAAGGTGACATTCAGTTTGCTCGCGTAGTGTTCGTGATTGATCGTTTTATTGTTGGCGCAGCGACAGCAGGCCGCGCAGTTCTAGAGTGCCGCTAAAACCCGTCGAAACCGCAAATCCGGAGAAGTCGGGGCAATCAAGGTATAGTTATGGCGGACGTTCATAACCCCGGTGCTGCCCTCAATGGCAGCCCGGGTAACCACCCATCCCAGCCCCAATGTGGGGGTAGCAGAGCCGTTTGGCGAGGCCAAATCACAATTTGGCCTTGCGAAACCGGCCCGGCCCCTATAACTAGCCCCAATCATCCACATATTTCGTCCCACCCACAACGGAGCGACAGTCCATGGCTCGCGTCACCGTAGAAGATTGTATCGACAAGGTCGACAACCGGTTTGACTTGGTCCTGCTGGCCGCCCACCGCGCCCGCATGATTTCGTCCGGCTCACAACTAACGGTTGACCGCGATAACGACAAGAACCCTGTTGTGTCCTTGCGCGAAATTGCTGAGACGACCATTTCGCCGGAGGACCTCCGCGAGGAGCTGGTGCACTCG
>RXJC01000232.1 GCA_003963435.1 Bradyrhizobiaceae bacterium | reverse complement strand
GGCGAGGAGGTCGAAGCGCTGCGCGCCGCAGGTGTTTCTTATTCGATCATTCCCGGCATCACCGCAGGCCTCGGCGGCGCCGCCGATTTCGAGGTGCCGCTCACGTACCGTCACGAAGCGACCCGCATCACCTTCCTCACCGCGCACAAGGCGCGCGACGCGGAAGCCGTGGACTGGTCGACGCTGACCGACACCGGGATGACCATCGTCGTCTACATGGGCACGTCCGCTGCGCCCGCCGTGCGCGCGGGCCTGCTCGCCGCGGGCCGTTCGCCGGAGACGCCGGTCGGCGTGTTCGCCCGCGTCACGCGGCCCGACGCGCAAGGCGCGACCGGCACGCTGGGCGATCTGCCTGAGCTCGCCCGGCGGGCCGACGGCGGTCCCGCCATTCTCATCATCGGCGAAGTGGTCCGGCATGCCGGTTCGCTTCGCCGCGCGACACCTGACCAAATCATCTCTGACCTATTGGATGCAGCCGAATGACCTCTCCGCTCGAACAGAAGAAGATCAAGATCGCCGGTCCCTCGATCGTGACCGCCAACCGCACCTGGGACGGCATCGTCGTCTATCGCACCGCGGCCAAGAGCTGGTCCGCGGACCTCTCCGAAGCTGCGATCGTGCGCAACTCCGACGAGGCCAAGGCGTTGCTTGCGGAGTCCGTCGCCGATGACGTCGGCGCGATCGGACCCTATATCGCTCCGGTGCAGGTCGGCGCGGACGGCAAGATCGAGCCCGGCAACTTGCGCGAACAGATCCGTCGCACCGGTGTCACCATCGGACAGTCGGCCCAGGCTTAAGGCAGCTTCTATGTATGCTTACGACGAAATCGACCGCACGCTCGTCAACGAGCGCGTCTCGGAGTTCCGCGACCAGGTGAAGCGCCGCCTCTCCGGCGAGCTCACCGAGGACGAGTTCAAGATCCTGCGTCTGCAGAACGGTGTCTATCTGCAGCTGCACGCCTACATGTTCCGCGTCGCGATCCCCTACGGCACGCTGGCGACGAACCAGCTGCGGGCGCTCGCGCATGTCGCGCGCAAATACGACCGCGGCTACGGCCACTTTACCACGCGGCAGAACATCCAGTTCAACTGGATCAAGCTCGCCGAGCTGCCGGACGCGCTGGAAGATCTCGCCAAGGTCGGCATCCATGCGATGCAGACCTCCGGCAACAACATGCGCAACGTCACCTCGGACCAGTGGGCCGGCGTCGCGCCCGGCGAGATCGAGGATCCCCGCATCTGGTCCGAGCTGATCCGCCAGCACACCACGTTGCATCCGGAATTCTCGTTCCTGCCGCGCAAGTTCAAGATCGCGATCACGGCCTCGGATCACGACCGCGCCGCGATCAAGATCCACGACATCGGCCTTCGCCTGATCAAGAACGAAAAGGGCGAGACCGGCTTCGAGGTGCTGGTCGGCGGCGGTCTCGGCCGCACGCCGTTCATCGCCAAGACCATCAAGCACTTCGTGCACGGCCGCGACATCCTCAGCTACATCGAGGCCATTTTACGCGTCTACAACCAGTACGGCCGCCGCGACAACATCTACAAGGCGCGCATCAAGATCCTGGTGCACGAGCTCGGCATCGAGAAGTTCTCCCGCGAGGTCGAGGAGGAGTGGCAGCACATCCGCAACTCCTCGCTCCAGATCGACGACGGGGTGATCGAGGACATCCGCTCGCGCTTCACCTATCCGGCGTACGAAAAGCTGCCGCACATGCCGGACGAGTTGCGGCAGGCCGCGGCTGACCCGGATTTCGAGGCGTGGCGCAAGAACTCGGTGGCCCCGCACAAGGTGCAGGGCTACTCGATCGTCACGATCTCGCTGAAGCCCACCGGCGGACCTCCGGGCGATGCCACCGCCGAGCAGATGGACGCGCTCGCCGATCTCGCCGACAAATATTCGTTCGGCGAGATCCGCGTCGGCCACGAGCAGAACCTGGCGCTGCCGCATGTCGCCAAGCGCGACCTGCCGGCGCTGTGGAAGGCGCTTGACAAGCTCGGGCTTGCGACGCCCAACGTCAATCTGATCACCGACATCATTGCCTGCCCGGGCCTCGACTATTGCTCGCTGGCGAATGCGCGCTCGATCCCGATCGCGCAGGAATTGACGCGGCGCTTCGCCAATCACGAGCTGGCCAATTTGATCGGCCGGCTCCACATCAACATCTCCGGCTGTATCAATGCCTGCGGCCATCACCATGTCGGCCATATCGGCATTCTCGGCGTCGAGAAGAACGGCGAGGAAGTCTACCAGATCACCATCGGCGGCCGAGCCGACGAGAATGCGGCGCTCGGCACCCTGATCGGGCCCGGCGTGAAGTTCGACGAGGTCGCCGACGTCATCGAGGATGTCGTGGAAGCCTATCTGGCGTTGCGCGAGCGGCCGGAGGAGCTGTTCATGGACACGGTGAAGCGCCTCGGCGTCGAACCCTTCAAGGAGCGCGTCTATGCCACTCGTTAGAGGCGGAAAGATCACCGACGACAGCTTCGTCAAGCTCGCCGTCGACACGCCGCTGCCCGAGGGCGGCGACATCCTGGTGCCGGCCGAGCGTTTCCTGGGCGAGGCCGAAGGCTTGCTCGAGCGCGCCGGCAAGGTCGGCGTGATCTGGCCGAACAATCGCGACATCGCCGAGCTCGTGCCCCATCTCGGCAAGATCGCCGCCGTCGCGCTGGTGTTCCCGACCTTCCGCGACGGACGGGCCTACAGCCAGGCCCGGCGCTTGCGCGAGCGCTACAACTATCGCGGAGAGTTGCGCGCCACCGGCCAGGTGCTGCGCGACCAGTTCGTGTTCATGCTGCGCGCCGGCTTCGATGCCTTCGAGGTCAAGAAGCAGGCCGACGCCGAAGCCTTCATGCAGACTGCCAAGCGCTATTCGGTGTTCTACCAGCCGACCGGCGACGGCCGTATCACCGCGCTGCACCGGCGCATGCAGCTCCGTCACTCCGAGGGTGTCGGCACATGAACGTCGTTGCGTCTCAGCTCGCTCCTGCTTCTGCATCTGCGTTGCC
>RXJC01000639.1 GCA_003963435.1 Bradyrhizobiaceae bacterium | reverse complement strand
GGGTTGGATCTACGGCAGCAACGGGCCCGTCACCGATTTCTCGCACACCATCACCGATTTCGAGATCGGCCTCGACAAGATCGATCTGAGGCAGTTCTCGGATGTCAGCTCCACGGACGATCTCTCGATCGTCCAGCAGCAGTCAGGCGATACGTTGGTGACCTGGGAACAGCACATAACGCCCCCCGAGGGGGCGCCGGTCGTCGAGCACGAGTCCCTGTTGCTGAAGAACGTCATTGCCGCCAATCTCAAAGCCGGCGATTTCATCTTCCACATCACCTGAGCCTCCGCTCGCCGGCTCGTGACCACGGCAAAAATCCATCAGCCTCAGCAGCCAGGGCATAGAAAATCGCGCGCCGGCGTTCCATGATCGGCGCGCCCGGCGCGGTCCGGGGCAGGAAGTTCGACCGAAATGAAACGTCTCAAGATCCTGCGGCGGTGGTTTGCGCAGAAGTTCGGGCTTGCGCGGCTGATGTGCCTTGCGTTGCTGGTCTTGTTCGCCGGCGCGCGCCTGTGGGATCCGCCGCCGATCCAGGAATTGCGGCTGCGCACCTTCGACATGTTCCAGTTGATCGACCCGCGCCACAAGGCGGCGCGGCCGGTCGTCATCGTCGACATCGACGACAAGAGCCTGGCGAAGCTGGGTCAGTGGCCGTGGCCGCGCACGCGGATCGCCGATCTGATCCAGAACCTCACCACCAATGGCGCGGTGGCGATCGGCTTCGACGTGGTCTTCTCCGAAGCCGACCGGCTCAACCCGGACCAGGTTGCGAGCCAGATGCGTTATCTGGACGATGCCACCCGAGCCAAGCTGCGTGAGCTGCCGAGCAACGATCAGATCCTCGCCGACGCCGTCAGGCGCTCGCGCGTGGTGCTGGGCGAGACCGGGCAAAGCGCGATCTCGTCCGAGCTGGACAAGTCGCTGCCCTTCACCGGCGTCGCAACCGTCGGCGAGGAAGGCGCCGAGCGCTTCCTGTTCGAATTTCCGGGTCTGCTCCGCAACGTGCCTGTGATCGAGAAGGTCGCGGCCGGGCGCGGCCTGTTCACGATCAGGACCGAGCGCGACGGCCTGATCCGGCGCGTGCCGATGATCATGCGCGCCCAGGGCAACATCATGCCCTCGCTCAGCCTCGAGATCCTGCGCGTCGTCACGGGTACGCCGACGCTGCTGGTTCGGACCGACAAGACCGGCATCAGGGCCGTACGCCTCAAGGGTGCCGAGATTCCGACCGACGAGAACGGCCAGCTCTGGGTGCACTATGCCCGGCATGATCCATCGATCTATGTCTCGGCGGCCGATGTGCTCGACAACACCGTGCCGCCGGACAAGATCGCCGGAAAGCTGGTGCTGGTCGGCACCTCCGCGGTCGGGCTGAACGACATCAAGACCACACCGGTGTCGCGGGCCATGCCCGGTGTCGAGATTCACGCCCAGGTGCTCGAGAGCGTGCTGAGCGGCGCGGTGATCTCCCGGCCGAACTACGCGCTCGGCGTCGAGCTGCTGGCCGCGCTCGTCATCGGCCTGCTCGTCATCATTCTGACGCCGAATCTCGGCCCCGTGCGCCTCGTGCTGGCAGGTGCGACCTTCGCCGCCATCCTGGTCGGCGTGTCCTGGTTCTTCTACGCGCGGTACCGCTATCTCATCGACTTCACCTATCCGCTGCTGTCGACCACCGCGGTCTATCTGACGCTGATCTTCGCGAGCTTCGTGCGCGAGCAGCGGCAGCGCAAGGAAATCCGCGGCATGTTCGCGCAATATCTGTCGCCAGAGCTGGTCGAGCAGCTCACGCCGGAGAAGCTCAAGCTCGGCGGCGAGGAGCGGGAGATCACGATCATGTTCTCCGACGTGCGCGGTTTCACCTCGATCTCGGAGAGCTACAAGCGCGACCCGCAAGGTCTCACCGCCCTGATGAACCGTTTCCTGACGCCGCTGACCAACGTGATCACGGAGCGGAAGGGCTACGTCGACAAGTACATGGGCGACGCCATCATGGCGTTCTGGAATGCGCCGCTCGACGATTCCGAGCACGAGCTCAACGCTTGCGAGGCCGCTGTCGGCATGCTCGAGAAGATCGACGAGGTCAACAAGGAGCGTGAGCAGGAAGCCGCCGACGGCGGCCATGTCTATATCCCGCTCAATGTCGGCATCGGCCTCAACACCGGTGTCGGCGTGGTCGGCAACATGGGCTCCGATCTGCGCAAGAACTATACGGCGCTCGGCGACTGCGTGAACCTCGCCTCGCGCCTGGAGGGGCAGACCAAGGAATACGGTTTCCCGATCATCGTGGGATCCAGCACCGCGCTCGCGGCCAAGGACAAGTTCGCGATCCTCGAGCTCGACTTCATCATGGTCAAGGGCAAGAGCGAGCCGGAGGTGATCTACGCCATCGCCGGCCGCGAGGACGTGATGCACTCCGCCGCCTTCCAGCGCCTGCGCAACGTCACGATCGAGATGCTCGCCTGCTACCGCGGCCGCGATTGGCAGGGCGCTCTCGACGCCATCGAGCGCGGCCGTCGAAGCGAGGACGCCGACACCCTGGAGAAGCTGTTCAGGCTCTACGAGGCCCGCATCAGGGATTTCCAGCTCAACCCGCCGCCGGAGAACTGGACCGGGGCCTATGCGCTCCTGACGAAGTAGTCGTCCGCAGCGCCGCTGCCGTGGGCAAAGGCGCGTTAGCGCCGTGCCCACGATCTTTCCTCTGCAATGTTGAGATGGTGGGCACGCTTGCGCTTTGCCCACCCTACGGCAGCTGCGACTGCCCCCTCACTCCATCCCGATCGTCGTCAGATCCTGGAACCAGTGCTGGGCCTGCACGAACTGCTTGACCTTCGGCGACAGCGCGTGCGGGTTGGTGTCGTGGACGACCCAGACCAGCGCGGCATCGTCCACGATCAGCGCGTGCGCCTGCGCCAGCAGCTCGTCCTGTTTGGCGGCATCGAACGTCTGCTTGGCCTCGTCGATCAGCGCATCGACTTTCGGGTTCTTGTACCCGCCCCAGTTGACGCCCACGGGCGCGACCTGGCCGGAATGGAAGAAGCGGACGATGGCGTAGAGCGGGTCCGAGGTGACATAGGCGATGTTGTTGGCGGTGATGCCGGCGTTCATCTCGTCGGCCGCGCCCTTGCGCCAATGCGTATAGAGCGTCTCGAGCTCGACCACCTTGAAGTCGATGTCGATGCCGATCTCCTTGAAGCTCTGCTGCAGGAATTCGTTCATCGGCAGCGACAGCATCTGGCCGGTGCCGCCTTGCGCGATGATGAAGGTGGTCTTCAGCGGCTTTGCTTTCGAATAGCCTGCTTCCTCCACCAGCTTTTTCGCCGCAGCGAGATCGTATTTCAGCTCGAAGCTCGGCTTGCCGAACCACGGGCTGGACGGATCGACCTGGCCCTTGGCGGGCTTGGCGAGACCGTTCATCAAGCCGACCACGGCCTCGCGATCGATCGCGAGGTTCAGCGCCTTGCGCAAGCGGATGTCGGTCCAGGGCGAGCCCGGCAGCACGCTGAGATGATAATTCCAGACATGCGGCGTGACGTTGTCGACGAGCTTCATGCCGGCGGCCTTGAGCTGCGGCACGGCATCCGGTGCCGGTGTCTCGATCAGATCGACCTGCCCCGCGAGCAGCGCATTGGTGCGCGTCAGGGCTTCCGGCATCGGCACCAGCACGATCTTGTCGGCCTTCGGGATGCGCTTCTTGTTCCAATAGTCCGGATTCTTGCTGAGTTCTGCAAGCTCGCGCGGCACCAGCTTTGTCAGCTTGAACGGGCCGGTGCCGGAGGGCTGGCTGGCGAACTTGTCCCAATCCTTGCCGAGCTTCTCATACTGCGCGGGGCTGGAGACCAGGAACCACAGCATCTGATAGGGAAAGAAGGAGTCGACGGTCTTGGTGGTGATCTCCACAGTAAAATCGTCGATCTTGGCGTAGCTGGCGACGGAGGGCAGGCGGGTCTTCACCTGCGCGCTCTGCCGCTTGTCGAATTGCGGCGCCTTGTCGTTGAGCACCTTGTCCAGATTCCAGATCACCGCATCGGCATTGAACTCGCTGCCGTCGTGAAACTTGACGCCCTTGCGAAGCGTGAAGCGCCATTTGGTCTTGTCTTTGTCATCCACCTTCCACTCGGTCGCGAGGCCCGGCACCAGCTTGCCGGGACGATCGGCGACGTCCATCTCCCAGGCGACCAGCGGATCGTAGATCGTGTAGGCCGTGAACTGGTACGCGCCGGCGCCGCGATCGGGCTGGCCGGTGGTCAGCGGGATATCCGCCATCGAGATTCCGTAGCGCACCACTGTTTCGGCGCGCGCCGAGATTGCGGACAGCGCCAGTGCAAGCGCGGCGAGACAAATCGATTGACGAATACGCATGGTCCAGAGCTCCCAAGAAAACTCAAACGAGATTTCGGGACCAAACTTGCAATCTTGATGCCAGAATAGGCAGCGCGGCGCGTGCGCCCGCCTGTGACCCATAAGGACTTGTCGTCGCAGGGCCAAATTGCAGAATAAGTTTCTCTTTGGCATAGCCATTGCATACGATTGCATCAAAAATAGTCATCGAAGCCGGAAAAGGATTGAGGCGATGCTTATCAAGAAGACTACACGCGCGGCATTGATCGCGGTGCTCGCTCTGACGACGGCCGCGGCCTGGCCGCGTGCGGTCAGCGCCGAAACCGTGCTGCGCATCGGCATGACCGCTGCCGATATTCCGCGCACGCTGGGTCAGCCTGACCAGGGCTTTGAAGGCAACCGCTTCACCGGCCTCACCATGTACGACGCGCTGACCGGCTGGGACCTGTCCTCTGCCGAGAAGCCGAGCGTGGTGATTCCCGGCCTTGCGACCGAGTGGAAGGTCGACGATGCCGACAAGACCAAATGGGTGTTCAAGCTGCGCCCCGGCGTCACCTTCCATGACGGCACGCCGTTCAACGCCGACGCCGTGGTGTGGAACGTCGAGAAGGTCTTGAAGCAGGACGCGCCGCAGTTCGACGCCAGCCAGGTCGGCGTCACGGCCTCGCGCATGCCGACCCTGGCCTCCGCGAGGAAGATCGACGACATGACGGTCGAGCTCACCACCAAGGAGCCCGACAGCTTCCTGCCGATCAACCTCACCAATCTCTTCATGGCTAGCCCGTCGAAGTGGCAGCACTTCTACGACAAGGCCGAAGGCGCCGATGCCAAGGCGAAGTCGCAGGCGGCATGGACGGCCTTTGCCAAGGACGCTGCCGGCACCGGTCCTTGGAAGATGGCGAGCTTCACCCCGCGCGAGCGGCTCGAGCTCGTCAAGAACGCGAATTACTGGGACAAGGCGCGCGTGCCCAAGATCGACAAGATGGTGCTCTTGCCGATGCCGGAAGCGAATGCGCGCACCGCGGCGCTGCTCTCGGGACAGGTCGACTGGGTCGAGGCACCGGCGCCGGACGCGCTGCCCGAGCTGAAGCAGCGCGGCTTCAAGCTCTACGCCAACGAGCAGCCGCATGTCTGGCCCTGGCAGTTCTCGCGTGTCGAAGGCTCGCCCTGGAACGACATCCGCGTGCGCAAGGCCGCGAACCTCTGCATCGATCGTGAAGGCCTCAAGGACGGCCTGCTCGCCGGCTTGATGGTGCCCGCGACCGGCACCTTCGAGCCCGGCCACCCCTGGCGCGGCAATCCGACGTTCCAGATCAAATACGACAAGGCGGCGGCGCAGAAGCTGATGCAGGAAGCGGGCTTCGGTCCGAACAAGAAGCTGACGGTCAAGGTCCAGACGTCCGCGTCGGGCTCGGGCCAGATGCAGCCTCTGCCGATGAACGAGTACCTGCAGCAGGCGCTCGCCGAGTGCTATTTCGACGTGAAGCTCGACGTCATCGAATGGAATACGTTGTTCACCAATTGGCGCCGCGGCGCCAAGGATCCCAGCGCCAACGGCTCGAACGCGACCAACGTCACCTATGCGGCGATGGATCCGTTCTTCGCGCTGGTGCGCTTCCTG
>RXJC01000221.1 GCA_003963435.1 Bradyrhizobiaceae bacterium | reverse complement strand
CGATCGTGGCGCGCGAGCTCGGCGTGCGCGTGATCGACACGGTCTGTATCGCCAGCTACGACCACGACAAGCAGGGTGAGCTCCAGGTGCTCAAGGGTATTTCGGAACAGGCCATGAAGCTCGGCGGCGGCACCGGCAAGGGCCTCTTGATCGTTGACGACCTCGTCGACACCGGCAAGACCGGCAGGCTGGTGCGCGAGATGCTCCCCGATGCGCATTTCGCCACCGTCTATGCCAAGCCGAAGGGACGGCCGCTGGTCGACACCTTCATCACGGAAGTCTCGCAGGACACCTGGATCTTCTTCCCCTGGGACACAGCGCTGTCCTATCATCCGCCGCTGCGCGACGGGGCGGCGTGATCAAAGGCGAATGGCGAGTAGGGAATGGTGAGTAGCGGCCCCTCCACTCGCAATTCGCCATTCGCTACTCGTCCTCTGCAAAACCGCGTCACGCCCACCGGCGACATCATCGCCACCCCGCATCGCGGCATGTTCACCGGCAATCGCGGCATCATCCACGATCCCGCGACGAAGACGCTGCTGAAGAAGCGCTGGTCGTCGCCGGCCTGGATCACATGTCTGTGCGAATTCCGCGGCTGGCGGCGGCCGGTGATGGCGCGGCGGAGCTGGACCGAGCTGTTCTTTCTCGATGAAGCCACCGCCTTCGCAGCCGGGCACCGTCCCTGCTTCTTCTGCCGCCGCGACGATGCCAACCGGTTTCGCGCGGCGTGGGAAAAAGGCAATGGTTCGAGCAAGGTGAGCGCAAAGGCGATGGACGCCTGGCTGCACCTGGAGCGTCTGGATCGTGGCCGCAAGCGCCTGCACGCGCTGCCAGGGCCGCTCGCGGAATTGCCCGACGGCGCGATGGTGCAGCAGGGCGGGGCGAGCTATCTGATGACGAAAGGCCGGCCGCTGCTATGGTCGCCAGCCGGCTATGCCCGCGCCGGGCACGCCCTGGAGAGCCCGATGCTGCTGACGCCTCCGTCCATCCTGTGGGCGCTCAGCGCCGGATATCGACCGGCGCTGCATCCGACCGCTCTGGACTAGCAGAGCGGCCTGCGGATCACCGCCGTCATCCCAGCTTCTCGCGCGCCAGCGCGGCGCCGGCGCCGAGCGCCATCAGCTTGGCCTCGGCGATCTCGCGCCGCATCGGCGCCATGCCGCAATTGGTGGTGGCGATGATGTTGCTCTTCGGCACGAATTTCGACACGGCCTCGATCACCTTGACGACGTCCTCGGCGGTCTCCACGGTGTCGCTGGCGACGTCGATCACGCCGGCCTGCACCATCTTGTTCTTTAGCAGAGCGAGCAGGTCGAGCGGCACTTTCGAATTGCGGCACTCGATCGCGACCTGCTGGATCGGGCTGGCGTCGATCGCCGGGAAGATCTGCTCGTACTGCCGCCATTGCGCGCCGAGCGTTTCTTTCCAGTCGGTATTGGCCTTGATGCCGTAGCCGTAGCAGATGTGCACGGCGGTAGCGCAGGTCAGACCCTGCGCGGCGCGCTCCAGCGCCTTGATGCCCCAATCGTTGACCTCGTCCATGTAGACGTTGAAGGCGGGCTCGTCGAACTGCACGAGATCGACGCCGTCAGCCTGCAGCGCTTTGGCTTCCTCGTTCAGAAGCTCGGCGAAAGCAAAGGCCATCTTGACGCGATCGCCGTAGTAGCGATCGGCAATGGTGTCGATGATGGTCATCGGGCCGGGCAGCGTGAATTTCAGCTTCCTTTTCGTGTGCGTGCGCGCCACGCGCGCCTCGAAGGCGTGGACGCGATCTTTCAGGCGGAGCGGCGCGACCACCTGCGGCACCATCGCCTTGTAGCGGTCTTTCCGGATGCCCATCTCGACCTTGTGGGCGAAGTCGATGCCCTCGATCTTCTCCAGGAATCCGTGGACGAAATGCTGGCGGGCCTGCTCGCCCTCGGTGAGGATGTCGATGCCGGCGTCCTCCTGGATCTTGAGCCAGATCAGCGTCGCGTCGCGCTTTGCACGGAGAAGCTCGTCACCTTGCGATTTCCAGGGCGCCCAGAGCATGTTGGGCTCGGCGAGCCATTCCGGCTTCGGCAAGGAGCCGGCAATCGTGGTTGGAAACAGCATGGCGGCCCTCCCGGCAGGTTGTGTTGCGCCCCTTCCTGCCATGTCCTAACGTCGAGGTACAGAACAACGAAAGTCGCTCTCTATTCCGGCGGCGACGACAGGGAAGGCCGAAGGAAAGGCCCAAGGAATATGCCCAGGGACAGGTCATGATCGACCTCTATTACGCGCCGACGCCGAACGGCTGGAAAATCTCGATCATGCTGGAGGAGCTCGGGCTTCCCTATACGGTGAAGCCGGTCAACATCCGCGCCGGCGAGCAGTTCGCCCCCGAGTTCCTGGCGATCTCCCCGAACAACCGCATCCCCGCGATCGTCGATCACGCACCTGCCGATAGCGGCGCGCCGCTCTCGGTCTTCGAGACCGGCGCGATCCTGATCTATCTGGCGGAAAAGACCGGCCGCTTTCTGCCGACCGACATGCGCGGCCGCTCCACCACAATTCAATGGGTGATGTGGCAAATGGCGGGGCTTGGCCCGATGCTCGGCCAGCACGGCCATTTCGCGCTCTATGCGGCGGAGAAGATCCCTTACGCGATCGAGCGCTACCGCGACGAGGCGGCGCGGCTCTATGGCGTGCTCGACCGGCAGCTCGCGAAGACCGGCGCCTATGTCGCCGGCGATTATTCCATCGCCGACATCGCCTGCTTCCCCTGGACCATGACCCACAAGGCGCAGGGCTTCACGCTCGACGACTATCCGAGTGTCAAGCGCTGGTACGCCGAGGTCCGCGCACGGCCGCAGGTGCAGGCGGGGCTTGCGATCGGAAAATTCGTGAAAGAGCCGTTCGACGAGGAATCACGCAAGATCATGTTCGGGCAAAGGGCTAAGGAAGTGCTGGGAAGGAAATAGGCCTCCGCTCCCTAGTCGTCATTGCGAGGAGCACGCGACACAATTGCGAAGCAATTTTGCGCAGGCGACGAAGCAATCCAGACTGTCGCGGCAGAGAGATTCTGGATTGCTTCGCTTCGCTCGCAATGACGAATGAGAGAGCCTACCGAATACAACAAAGGAAACGCCATGATCGAATTCTTCTTCGACTGTTCCAGTCCCTGGACCTATCTCGCCTTCCACAACATCCAGCCGCTCGCCAAGGAGCTGGGCGCCGAGATCGTCTGGCGGCCGATCCTGGTCGGCGGCATCTTCAACACGGTCAACCCGAGCGTCTATGCGCAGCGCGAGAAGCCGGTGCCGCTGAAGGCGCGCTACATGAAGAAGGACCTGCAGGACTGGGCGCGCTCGGCCGGCCTTGCGATCAAGATGCCGCCGACGGTGTTCCCCGTGAACAGCGTCAAGGCGATGCGCGGCTGCATCTGGCTCGGCAAAGACATGGTGCCGTTCGCGACGGCCGTGTTCGAGGCCTATTGGGGCGAGGACAAGGACATTTCGCAGGACGCGGTGCTGGCCGAGATCTGCAAGAAGGTCGGCATCGACGAGCCAAAGTTCTTCGCCGGCATTGCGGAGCAGGCGATCAAGGATCAACTGAAGGCGAATACGGAAGAGGTGGTCGCCCGCGGTGGCTTCGGCTCGCCGACGATCTTCGTGAACAAGACCGACATGTATTTCGGCAACGACCGCCTGCCGCTGATCCGCGAGGCGCTGTTGCGCAGCAAGGCGAGCGCGGCCTGATGGTCCGGGCCGTCGTCTGCCGCACGCTCGGCAGTCCCGAAGCGTTGCGGCTGGAGGAGTTTCCGTCGCGCGCCCTGAAGCCTGGCGAGGTGCGGGTCGCGATCCGGGCCGCTGGGCTGAATTTTCCTGACGTGCTGATGGCCGCCGGCCAATATCAGCTTAAGCCGGAGCTTCCGTTCACGCCCGGCATGGAGGCGGCCGGCGACGTCACCGAGATCGGCGCCGAGGCGAAAGGCGTTGCGGTCGGCGACAAGGTCATCGTCAAGATGCGCCATGGCGCCTTCACGGACGAAGCCGTCGTCACGCCGTCACAGCTCACCCCTAAGCCGTCGACGTTCGATTACGCGGAAGCTGCGACCTATCTTGCCGGCCATGGCACGGCCTATCACGCGCTGATCGATCGCGGCCGGATCGAGCCGGGCGAGGTGCTGCTGGTGCATGGCGCCGGCGGCGGCACGGGATTGGCGGCGGTCGAGATCGGCAAGATGCTGGGCGCGATCGTGATCGCGACTGCGTCCAGCGACGAGAAGCTCGCCATCGCGAAATCACGCGGCGCCGACCATCTCGTCCGCTACGATCGCGAGCCGTTTCGCGATGCCGTCAAGCGCATCACCGACGGTCGCGGCGCGGACGTCGTGTTCGACCCCGTCGGCGGCCAGGTCTTCGAAGACTCGATGCGCTGCATCGCCTGGGGCGCGCGGCTCCTGGTGATCGGCTTCACCGGCGGCATCGGTTCGGCCAAGACCAACCTGCTGCTGATCAAGGGCGCCAGCGTGCTCGGCGTGCGCGCCGGCGAAGCGGTCCGCAAGAACCCTGCGCTTGGACAGGTGCGCCTGAAGGCGCTGCTGCAATGGGCCGAGGAGGGCAAGCTGCGCCCCAACGTCTCGCACCGCCTGCCGCTGCAGGATTACGCCAACGCGATGCAGCTCTTGATCGACCGCAAGGCGATCGGACGTGTGGCGCTGACGATGGACTGAACGGTGCTGTAGGGTGGGCAAAGGCGCTCTTGCGCCGTGCCCACCACCTCTCTCGATTGAAAAAATGCGTGGGCACGCTTCGCTTTGCCCACCCTACGAGATCGTCACTTATACTCCCGCTCCGTCCACCACGGGAAATAGTCCGGCATGTCGGTCGAGACCTTGTTCTTGAACTGCGCCGGGCGCTTCTCCAGGAACGACACCACGCCTTCTTTGACGTCGTCGGAGCGGCCGCGGGCGTAGATGCCGCGGCTGTCGACCTTGTGGGCTTCCATGGGATCGTCGGCGCCCATCATGCGCCACATCATCTGGCGGATCAGCGCGATCGAGACCGGCGCGGTCTTCGCGGCAAACTCCTTGGCGAGGGCGCGAGCGGTCGGCAGGAGATCATCGGGCGCCACGACTTTGCTGACCAGGCGGCCGGCGAGGGCTTCCTGCGCCGGGAAGACGCGGCCCGAATAGCACCATTCCAGCGCTTGCGAGATGCCGACGATGCGCGGCAGGAACCAGCTCGAGGCGGCCTCCGGCACGATGCCGCGCTGGGAGAATACGAAGCCGAACCGCGCGGCATCGGAGGCAATGCGGATGTCCATCGCGAGCTGCATGGTGACGCCGATGCCGACGGCCGGGCCGTTCACCGCGGCGATGACGGGTTTCAGGCACTTGAAGATGCGCAAGGTCACCTGGCCGCCGCCGTCGCGCACCTGCGGGTCGCTGTAGTCGACCTTGCCGTCGGCAAGGCGCTTCACCGGCCCGCGCCGCGCGTCGCGATCGAACGTGTCGGCGCCGGAGGACAGATCGGCGCCCGCGCAAAAGCCGCGGCCGGCGCCGGTGACGATGATGGCGCGGACATTGTCGTCCTTGTCGGCGGCGTCGAACGCGTCGATCAGTTCGGCTTGCATCTGCGCGTTGAAGGCGTTGAGCTTGTCCGGCCGGTTCAGCGTGATGGTGAGGATCTGCTCGGCGACCTCGTATTTGATCGTCTCATACGCCATGGTGGTTTCCTTCCTTGTCATTCTTGAATCAATTCTGTCATTGCCGGGCTTGACCCGGCAATCCATCATTTTTGAAAAGGATGGATGCGCGGGTCGAGCCCGCGCATGACGAGTTGTGCTGAGACGCTAGATGTTCGCTTACTTCGCCGGCGGCTTCGGCCAGGGCCGCTGCGGGCCACGCAGGCTCTCGAACGCCTTGGCCATGCCGAGCACGCCGATGTCGTCGAAGCGGCGGCCGACGATCTGTACGCCGATCGGAAAACCCTTGGCGTCGAAGCCGCCGTTCACGGAGATCGCCGGGTTCTCCGACATATTCCACGGCACGGTATAGGCGATGTGCTCGAACGGCTTCATGGGGTCGTTGGTCGGCGAGGCCCACTCGGCCGGATAGTTCACGTTCGGCGCGGTCGGCGAGATCAAATAGTCGAGCTCGCAGAACAGCTTTGACGCCGCCGCGCGGATCGCCATGGTCTGGTTGAAGCCGCGGATCACGTCGACACCCGAGAGCTTCGCGCCGGACTCGCCCCATTTGAAGATATAGGG
>RXJC01000685.1 GCA_003963435.1 Bradyrhizobiaceae bacterium | reverse complement strand
CGAGATGTCGCCGTTCTGCGTGCTCGCGACGTCGGGCAGCGACGGCAGCGTCGATGCCTCGCCACGCGGCGGCGGCATCGGCTTCGTCCGCGTCGCAGGTCCCAACCAGCTGTTGATGCCGGACCGCTCCGGCAACAACCGGATCGACAGTTTTCGCAACGTCGTCGAAGGCTCCGGCTTCGTGCAGCTGTTGTTCTTCGTCCCCGGCATCGACGAGACGCTGCGCGTCGGCGGACGCGGCACGCTGTCGGCCGATCCGGATCTGCTCGCCTCCATGGTCGAGTTCGGAAAGCCGCCGCGCGCGGTGCTGAACGTCACTGTCAGCGAAGTCTATTTCCACTGCGGCAAGGCGCTGATGCGCTCGAAGCTATGGTCGTCGGAGAAGGTGCAGCGCTCGGTGATGCCGAGCATCGTCACGGTCATTCACGACCAGACCGGCATTGGCGAGCCGGCGAGTCAGGAGAGCGTGGAAGAGCTCTACAAGACGCAGTTGTAAGTGGGGCGTAGTTCAGCAAACCCACCGTCATGCCCGGGCATCCACGTCTTTGTCGTGCGGCAACACGTGGATGGCCGGGACAAGCCCGGCCATGACGAATGGAGGGAGTAGAAGCGGAGCTCAGTGCCCCTCGCCCTCGAGCCCGCCGACGTGCTTCTGGGTGTAGAGCTCGAGGCCGATGCGGCCGATCAGATCGAGCTGGGTCTCGAGGAAGTCGATGTGGTGCTCTTCGTCGCTCATCAGCTTCTCGAACAGGTCACGCGTGACGTAGTCCTTGGCGCCGTGGCAATAGGTGGCCGCCTCCTGATAGAGCGCCCGCGCGCTCATCTCGGCGGCGAGGTCGCACTCGATGATCTCCTTGACGTTCTGACCGATGCGCAGGGGATCGAGCACCTGCATGTTCGGAAAGCCGTCGAGGAACAGGATGCGCGCGGTGAGCTTGTCGGCGTGCTCCATCTCCTCGATGGACTCCTTGCGCCAGACCTTGGCCATGTCGAGCAGGCCCCAATTGTCGAGGAAGCGGTAGTGCAGCCAGTACTGGTTGATCGCAGTCAGTTCGTGACGCAGCGCCTTGTTGAGATAGTCGATAACTTTTGCGTCGCCCTGCATGATTCACTCCAGCTCTTGCAGTCCAAATCGGCCTAACCGAGTTTAGAACGTTTCTAAGTCAGTTTACCTATGAGGGCAACGGGCTACGGAGACGCAGCCTGGGAAAAGCTCGGCAGATCCAGCGGAAGATTTCAGCAGGCCGCGAGGGCGAACTGGGCGGGCTCGGCCGTCTCGTCATTGGCAGCCACGGTGTGGCTGTGCGGGCAGCCCGAGCAGCAGGACTCGGCGCAGGGGCCGAGGGCCTCGTCGATGATGGTCTTGATCGTCCGCGCGCAGCGACCGCATTCGGCGCTACAGCCGAGGCATCCATAGACCTGCTTGGCATGGCGCACGGCGTCGTCGGACTCGGCGACGGCGGCGCGGATGTCGTCATCGCTCAGCACGTTACAGGAACAAACGATCATGGAAGCGGCAGGCCCTTCGGTGATGCGTCACCATCGATATTTAACGGGCCGGCTGGATGCAAAAGGAAAAAGCGGTATTTGAAGCTATTCCAAACTGGCCCGAAAGCAGCCTAGAACGGCCCTAAATTGCAGCGTTGCGCTGGATCAAGATTTGAGGGGATCTAATCGCCGCCGCCTCCCCCGCCGTCGCCGCCGCCTCCGCAATCACCGCCACTGCTGCCACTATCGCTGCTGGCACAACTGCCGGCGTCGCTCGCGCCGCCTGAACTATCGCTTGAAAACCAGCTCCCCAGCGAGAAGCCGTCGCCCGACCCGCTGTCGCTACCGCTACTTCCGCCGTCGCCACCAGCCCCGGCGCGCGAGCGCCGGTTGCGGTTCTGGAGGTGGGTCAACCAGCCGTAGCCGATCGCAGAGACAGCCCCGGCTGCGATCAGTGCATTGATCATCATACTGCTCATCTTCGCCTTCCCTGGCAGAGCCGCGGTCCATATGGCTTGGTCGCCCCCGGCCAAGGCGCCGTTCATTGATCATTCAAGCGAAGTATGGAACTCTGGCCTGTAAGAGTTCCCGCGTGTTTGTACGAAAGGTCCAGCCAATGAAGAAATTGCTCCTGGCGGTCACCGCCGTCGCCGCTCTGGCCGTTGCGGCCGGAACGCCGGCTCATGCGCAGCGCGGGGTTGCGGCTGGCGTGGCGGCCGGGATCATCGGCGGCGCCATCGTCGGCGGCGCATTGGCCTCTCCGTATTATTACGGACCCGGCCCGGGCTATTATGAGCCCGGCTATTACCCGCCCCGCTACTACGCGCCGGCGCCCGGCTATGTCGCCGACGACTATTACGGCGGCGGCTGCGTCTGGCAGAAGCAGCGCTTCTGGGACGGCTACGCCTGGCGCGTCCGCCGCGTCCGAGTCTGCGGCTGAGGCGCCCCGCACCGGTTCAATGCGACAACTTCAGTTGGACCGGTTCAGTACGGATGCGCCGTTCATCTCAGGGCCTGAAAAAGACCGCTTTTTCTCGTCACAGCTCCGTGTGCGTTTACCATGGGTTGACCAATTGCGCGCTTCCTAGCTGCACGGCCAATTCCATCAGCGTGTGCGTGAACCTTTGAAACCCGGGCTCCTCTAACAAGAGGAACCCATCTCCCAGGAGAGCCAAGAGCATGAAGAAGACTTTAGTTGCCGCCCTCACGGTCGCGACGGTCGCCGGTTCGCTGGTCACCGCCGCTCCGTCCGCGAAGGCCCATGACGGCATCGGCGCCGGCATCGCAGCCGGCCTGATCGGCGGCGCCATCGTCGGCGGCGCGATCGCGTCGAGCCGTCCGGCCTATGGTGGTCCCGTTTACGTGGCCGAGCCCGGCCCGCCGCCCCCGCCCTGCTACTGGCAGCGCCAGCGTTATTGGGATGGCTACGGCTGGGTCGTCCGCCCGGTTCGCGTTTGCTACTGATCTGATCGCGCGCTCACGAGCGCTGTGATCGAAGCCCGGCCGACCATCGGCCGGGCTTTTTCTTTTCTGCTCGCGCTATCGCGCCGCCTGGATCGCGCGCAGCACCTGTTCGCTCGGCCAGCAATCGACCTTGAGGCCTGCCGACTTCTGATAGGCGCCGAGCGCCGCGCGGGTCTGCATGCCGGCCTTGCCGTCGATCTTGTCCTTGTAGAGGCCCACGCGCGTCAGCCCGCGCTGCATGGTCTCGACGTCCTTGGTGCGCAACTGCTTCGAGGCCGCCCACGGTGTCGCGAAAGGCAGCGGGCTCGTCATGCGGTCGGCGAGATGGCCGACGAACAGCACGTAAAGGTCGGAGAAATTGTATTCCTTGATGACGAAGTAGTTCTTCGTGGTCAGGAATGACGGGCCGTAGATGCCCTCGGGCTGCAGCAGCGAGGCCGGCTGCGCCTGCTCCGCTGCGCTCAGGCGCTGGCCGCGCACTGGCACAAAGCCTTCGCGCAGCCATTGGCCGATCGGCTTCGTCACCTCGGGCACGCCACTGGTGCAATCGACCTTTGCCGGCGCCTGCACCTCGTAAGCCCAGCGCACACCGCTCTGCCAGCCCTTGTTGACGAGCTGCTGCGCGGCGGAAGCCAGCGCATCCGGCACCGAATGCCAGATGTCGATGCGGCCGTCGCCGTCGAAAT
>RXJC01000580.1 GCA_003963435.1 Bradyrhizobiaceae bacterium | reverse complement strand
ACATGACGCTGAACATTCCGAGCCTGATCAGGCTGTCCATTCACGTCAACGCGCTCTTCCCGCTCGCAGGCGCCGCGATCGCTTGCTGGGGGCTCGTCATCGTGCGGCGGCTGCTCCCGTCCTTGTTCGTCGGGCGCTATGCACCCAATGTCGCCATTTTGGCGCTGCTCGCCGCTTGCGCATGGATGACGACCACGTATCCCTGGCAGAGCTTCAGGGACGACGGAGCCATCTCCTTTGCAGCCCGCGGCCGCTCTCTCATCGAGATGCCGCGTGTGAGCCTGAACTGGCAGCGCTGTGACGAACTGCAGCAATCGACGGGCTCCGATCGGATTCTCGCGCTCAACGGCTACCGCGCCATGGTACCCTGCTATTTCTCGCCGCTGCTGACGCGAGGCAAGATCATCCACACCTATCAGAGCGACGTCGCGCGCAACTTCAGGAACATTGCACTGGGGACCGCCGATACAGCCGAAGCCACGCTTCGATCACTGGGTGTCAAGCTGTTCTATGTTCAGAAGCAGAATTGCGATTTCTGGCTCAACGGCTTTTCCGATCTCTTTCAGGGCACTGAGCTGGAGAAGCGATTCGCCCTGCATAGCGAGACCCCGAACTACTGGCTGTTGACGTGGAAGGATGGCGGTCAATCACTGAGCCCGGAAGCCGAGTCCGGCATTTCGGCGCTCCGGACGAGATCGAAAGAGATCTACCGGCAGGCCTACGGCATCGAGCCGTTCGAGGTGGTGAAGCACCGCCTGTCTCCAAACGGCCAGCGAGCGGACCTCACGGTTCTCGACCAGCTCATGACCTGCCACTAGGTCCTGCTTCGCGCCGGTTCCGCGCTTGTCGGCAAGGGAGGCCCGCAATGCAGGCCATGGGGTACCAGCTCGAGGGTGGCGCCAGGCTTGTGAATAGCCGGTCCGGCGCAACTTAAGAATTGTGGCACGGCCTGCGGGGCTATATAGGCTTCAACTGCGCCGCATATTGCCTTGGGCGCCGGCGTTCCCTTGTTTTTCCTGCAAAGAGCTGAAACCGTGACCGACCATTGCCGCCTTTGCCACTCGACCAACCTGCGTCCGGTCATCGACCTCGGACTGATGCCGATTGCGCATCGGCTTCGGCATAGCCGAAACGAGCAGGACGAACGTTTTCCGTTCGAGGTGCTGGCCTGCGGCGATTGCGGCCTGCCCCAGATCGTCAAGCCGATCGATCCCGAGATTCTGTACCGCCAGTTCAACTACAATTTCAGCAGCTGGAAGCCGGAGCCGCACCAGGTCGACGAGCTCGACACCATCGCGAAATTCTCCAAGCATCAGTCCGTGTTCGAGATCGGGTGCAATGACGGCCTGTTCATGGACAGGCTGCGCGAGCGCGGCACCAAGGTCATGGTCGGAGTCGAGCCCAATCCGGTGTCGGGCAAGATCGCCCGCGAGCGCGGCATCAAGGTCTATGCCGACATGCTCAGCCCGGAGATGGCCCACGACGCAGTCGCCCAGTCCGGCAAGTTCGATCTCGTGGTCTCGCGCCAGGTGCTGGAGCACATCGTCGATTTCGAGAACTTCTTCGACTGCGTCAAGATCGCGCTCAGCGACGACGGGCTGCTGTTCATCGACGTGCCCGATTTCGCCCCCGGCTCGGCCGTGGGCGACCTCTCCGTGCTCTGGGAAGAGCACGTCAGCTATTTCACCGAACCGACCCTGCTCGCGCTGCTGGCGCGCCATGGCTTCGAGGCGGTGTCGGTGAAGAAATACAATTTCAGCGGTGGCAGTCTCGCGATCGCCGCTCGCCGTGCCGCGGGCACGGTGACGGTGCCGCCCGCGCCGGCCGGTGTCGGCGAGAAATTCGGCCAGCGCGCACGGGAGTATGGCGCGCGTCTCCGCCCGATCCTCGCCAAAGCCCGCGCCAACGGCGCCGAGATCGCCATCTACGGCGCCGGCTGCCGCGCCTGCACGTTCACCAACGCGCACGAGCTGGCGGATCTCGTCGACCTCTCGGTCGACGACCAGAAAGAGCGCCAGGGGCTGTTCCTGCCCGGCACCGGCATTCCGATTCATGCGCCGGAGGAGCTCGCCGGCAAATCCGGGCCGCTCGTCTGTCTTCTCGCCGTGAACGAGGAGAACGAGGCCAAGGTCAGCAGCCGGCTGCGCGAGGCCGTGAAGCGTCCGCTGCAAATCGTTTCGATCTTCGCGCCCTCCGACATCTGGAGCGAGCTCGATCGTCTCGAGGCGACGCTAAGGTCGTAGCATGGCTGAGGACAAGCTCTTCAACTATTACGAACGTCAGGACGTCCTGCCGACGTTCGGGAATTTCAAGTCGTCTACCGAGCTCGAGGCCTACGCCAGCCAGCGGCGCGAGCTGTTTTCGGACAAGCTGGTGCTGCCGCCGCGGCTGTTCCGCGACGCCGAGGTGCTCGAATTCGGTCCCGATTCCGGCGAGAACGCACTGGTGTTTGCCGGCTGGGGCGCGAACATGACGCTCGCCGAGCCGAACCGGCTCGCGCACCCGAAGATCGAGGCCTACTTCGCGCATTTCAGCCTCACCCAGCGTCTGCGCGAGCTCGCGCTGGCCGATGTCGAGGGCTTCCGCAGCGACCGTCGCTTCGACATCATCGATGCCGAGGGCTTCATCTACACCGTGCAGCCGAGCGACAAATGGCTCGGCATCTTCCACCGCCTGCTCAATCCGGACGGTTACGCCGTCGTCTCCTATTACGAACGCTATGGCGGCTTCTTCGAACTCGCGCTCAAGGCGATCCATGCGGCCGGCAAGGCCTTGGCCGGTCGCGCCGCGCTCGACACGGCGAAGATGCTGTTCGAGGCGAAGTGGAACAGCATTCCGCACACCCGCAGCTTCGAATCCTGGCTGATGGACGTGCTTGAAAATCCGTTTGTGCGGTATCGCTATTTCCTCGATGCGACCGCGTTGTGCACGGCGGCGCACGACCAGGGCTTCGACGTCCATTCGGCATGGCCCGCGTACCGTGACAGCCTGGACATCTATTGGCACAAGAAGGTGCTGTCCGGTGACGACAAGCTGCGTCGC
>RXJC01000508.1 GCA_003963435.1 Bradyrhizobiaceae bacterium | reverse complement strand
ATCGTGTTCGGCTACACCTGGGCGCTGATGCACCACATGCTCAGCGGCATCAGGCATTTCGTCTGGGACCTCGGCTACGGCTTCAAGGCCAATGAGCGGGAAGCGCTGACCTGGGGCGCGCTGATCGGCGGCATCGCGCTGACCGTGCTGGTCTGGATCGTCGCCTATGCGATCGGAGGCGGACGATGAGCACGAACGAAACGCCCAAGCGCAGCATGCGCACCCCGCTCGGCCGCGTCCGCAATCTCGGCGCGGCGCATTCGGGCACCTCCGATTTCTGGCGCCAGCGCATGACCGCCGTCGCCATGACCCTGCTGATGATCCCGGTGCTGGTCATCATCATGATGCTGCTCGGCCGCAACCAGGTCGGCGCGGCGCAGATCCTCAGCTCGATCCCGGTCGCGGTGATCCTGCTGCTGTTCATCTTCGCCAGCGCCTGGCACATGAAGATCGGCATGCAGGTGGTGATCGAGGACTACGTCCATAACGAGAAGCTGAAGCTCGTCTCGATCATGCTGAACAACTTCTTCTCGGTCGCCGTAGCGCTCGCCTCGACCTACGCGATCCTGAAACTTTCTTCCGGAGTCTAACCCATGGCCACCACAACGAATGGCTCGGGCAACGGCGCTCCCGCCACCAACGGAAAAGCCTATCCGATCGAAGACCACACCTACGACGTCGTCGTGGTCGGCGCCGGCGGCGCGGGCCTGCGTGCCGTCGTCGGCTGCAGCGAGGCGGGCCTGCGCACGGCCTGCATCACCAAGGTGTTCCCCACCCGCTCGCACACGGTCGCGGCGCAGGGCGGCATCTCGGCCTCGCTCGGCAACATGCACAAGGACGACTGGCGCTGGCACATGTACGACACCGTGAAGGGGTCGGACTGGCTGGGCGACCAGGACGCGATCGAATACATGGTGCGCAACGCGCCCGAGGCGGTCTACGAGCTCGAGCATTGGGGCGTGCCGTTCTCGCGCACGGAGGACGGCAAGATCTACCAGCGGCCGTTCGGCGGCATGACGATGGACTACGGCAAGGGCCAGGCGCAGCGCACCTGCGCCGCCGCCGACCGCACCGGCCATGCCATGCTGCACACGATGTACGGCCAGTCGCTGCGTCACGCGGCCGAGTTCTTCATCGAATTCTTCGCCATCGACCTGATCATGGACGACCAGGGCGCCTGCCGCGGCGTGATCGCGCTCAAGCTCGACGACGGCACGCTGCATCGCTTCCGCGCCCAGACCACGATCCTGGCGACCGGCGGCTATGGCCGCGCCTACGCCTCCTGCACCTCGGCCCATACCTGCACCGGCGACGGTGGCGGCATGGTGCTGCGCGCCGGCCTGCCGCTCCAGGACATGGAGTTCGTCCAGTTCCACCCGACCGGCATCTACGGCGCGGGCTGCCTCGTCACCGAGGGCGCGCGCGGCGAAGGCGGCTATCTCGTCAACTCCGAGGGCGAGCGCTTCATGGAGCGCTACGCGCCGTCGGCGAAGGACCTTGCCTCGCGCGACGTGGTTTCGCGCTCGATGACCATCGAGATCCGCGAAGGCCGCGGCGTCGGCAAGAAGAAGGACCACATCTTCCTGCATCTGGACCATCTCGATCCCGCGGTGCTCGCCGAGCGCCTGCCGGGCATCTCCGAATCCGCAAAGATCTTCGCCAATGTCGACGTGACGCGCGAGCCGATCCCGATCGTGCCGACCGTGCATTACAACATGGGCGGCATCCCCACCAACTACCACGGCGAGGTGCTGACCAAGAAGAACGGCGACGACAATGCCGTGGTCCCCGGCCTGATGGCGTTGGGCGAGGCGGCCTGCGTCTCGGTGCACGGCGCCAACCGCCTCGGCTCCAACTCGCTGATCGACCTCGTCGTTTTCGGCCGCGCCGCGGCGCTGCGCTGCGCCGAGAAGCTGACGCCCAACGCCGAGCAGCCGGAACTGCCGGCGAACTCGGCCGAAAAGGCGCTGAGCCGTCTCGATCATTACCGCTATGCTTCCGGCGGCACGCCGACCGCGAAGCTGCGCGAAGGCATGCAGCACGTGATGCAGAGCAATTGCGCGGTGTTCCGCACCGGCGAAGTGCTGAGCGAGGGCCAGAACCTGATCGCAAAGGTCCACAGCGGCATCACCGACATCGCCGTGTCCGACCGCTCGCTGGTGTGGAATTCCGACCTGATCGAGACGCTGGAGTTCGACAATTTGATCGGGCAGGCGGTGGTGACGATGAACTCGGCCGCCAACCGCACCGAGAGCCGCGGCGCGCATGCCCGCGAGGACTTCTCCGAACGCGACGACAAGAACTGGATGAAGCACACGCTGGCCTGGCTGGACGATGCCGGCAAGGTCAAGATCGAGTACCGCCCGGTTCACGACTACACCATGACCAACGACGTGCAGTACATCCCGCCGAAGGCGCGCGTGTACTGAGAACATGAGCCGTCATTCCGGGCTGGTCCGAAGGACCAGACCCGGAATCTCGAGATTCCGGGTTCGATGCTTCGCATCGCCCCGGAATGACGAAAGGTTAGAGCAATGGTTGAATTCGCACTTCCGAAGAACTCAAAGATCACCGGCGGCAAGACCTGGCCGAAGCCCGCGGGCGCGACCGAGCTGCGCGAGTTCAAGGTCTATCGCTGGAATCCGGACGACGGCAAGAATCCGAGCGTCGACACCTATTACGTCGACACCAATGATTGCGGTCCGATGGTGCTGGACGGCCTGATCTGGATCAAGAACCACATCGACCCGTCGCTGACCTTCCGCCGTTCCTGCCGCGAAGGCGTCTGCGGCTCCTGCGCCATGAACATCGACGGCCAGAACACGCTGGCCTGCACCCGCTCGATGCACGACGTCAAGGACGGCGCGGTGAAGGTCAATCCGCTGCCGCACCAGCCTGTCGTGAAGGACCTCGTCCCCGACCTCACCAATTTCTACGCGCAATACGCTTCGGTCGAGCCGTGGCTGAAGACGACCTCGCCGACGCCGCAGAAGGAATGGCGCCAGACCCACGAGGACCGCGAGAAGCTCGACGGCCTCTACGAATGCATC
>RXJC01000689.1:5844-6101 GCA_003963435.1 Bradyrhizobiaceae bacterium | reverse complement strand
TTCGCTGGCGCTCGCGACCATTGCCTTGAACGTGCTCTGCCGCCGGCGATCGGGCGTGGATCCTTCAATTCTCGTGCTTTTCCGCTTCACCAGCATGAAACGCGGCACTTTTGCTGTCCGCCGCGCCGACTCCGCTGACTAGGCGCGGATCGCGCGCTCGCGGTTCGCACGATCGATTGGTTAACGCGTGTTCCATGCATTCCGCGGGAACCAACGAAATGGCTGGCGAAACATGCCCACGACCGAGCCCTGCATTA
>RXJC01000689.1:0-5794 GCA_003963435.1 Bradyrhizobiaceae bacterium | reverse complement strand
CATTAACTCCGTTTGTTGCTTGTCGGTGTCCACGCGATGCCCGCATGATAGGTACGGGGTTAAGAAGGTGAAGATTTCGTTTCTCTAGCGGGTCGGGATCCGTGCTGCACTATCAGCCGAACAAGGAATTGGGCGAGACGACTGCAGCCGCACCCGCGCGGTCGAACGGCCGTGGACGAAAGCTGCACGTGCTTCTCGCGCAAACCCAGGCCGAGAACGCCGGTGCGCAGGAGATTACCAGGCTGCTCGGCGCCGGGCTGACCGCACGCGGCCACCGCGTCACCAATCTCTTCTTCTTCCGCAAGTCGGATTCCTTCGACGAGCCGCCCGATACGCTCTACTGCGCGTCGAGCCGGCCGGGCAATCCGGTCGCGCTGCTGCGGATGCTGTGGACGCTCGGTCGTCATATCAGGACGATCAGGCCCGACGCCGTGCTGACGTTCCAGCATTTCGGCAACGTCATCGGCGGCGGCGTGACGCGCCTCGTCAGCCGCGCACCGGTCGTCGCCAATCAGGTCTCATCCGCGTTGGCGATGAGCTGGCCGGTTCGCACCGCCGACATCGTCATGGGCAGCCTCGGCTTCTTCGACCGCATCACGCTCAATTCGCAGGACATGGAGCGCGAATATTCGCGCTATCCCGCGGCCTACCGGTCGCGCATGGTGCATGTGCCGCACGGCTTCGACGATAAGGCCCTTACCCTGTCGAAGAGCGATGCGCGACAGCAATTCAACCTGCCGCCGGATCGCGTATTGCTCGGTTGCGCGGCGCGGCTGCATCCGCACAAGCGGCTCGACATGGCGATCCGTCTGTTGCCGGATCAACCGTCCTGGCATCTCGCGCTTGCCGGCCAGGGCGCCGACGAGACCCGGCTGAGGCAGCTGGCGAACGAGTTGGGCGTGTCGGACAGGCTGCATCTGCTCGGGGAAATTCCCCCCAGCCGCATGGCGGATTTTCTTGCCTGTCTGGACGTGTTCGTGTTCCCGACGCAGGCGGAGACCTTCGGTCTGGCCGCGGTCGAGGCTGCAAACGCCGGTGTTCCCTCCGTCGTCACCGACCTTCCCGTCCTGCGCGAAGTGTTGTCTTACGATGGAAAGCCGACGGCGCTCTTCGTCGACGCCTCTGATCATGCGAAGCTCTCGGCAGCCGTCTCTACGCTGCTGACGGACCCACATTTGAGCGAAACTCTGCGACAAAATGCCAAAGGCCTGAGGCTTCGCTATTCGGTAGACGCCATGGTGGAGGAATACGTTCGTATTCTCGGCCAGGTCACCTGACCTGAGGCATTGGAATGGGCTCGACATGATCATCGAGTTTCGCTGTGAACGAGAATACGCGCGGCGCTGGATGGACCGCGAGACGCTGACGATCGACGACCGGGACGTTCCGGTTCAGATCGCGTGGGCGACGACGGCCCAGCCGCGGCCTGCGGGTCTCGACGCCCTGTTCGAGCTCGAACGTGTGGTGTTGCACAAGGGCCAATCCAGCGGGGCCGACAAGCTGAAGCGCATTCAGCCGCAAGACCACACCGGGACGGCCGATGTGATCGTCGACTTCACCGGCGGCGCGCGCGATCCGAACAATTCCGCACCGCTGTATCTCCGTCCGCTGTTCAACGGCGTCGCAGGCGAAAACGCCGCGCTCGCCGCCATTCTGGCCGGCGATTTGCCGGTGATCGACATCGTCAACGATGTCGACGGTTCAGTCCTCGATCGCGGCCATCCATCCGGAGAAATTGCCGCAGGCCTCAGCGGCGGGCTCGAAACCGTCATGGCGCGAACGCTGACGATGGTAGCGGCGATCCTATCGGGAAGGCCGCGAATTGTACCGCAACTGGCGCGGCCAGCTGGGAATGGCCCGCGTCGCAACGCGGTTGGCTACGTCGTGCGAGGCCTTGCCGTCTCGATCGCCAAGGAGATTTATCGCCTCTGCTGCTACGCCCCCCACTGGCATGTCGGCTGGCGCTTCAACGAGGGTGCGGGCGTCTGGCAGACCGGCGATCTGTCAGGTCCGAGTTGGAACGTTCTGGGAGATCCCGGAAATCACTTCTACGCCGATCCCTTTCCGATCACGTGGCAGGGACGAACGTTCGTCTTCTTCGAGGATCTCGACCACCGCGTGGGAAAAGGCATCATTTCGGCGATCGAGTTCGGTGACAATGGACCGGTCGGCGAGGTCGTGCCGGTGCTGGAGGAGCCCTGGCATCTCTCCTATCCGTTTCTGATCGAAGACGACGGCGAGTTGTGGATGATCCCGGAGAGCTCGATCCACAAAGACGTCGCTCTCTACAAATGCGTGCGGTTCCCGGACAAATGGGAGCGGCATGCGACGCTGCTTTCAGGCATTGAGCTCGCCGACGTCACGATCACGCGACACAATGGCCTGCACTATCTATTCGGCGCCTGGCGCGACGGAACCGGCGGTTACTCGGACTCGCTAGCCATCTATTACGCCGAGCATTTCAACGGGCCCTGGCTGCCGCACGCCAGCAATCCGGTTCTGATCGACCGTGCCAGCACGCGGCCGGCGGGGAATTTCGTCACGATCAACGACAAACTGTGGCGCCCGGTGCAGAACTGCGCCGACGGATACGGCGCGGCGCTCGCGCTGGCGGAGGTGCTCGAACTGTCGCCGACGACCTTCAGGCAGATCGTCCGCCATTCCCTGAATCCGGGACCGCTATGGCCCGGCAGGAAGCTCCACACTTTGAACCGCTGTGGCCGGCTCGAGGTGATCGATGGATCGCATGTCGAGCCCAAGACCCGCGCTCTCGCGAGCAAACTTCCCTTGGCAGCACCGTCTCGACGAACCAGTCCGAGTTCCGCGCTTTGATCGGCGCTTTCCCGGCCTAAAGCGCGATGAGATTTGGATAAATCGTCATCGCGCATAGGCTCTTGTTTGCGCATGATCTTTTCGGAAAACCGCTTCGCACTTTTCCGGATCATGCTTTAACTCGAGCGCGGCGACCGCTACTCCCGAGCTTCCGCCGACTACTTCGCCGCGTCGATCCAGATCCCCGGCTCCGAATGCTCGCGAATATAGCTGACCAGGAAGTCGGAAAAGACCCTGATCTTGGCGGGCAGCCTGACGCGGTTTTGATAGGCGATGTTCATGGTGAGCAGCGGCAGTTCCCAGTCCCTCAGAACCGGCACCAGCCGGCCGGCCGCGATATCGCCCTGCACGATGTAAAGCGGCTGGATCAGAATGCCGAGCCCCGCGCGCGCTGCGCCACAGATGATCTGGCCGTCATTGCTGTCGAGCGTCGGCGCGATCCGGACGGTTTGTGTCGTGCTGCCCTTGCTCAGCCGCAGCGAATAGGGATCGTTGGCGAGATTGTAGATCAGCATGTTGTGGCGGGCGAGATCGGCAGGATGTTCCGGCCGGCCGTGCTTCTCCAGATAGGAGGGAGCTGCCGCGAGCACACGGTGCATCTGGCCGATGCGGCGGACGATGATGTTTGAATCCGGCTCGTGCTCGCGCGTGCGGATCGCGACGTCGATGCCGGCCTCGATGAAATCCAGATAGCGGTTTGCACTGATGATCTGCACGCTGAGATCCGGATAGAGCGCGCGGAAGGCGGGCAGCATCGGCGCGAGATAGATCATCGCAAAAGACAGCGAGCTCGTCACGCGCAGGATGCCCTTCGGCGATAAGGCGCGGTCGGAGACGGCGTCCTCGGCCTCGGCGAGCTCGTTGAGCAGCGTGCTGCAGCGCTGCAACAGCTCCTGCCCTGCCTCGGTCAGCCATTGCCGGCGCGTGTTGCGCTCGATCAGACGGACCGCAAGCCGCTCCTCCAGCGCGCTGAGATGACGGCTCGCTGCCGCGTTCGACATCCGCAGGATCTCGGCGGCCTTGGACAGGCTGCCGAGCTCGGCGGTTTTGGCGAAGACTTCGAGTTGGAGCAGCCGGTCCATTTTTGCGAAAATAGGAAAAGAGACTTACAAATTTTGACCTTTATTTCCGTTTTCTGCAAGGCAAAATGACCTCAACAAAGCAGATGGCAGGCGAGGAAATCAGGAAATGTCGGGCCCGATCAGGCACATCGTGATGTGGCGGCTGCGCGGGGAGACCCCTGCGGAGCGCTCCGCCGCCCGACTCAAGGTCAAGACCCTGTTCGAGGGCCTCAAGGGCCGGATCGATGGCCTCACCCATATCGAGGTCGGCGTGGACGTCAGCGCGGTCGACTACGCCTGCGACGTGGTGCTGTTCTCCGAATTCACCAGCCAGGCCGCGCTCGCCGCCTATGCCAACCACCCTGAACACCTGCGCGTCCGCGAGGCACTTGGCGACTTGCGGATCGGACGCTTCCAGGTCGATTATCCCATCAAAGAGACCGGCGCATGATCGGTTCGTTCACCTTTGAAAACCTGCCCTGCCGCGTCGTGTTCGGCAGTGGAACCTTGGCGAGCGCAAGGGCCGAGGTCGAGCGGCTCGGCGGCAAGCGCGCGCTGGTGCTGACGACGCCGCAGCAGGAGACGCAGGGCAAGAGTCTTGGTGCCGCGCTCGGTCCGCTTTATGCCGGCATCTTTCCCGGCGCCACCATGCACACGCCGGTCGAGGTTACCGAGCGCGCGCTCGCCGCGATGAAGGCGTGCGAGGCCGATTGCATCGTCTCGCTCGGCGGCGGCTCGACCACAGGCCTCGGCAAGGCGCTGGCCTTGCGCACCGGAATCAACCAGCTCTGCATTCCCACCACCTATGCCGGCTCCGAGATGACGCCGATCGTCGGCCAGACCGAGAACGGGTTGAAGACCACGGTGCGCGACGCGGCGATCCTGCCGGAGACCGTGATCTACGATGTGGATCTGACCCTGACGCTGCCGGTGAGCCTCACTGCGACCTCGGGCATCAACGCGATCGCGCATGCGGTGGAAGCGCTCTATGCGCGGGACACTAATCCGGTCACATCGCTGATGGCGGAAGAAGGCATCCGCGCGCTGGCGCGTGCCCTGCCCGCCATTGCCGCCAGGAGCGATGACCGCGAGGCCCGGACCGAGGCGCTCTACGGCGCCTGGCTGTGCGGCGTTTGTCTCGGCACCGTCGGCATGGCGCTGCATCACAAGCTCTGCCACACGCTCGGCGGCACTTTTGATCTCCCGCATGCGGAGACGCACACAATCGTGCTGCCGCATGCGCTCGCTTACAACGCGCCTGCAGTGCCCGAGGCGATGGCACGGATCTCGCGCGCGATCGGCGCCACCGATGCGTCGCAGGGACTTTATGACCTCGCCAAGCGGCTGGGTGCGAAGCTGGCGCTCCGCGACGTCGGCATGCCCGAAAGCGGCATCGACAAAGCGGCTGATCTCGCGGTGACGAATGCCTACTGGAATCCGCGGCCGCTCGAGCGCAATTCCATTCGCGAGCTGATCGCACGCGCCTGGGCCGGCGAACCGCCGGTCACCGTCAAAGCGGCGGCTTGAAACGATGCGGCGCACGCTGATCAGATCCGCCACCGTCATCAGCATGGATGACGCGATCGGCGACCTTGCAACCGGCGACGTGCTGGTTGAGGGCAGCCGCATTGTTGAGGTGCGGCCGTCGATCGACGTCGCCGCCGACACGGAGATCGTCGACGGCAAGGGCCGCATCGTCATTCCCGGCCTGATCAACGCGCACATGCACACCTGGCAGACCGGCTTGCGCGGCTTTGCCGCGAACTGGACGCTGCTGGAATATTTCCGCCGCATGCATGCGGGCCTTGCGACCGTGTTCCGGCCCGAGGACATCCACATCGCGACGCTGGTCGGCGCGCTGAACCAGATCAACCACGGCGTCACCACGCTGGTCGACTGGT
>RXJC01000475.1 GCA_003963435.1 Bradyrhizobiaceae bacterium | reverse complement strand
ATCGACCCGGTTCCGTTCAACCTGTCGCTCTCGCTCGACCTGCTGATGATGGTGATCGTCGGCGGCGCCGGCTTCTATTTCGGTCCCTTCCTCGGCGCGATGATCGCGGTGCTGCTGCCGGAATGGCTGCGCTTCACCGAAGGTTATTATCTGATGCTCTACGCGGTCGCGGTGATGGGGCTTCTGATCTGGTCGCCGACCGGCATCTTGGGAATCCTCGATCGCCATCTCGCCGAACGCCGCACCAAGGCGGCATCCGCCCTGCGCGCCGTCGCAAAATCCCGCCTGGAGACGGCGCAATGAGTGCGGTCCTCGAAGTCACCGACATCAAGAAACACTTCGGCGGCATCAGCGCCGTCGACGGCGTCTCCTTCGACGTCCGCGAAGGCGAGATCCTCGGCCTGATCGGCCCGAACGGCTGCGGCAAGTCGACCCTGTTCAACTGCATCCTCGGCCAGCTCACCCCAAGTGGCGGCGAGGTCAGGCTCGACGGCAAGCTCGTCACGGGCCTGCGGCCTTCCGAGCTCAACAAGCTCGGGGTCAGCCGCACCTTCCAGCTGTTGCAGGTGTTTCCAAAGCTCTCGGTGCGCGAGAACCTCATCCTCGCGGGACAGGAGCACCAGGGCAACATGGCCTCGCGGCTGGTCGGCCGCTCCGACGCCGGGCTGACCGACGCCGCCAACCAGATGATCGGCTTCTTCAAGCTCGACCATCTCGCCGACGAGCCTGCCGGCGGCCTCTCCTACGGCCAGCAAAAGCTGCTCGACGCCGCCATGGCCTTCATGGGCGGCCCGCGCCTCGTGCTGCTCGACGAGCCCGCCGGCGGCGTCAATCCGTCGATGCTGGCGGACCTCAAGGAGCGCCTGGTCGCGATCAACCGCGAGAAGAACGCCACCTTTGTCGTGATCGAGCACAACATGGAGTTCGTGATGTCGCTGTGCTCGCGCGTGATGGTGATGGCGGAAGGCAAGGTGCTGGCGATGGGTCGACCCGACGAGGTGCGCAAGAACCCCGCCGTGATCGAAGCTTATTTGGGACATTGACCATGAGCGATCCGATCCTCTCGGTCCATAATCTCGTCGGCGGCTACGGCAAGATGACGATCCTGAACGGCACCAATTTCTCCGTGCCGGCGGCGACCATCACCACCATCATCGGTCCGAACGGCGCCGGCAAATCCACCGTGTTCAAGGCGATCTTCGGCCTGCTGAAGCTGCGCGAGGGCAAGATCAGCTTTGCCGGCCGCGACGTCACCCATTTGAGCCAGCGCGCGCTGCTCAACGCCGGCATCTGCTACGTGCCTCAGGGCCGCAACATTTTCCCGGAGCTGTCAGTCCGCAGCAACATCGAGCTCGGTGGCGTCTCGGCCGGCAGAGGCCTCGACCTGCCGGCGCGCATCGAGGCGGCTCTCGACCTGTTCCCGGCGCTGCGCCGCAAGTCGACGCAACAGGCCTCGACATTATCCGGCGGCGAGCAGAAGCAACTCGAGATCGCGCGCTCGCTGCTGCTCGACCCAAAACTGGTGCTGATCGACGAACCCTCGATCGGCCTGTCGCCGCTGATGGTGCAGCAGACTTTCGACATCCTGAAATCCTTGCGCGACCGCGGCGTCACCATTCTGATGATCGAGCAGAACGCGCGCTCGGCGCTGGAGATCTCCGACATCGGCATCGTGCTCGAGCTTGGCCAGACCCGCATGGTCGACGACGCCAGGCGCATCCTGAACGATCCGCGCATCGGCCAGCTCTTCCTCGGCGGCGCCATGGAGGAGAGTGCTGCATGAACAAGCGCTCGATCGCCACCGTCTCGCTCTCAGGCCCTCTCGACGAAAAGCTCCGCGCCATCGCTGCCGCCGGCTTTAACGCGGTCGAGATCTTCGAGAACGACCTGCTGTCATTCGGCGCAAGTCCGCGCGAGGTGGCGCAGCTCTGCAAGGACCTCGATCTCGAGATCTGCGCGTTCCAGCCGTTCCGCGATTTCGAGGGCATGCCGGATCCGCAGCGTGCGCGGAACTTCGCCCGCGCGGAACGCAAGTTCGATTTGATGCAGGAGCTCGGCACTGATCTGCTGCTGATCTGCTCCAACGTCTCGCCCGCCTCGCTCGGCGGCATCGACCGTGCCGCCGACGATTTTCGCGAGCTGGGCGAGCGCGCGGCCAAGCGCTCCTTGCGCGTCGGCTACGAAGCGCTGGCCTGGGGCCGCCATGTCAACGACTATCGCGATGCCTGGGAGATCGTGCGGCGCGCCGACCACCCCGCGATCGGCATCATCCTCGACAGTTTTCACGCGCTGGCGCCCGGCTTCCCGGTGCGCGCGATGGCCTCGATTCCCGGTGACAAGATCTTCCTGGTGCAGCTCGCGGACGCGCCCAAGCTCGAGCTCGACATTCTCTCGTGGAGCCGGCATTTCCGCTCCTTCCCCGGCCAGGGCGACCTGCCGGTCGGTGAATTCATGACGGCGATCGCGGCGACCGGCTATGCCGGGCCGCTGTCGCTGGAGATCTTCAACGACCAGTTCCGCGCCGGCTCGGCCGCGCAGACCGCGCTCGACGGCCTGCGCTCGCTGATCCTGCTGGAGGACCAGCTGGCCCCGGATTGGCCGAAATTCGCCGCCGAGCCGCTCGCGCCGAAGGCGAGGAGCCGTGGCACCGGCTTCGTCGAGTTTGCCGTCAACGAGACCAAGGCCGGCGACCTCGCCCGCCTGTTTTCGCAACTCGGCTTCCGCAAGACCGGCGCGCATCGCAGCAAGGCGGTGGAGCGCTGGTCGCAGGGCAAGGTCGAGCTCGTCATCAACAGCGAGACCGACGGCTTCGCGCATTCCCACTACGTCACGCACGGCCCCGGCGTCTGCGCCATCGCGCTCGACGTCGACAATGCCGGCCTTGCCATGCAGCGCGCCGAGATGCTGAAGGCGCGGACCTTCTATCAGCCGGTCGGGCCGGGCGAGCTGGAGATTCCGGCGATCCACGGCGTCGGCGGCAGCCTGCTCTATTTCCTGGATCAGGCCGGCAAGAACTGGGACACCGATTTCGAAGCGATTGCGAGCAGCGCGGACAAGGACGCGCTGCTCGCCGTCGACCACATCGCGCAGTCGATGCCCTATGACGAGATGCTGTCCTGGCTGTTGTTCTACACCGGCATCCTCGACCTGAAGCGGCTGCCGCAGATGGAGATCGCCGACCCCCGAGGCCTCGTGCAGAGCCAGGCCATCGTCAACGCCGGCCAGAGCCTTCGCTTCGTGCTCAACGGCTCCTCCGCCAACCGCACGCTGCCGGCGCGCTTCATCTCGGAATTTTTCGGCTCAGGCGTGCAGCACGTCGCCTTCGCGTGCGAAGACATCTTCGCGGCGGTCGCCGAGATGCGCAAGCGCGGCGCGGATTTTCTCGACATCCCCGCCAATTACTACGACGACATCGAAGCCAAATACGACCTCGCCCCCGAGCTGATGGCGCAGCTGCGCGCCAACCACATCCTGTACGACCGCGAGGGCGACGGCGAGTTCTTCCAGGTCTATACCCACATTTTCGACGAGCGGTTCTTCTTCGAGATCGTGGAGCGACGGGATTACCAGGGCTTCGGCGCGGCGAACGCCGGCATCAGGCTGGCAGCGCAGGCCCGCGAAGTGCGGCCGGCGAGCATGCCGCGGGTGTAACGTAGCCTCCGCGAGTCACATGCCAAAGAAGCGCAACGCTCTCTCAACACGTCATTGCGAGGAGCCCTTGCGACGAAGCAATCCAGACTGCCTATGCGGAGGGATTCTGGATTGCTTCCGCCTTCGCCAAGGCTTCGGCGGACAAGTCGCTGCGCTCGCAATGACGGTGTGGCGAGAGGTGCGAGCCTCGCTTTCACCGTCACCCGCGGAAACAGCCCCTCACCCCAACCCTCTCCCCGTAAGAACGGGGAGAGGGAGAGCAGAGAGAGCATCAGCTCACTTCATCTTGCACTTGTCGTGGAAGCGATCCTGGTCGTTCTCGACGATGGTCGCGACCGTCTTCAGCGAGAGCTGGCCGTCGGCGTCCTTGACCACGTCCTGGAGATAGAAGCTCTGCACCGGGATATGGTTGTTGCCGTACTTGAAGGCGCCGCGCAGCGACTTGAAGTTGGCCTTCTCCATCTCGGCCTTCATCGCGTCCTTCTTGCTGGTGTCGCCCTTCACCGCGACCACCGCGCTGTTGATGAGCTGGGCGGCGTCATAGGATTGCGCGCCGTAATAGGTCGGGCGCAGGCCGGGATATTTCTTGCGGTAGTCGGCGACGAAGCGCTTGTTCTGCTCGTTGGGCAGGTCGTTGACCCATTCCTGCGCGCCGGGAACTCCCAACGCGTTCTCCTTCTGCAGCGGCAGCGACAGCTCGTCGACGGTGAACGCCGTGTAGAGCGGCATCGTGCTCTTCAGGCCGGCCTGCGCGTATTGATTGAGGAACTGGACGCCGGCAGCGCCCGGATAGAACACGAAGATCGACTCGGCACCGGAGGCGCGCGCCTTGGAGAGCTCGGCCGAGAAGTCGAGCTGGCTCGGCCAGACCGTGTATTCCTCGCCCTTGACCTCGCCCTTGAAGGTGCTCTTCACGCCCGCGAGCATGTCCTTGCCGGCCGCGTAGTTCGGGCCGATCAGGAACACGCTCTTGACGCCTTTCTTGTTCATGTAGAGGCCCATCGCCGCCGGCGTCTGGTCGTTCTGCCAGGAGGTCGAGAACACGTAAGGTGAGCACAGCTCACCCGCGAGCTGCGACGGGCCGGCGTTGGCGGAGATCAGGAAGGTCTGCGAGTCCACCGCCGTCTTCAGCGAGGCGAGCAGCACGTTCGACCAGATGTAGCCGACGATGAAATCGACCTTGTCGGACTGCACCAGCTTCTCGGTCTTCTGCTTGCCGACGTCCGGCTTCTGGCCGTCATCCTCGTAGATCACCTCGACCGGCTTGCCGCCCATCTTGCGGCCCATGTGGTCGAGCGCGAGCTCGAAGGAGTTGCGCATGTCGTTGCCGATCACGGCGGTCGGACCGCTGAAGGTCGAAACGAAGCCGATCTTGATGGTGTCGCCGGCGAAAGCCGGGCTCGCCAGCACCAGCGCCGCTGCGCCCGCCAGCCAGAATGCCGTCCTCATAATCACTCCCCTCCTTATGATTGAGCCCGCAAGCGGGGTGATCGCCGCCCCGGGCCTTCTCTATTGAACGCAAAATCCATCGAGCCGCCAATGGCTCAGCGCCTGCCCCTGCACCATATTTCGCCCGGATTGAGGATGGCAAGAAATATAATGCTACTCCTTTGGCCAAGGCCCTGTCAGGCCTGCGGCGCTTTTTCGCGCCGGATCGATACACCCTGCCTATGCCGCGATTGATGACCTCTATTGGACCGCGGCCCTCGATCCGCACTTAAATGAAGGGGAGCAGCAGCGAGATTCGAAGGTGCATCATGGCCGCACATCCCCATCGCGTCGTCATCGTCGGAGCCGGCTTCGGCGGGCTGGAGGCGACCTACCGCCTCGCGGGCGCCCCGGTCGAGATCACGCTGATCGACCGCCGCAATCATCATCTGTTCCAGCCGCTGTTGTACCAGGTCGCGACCGCCTCGCTCGCCACAAACGAGATCGCCTGGCCGATCCGCCATCTCATGCGCGACCGCCGCGAGGTGACGACGCTGTTTGCGACCGTGAGCGGCGTCGATGTCGCGCGGCGCTGCGTGCTGATCGACGACGGCAGCGAGGTGTCCTACGACACGCTGGTGCTCGCGACCGGCGCGCGGCACGCCTATTTCGGCCATGACAAGTGGGAGCAATGGGCGCCGGGCCTGAAGACGCTGGAGGATGCGACCACGCTGCGTCGGCATATCCTGGTGGCATTCGAGCGCGCCGAGCGCGAGACCGATCCGGCGAAGCGCGCGGCGCGGCTGACTTTCGTCATCGTCGGCGCCGGCCCGACCGGCGTCGAGCTCGCCGGCACCATCGCCGAGATGGCACATCACACCTTGCCCGGCGACTTCCGCAACATCGACACCCACAAGGCCCGCGTGGTGCTGATCGAGGCGGGGCCGCGCGTGCTCGCGGGTTTCCCCGACGATCTCTCGGCCTATGCGCAGGCCTCGCTGGAGAAGATCGGCGTCGAGGTCGTGCTGGGGCGGGCCGTCACCGAGATCAATCGCGAGGGCGTGGTGTTCGGCGGCAAGCTGCTCGAAGCCAAGACACGGATCTGGGCCGCCGGCGTGCGCGCTTCCCCCGCCGCCGAATGGCTGGGTGCACCCGCCGATCGCGCCGGGCGCGTGCAGGTCGAGGCC
>RXJC01000396.1 GCA_003963435.1 Bradyrhizobiaceae bacterium | reverse complement strand
GAGACGGGTGCGATCGTGCTGAACCAGACGCCGTTCTATGCGGAGTCCGGTGGCCAGGTCGGCGACACCGGCGTGCTGACGGGCGAGGGCGGCATCAAGTTCCGCGTCACCGACACGCAGAAGAAGCTCGGCGATTTCTTCGTCCACATCGGCAAGGTCGAGCAGGGCGAGCTCAAGCTCGGCACCGCGCTGCAGCTCGAGGTGGATCATGGCCGCCGTTCGTCGATCCGTGCGCATCACTCGGCGACGCATCTCATTCACGAGGCGCTGCGCCAGGTGCTCGGCGACCATATCGCCCAGCGCGGCTCGATGGTCGCGCCCGACCGCCTGCGCTTCGACTTCGTGCATCCGAAGCCGATCACGGCGGAAGAGCTCGCCCGCGTCGAGGACATCGCCAACGACGTGGTGCTGGAGAACGGCGAGGTCACGACGCGTGTGATGGGCGTCGACGAGGCGCGCGAGGCGGGCGCGCGTGCGCTGTTCGGCGAGAAATACGGCGACGAGGTCCGCGTCGTCTCGATGGGCCGGACCGCGCGCGAGCGCGGCGCCAACGCGCTCGGCTGGTCGGTCGAGCTCTGCGGCGGCACCCATGTCAAGCGCACCGGTGACATCGGCCTGATCACGCTCACCAGCGAGAGCGCGGTCGCCTCCGGCGTGCGCCGCATCGAGGCTCTGACCGGCAACTACGCGCGCAAGCATGCCAATGACACCATGGCGCTGGCCAAGACCGCGGCGAACGAGCTGCGCACCTCGCTCGACGACGTGCCGGCGCGCATCACCGCGCTGATGGAGGAGCGCAAGAAGCTCGAGCGCGAGCTCTCCGACGCCCGCAAGAAGCTGGCGATGGGTGGCGGCGCCGCCGCCGGCAGCAATGGCGCGGCTTCGGGCGTGCGCGAGGCCGGTGGCGTCAAGCTGATGGCTCGTGCGGTCGAGGGCATCGAGATGAAGGATCTCAAGAGCCTCGCCGACGACGGCAAGAAGCAGATCGGCTCGGGCGTGGTTGCCATCGTCGGCGTCACCGAGGATGGCAAGGCCGGCGTCGTGGTCGGCGTCACGCAGGACCTCACTGCGCGCTTCAACGCCGTGAACCTCGTGCGCGTCGCCTCCGAGGCGCTGGGCGGCAAGGGCGGTGGCGGCCGGCCCGACATGGCGCAGGCCGGAGGGCCCGACGGCGCCAAGGCGACCGAGGCGCTGGCCGCGATCGAAAAAGCCATCCTGGAACAAAAACCAGCGGGCGCTTGAGCGCCATGCGCCCCGTTCCGCGAGGACGTGGGCTTCGCGATCCCGATCTTCGGGATCGCCTCTACGAATTGCTGGAGCACGATCCGCTGGCCTATTCGGCCGGGTCGCGCTTCATCAAGTTCATCATCGGAATCATCGTGCTCAATGTGGTCACGATGATCCTCGCCTCGGTGCCGGAGCTCGACGCCCGGTTCGGCGCGCTGTTCGAAGCCGTCACCATCCTGTCCGTGGTCGTGTTCGCGCTGGAATATCTGGCGCGGCTGTGGACCGTGGCGGGCCATACCCAGCGCAAGGAGTCTGCGCTGTCCGACCGGCTCGGCTACGTCTTCTCCACGCTCGGCATCATCGACCTCATGGCGTTCCTGCCCGCGTCCATCGTGCTCGCGAGCGGGCGGCACGCGACGCTGGCGGCGCTCGGCGTGCTGCCGTTCTTCAAGCTGATACGGTACTCGCCGGCGATGCGCTCGCTGCTCGCCGCCGTGCACGCCGAGCGGCGGGCGCTGATCGGCTGCATCGTGATCCTGATCGGCGCGGTCCTGACCTTCGCCTCGCTGCTCTACGCCATCGAGCGCGACGTGCAGCCGGACAAGCTCGGCACCATCCCGCAGGCGATGTGGTGGGCGATCGTGACGCTCGGCACCGTCGGCTATGGCGACGTCGTGCCGGTGACGCCGCTGGGCAAGTTCGTCTCGACGTTCGCCATCATCTCGGGCTTCGCCATGATCGCGCTGCCGGTCGCGATCATCTCCACCGCCTTTGCCGAGGAGGTGAAGCGGCGCGACTTCGTCGTCACCTGGGGCATGCTGGCGCGGGTGCCGCTGTTCTCACATTTGGCGGCCGCGGAAATCGCCGACATCATGCGGCTGCTCCGCGCGCGCACCATCGAGCAGGGCGAGGTCCTGGTGCGGCGGGGCGATGCGGCCTCGTCGATGTATTTCATCACCGCGGGCGAAGTCGAGATCGCGCTGCCGAGCCAGCATGTGCGCCTTGCCGACGGCACCTTCTTCGGCGAGATCGCGCTGCTGCACAAAACAAAACGCAGCGGCACGGTCACCGCGACGCGCAAGACGCGCCTCCTGGTGCTCGACGCCCAGGATTTTCACGCCCTGATCGCGCGCATGCCGACGCTGGCCGACCACGTCCACGAGACCGCCAAGGCACGGCTCGCCGACACCGGCGATCTCGCGCTGGCAGAGCTGGCGCAGGCCGAGCGGGAAGAAGGCCCGTCGGCGTAGCGCCTAGCTTCGGTCGAGGAAAGGCGCGACAACCTCGCGCGTCTCCTTGCTCGGTACCACGGGCACGATCTCGAAGGTCATGCCGTTGCCCTGGCAGTTCAGCACCCATTGCTGCAGCAGGCGGGCGTCGTCGCATTCCATCAGCTGGAAGCAGCGGTCGAAATTCGGCTCGATCCAGCTGCCGAGATATTTCAGGCCATCCGGAAACTTGACGCCCTCGTCGCGCACGCGCCGGTAGACCGGGACGGGATCGCGGTCTTTGAAACGTTCGATTACCATGAAAAGCATTGGCCTCAACCCTTCTTCAGGAAGACATACTCGGCCGAGTAGGGCGCGCTTTTGAACTCGCCCGCCTTGTCGCAGACACCATCCAGCTTGCCGCCATGGGTGTTGATGCGCTGGACCGTGGTGACTGGCGTCAGCACGCCGCTGCCGCGGTGGGCGGTGACCTCCAGCTTCAGCCAGGGGATATCGGCGGCCGTTGCGCCAGGGGCGTTGCTTGCGGCCTTGGCGGTCACGGCGCTGCCATCAGTGAGCTCCCAGCTCGGACCGGCATAGTGCCGACCGACCGTCTTGCGTTCGGACAGCAGCGTCGCGATCGGCTCGCGGAAGGCCCAGGCGAGCTTGCCGTCGCCGCCGGCCCTGCACTCATAGACCTGCGCCCCCTCGGCGTGGACGCTGAGCACGAGGCTCTCGCTAGGTGCGGCAATGGCATCAGGCAAGGACTCTGCGGCGCCGGCCACGCCGGTCGAGAGCAGGAGCAGGCAGGGGACGGCAAACTTGATAGACATGGAGGTGCTCCGCAAAGGGCAAAACGAAAGGGCCGCGTCTGAGGTGCGGCCCTCGATCATGTCCGATCGTAGTCGGGCGAAATTGCGGATGTTCACTTACTTCGCCAGCGCTGCGGTCAGGTTCTCCATGACCTTGTTCAGGAAGCCGGTGGTCGAGGGCCAACGCTGGTCGGCGCCAACGACCATAGTGAGGTCCTTTCACAAACGCGACGCTGTACAGATCCGGTGCACGATCCGCGCAGATGGTGCACGGATCGTCAGGATAAAGCGTGCAGGAGCGCAAATCGGCCGTCTAGGCTAGCGGAAAGAGGCGCCTCACCATATCGAGTCCGCCGAAGGCTTCGAAAAGCGGAGAAGCTGTTTCCTCGATCTGTTCCGCCGGCCAGTGCGGAGCATCGGCGCGGGGCGTAAACCGCGAGTTGGGATAGACGATATAGACGTAATTGGCCCCGTCATCGCCTCCCGCTCTCGCCATCTTGGTAATAGGAAAGGAGGGATCGTGAACATGCAAATTGAGGGCCGTGCGGATCGATGCTTCGCCGACCCTGGGATTGGTGTCGGCAAAGATCGCGGATGTCGTCCGCAAATTCTTCATGTTCACGACCGTGCAGATGTCACCGGGAGCGACATCGGCTGCGAAACTACCCGGCAAGACAATATAGGGAACGAACTCCGCATCGACGAACGCGTTGGCATCGAAGTCGTCGCCATGTTGAAGACGTGTCGCTGACACGAAGAATCCGGGGCGGGGACCCTTGCCCGTTTTCCCATTCATTTTCTGGCCCTGGATGAACTTCTTCGATTCGCTGGTGGCGTTCCCGGTGTTGTCGAGGGATTCAGGATTCTTTGAGTCGGGATGGTATGCCCGGGCGGCGCCGTCCGCGTCGATGGACATCTTTGCCTTGAAGAACAGAGGCGTGGTTCCCTTAATACGCCTGACTGGCATGTGGCGTTTGCCGTCAAAGGCGTCACGTACCGTTTCGAGCTCCGGCGGTGCGGCAGTTGGAGGCGGTGCGGCAGCTACCGCTACAGCTTGCGGAGCGATTGCCTCCATCGCAACGGCCAGCACCGCATGCGCTCCGACCGGCGTCTGGATTTCGCTGAGGATTTTCTCGATCGAACCGACCCACTGGAACAGGTCGAAATTCTGCGGGTCGTCATGTCCGTCCTTGATCCCGAGGTCGAGAACGCAATGGAAGGCCGGGATTAAGAACGATCCGCGTCTGACTGCGGCCGCGATGTAGCAGAGCGCGAGCCGGTCCATGGTTTCCTGGGTGAATCCGGGCATCGGACCAACGGCGGCGAACTTGAAGCCGCCCTTGATGCGCGGCTGGATCAGCTCGTGATGCAGAAAAAGGCCCTTCATCGCAGGGTCGCGTTCGATCTTGGTGGCTCGCCACGCTACCGAATAATTGTGTCCAGTGGCGGACTGACCGAGCCGGTTGATGAAGATATGCGCCGAGTTCGTGCTCCGCTTCGCGAGGTCATTGCCGGACCATGCAGCCGTATTGACGGTTGCCGGAAACGAGTTGCCTGACAGCTCGTCGCTGGTGTCGTGAATGATGAAATAGCTCGCCTTGGTCCCCTTGGAGGTGGAGGAGACGCCTTTCGACAAGTCGCCGCCGATATCCGCAGCCGAGATGCCCTTGAACGTGAGGTAGCTCTGCAACTGCTGAAGCGTCACCGTCGCAGGCTGTCCGACGATGGCGAGCAGCTTGTCCGGAATCTGCGCCGGGGTATTGTCGACGTTTCCCGCGACTTTGACACGCCGCAGCAGGCAGCGCGCCTGATCGGCCGGTGAGCCCGCAAATTGTTGATTGTTGGCTAGAAACTGGCAGGGTGTAGCCATAGCCGTTCTCCCAAAAAGAAACAATGACAATCAGAGATAGATAAGCCAAGGCATCAAAACCCGCAATGTCGTCAAAAAATGGTCTCGATCGGCCAAACAAAAAGAGCGCGGGCCAGGCCCGCGCTCTGCTTGGTCGCTGATACCGGGTAAGGCTGATCAGGCCATCGCCTTGGTCAGGTTCTCGGCGACCTTGTCCAGGAAGCCGGTGGTCGAGAGCCAGCGCTGGTCGGCGCCGACCAGCAGCGCGAGGTCCTTGGTCATGTAGCCGGCCTCGACGGTGTCGACGCAGACCTTCTCCAGCGTGGTGGCGAACTTGGCGAGCTCGGCATTGTTGTCGAGCTTGGCGCGGTGGGCGAGGCCGCGCGTCCAGGCGAAGATCGACGCGATCGAGTTGGTCGAGGTCTCCTTGCCCTTCTGGTGCTCGCGATAGTGGCGGGTCACCGTGCCGTGGGCGGCTTCCGCTTCCACGGTCTTGCCGTCGGGGGTGAGCAGCACCGAGGTCATCAGGCCGAGCGAGCCGTAGCCCTGCGCCACCGTGTCGGACTGCACGTCGCCGTCGTAGTTCTTGCAGGCCCAGACATAGCCGCCGGACCATTTCAGCGCCGAGGCCACCATGTCGTCGATCAGGCGGTGCTCGTAGGTGAGGCCCTTGGCCTCGAATTCCTTCTTGAACTCGCGGTCGTAGATGTCCTGGAAGATGTCCTTGAAGCGGCCGTCATAGACCTTCAGGATCGTGTTCTTGGTCGAGAGGTAGACCGGGTAGTTGCGCAGCAGGCCGTAGTTCAGCGAGGCCCGGGCGAAGTCGATGATGGAGTCGTCGAGATTGTACATCTCCATGGCGACGCCGGCGCCGGGGGCCTTGAACACTTCCTTCTCGATCACGGTGCCGTCCTCGCCGACGAACTTCATCGACAGGGTGCCCTTGCCGGGGAACTTGAAATCGGTGGCGCGGTACTGGTCGCCATAGGCGTGGCGGCCGATGATGATCGGCTTGGTCCAGCCAGGAACCAGGCGCGGCACGTTCTTGCAGATGATCGGCTCGCGGAAGATCACGCCGCCGAGGATGTTGCGGATGGTGCCGTTCGGCGACTTCCACATCTGCTTGAGGTTGAACTCCTTCACCCGGGCTTCGTCCGGGGTGATGGTGGCGCACTTGACGCCGACGCCGACCTTCTTGATGGCCTCGGCCGCGTCGATCGTAACCTGATCGTTGGTGTGGTCGCGGTACTCCATGCCCAGGTCGAAATAGAGCAGCTCGACATCCAGGAACGGGTTGATCAGCTTGTCCTTGATGTACTGCCAGATGATCCGGGTCATCTCGTCGCCATCGAGCTCGACGACGGGATTGGATACCTTGATTTTTGCCATGATCGGGAAAGCCCTCTTGGGAACGGCGCTTCTCGGCGCGCCACGTGAATATCCGCCGCCTCTTAGCACCCGGACGCGGCGGGCGAAAGCCAAGGGATTATGCACTTTTAGCCGATCCAGCCTCCCCAGATGGGGGGCGGCAGGCGGCGCTGCCGCGGGGGCAGGGGTGAGGCTTCAGGCGAGATTCAAAAGTCGAATCCAACCCGTTATTTCCCTTGAGAATTTCGTCAGGACAGGCAAACGACAGGCGGACAGGGCCGTCCCGGCAGCGGCTGATGTTGAATCAATTCCTGGGGCGGCCCTGCCAAGGCCTTGAGAGACAGCGTGAAAGCGAAGCGAGATGTCGGGGACTGACAAGAGCAAGACGGGTTTGTCCCTCGACGGTCCGATCGTGATCCTGGTCGAGCCCCAGCTCGGGGAGAACATCGGCATGGCCGCGCGGGCCATGGGCAATTTTGCGCTCAGCCGCTTGCGCATCGTCAACCCCCGGGACGGCTGGCCCAACATCGCCGCCCAGCGTGCCGCCGCCGGCGCCGACCACATTCTGGAAAAGGTCGAGTTGTTCGCCACGGTGGAGGAGGCGGTCGCCGACCTCGACCTCCTGTTCGCCACCACCGCGCGCCCCCACGACCAGGCCAAGCCGGTGGTCGGACCGGAGGCCGCAGCCGGCGAGATCGCCGGGCACGTCGCGAGCGGCGGCAGAGCCGGTATCCTGTTCGGCCGCGAGCGTTGGGGGCTGACCAACGAGGAGGTCGGGCTCTCCAACCGCATCATCACCTTCCCGGTCAATCCGGGCTTTGCCTCGCTCAACCTTGCCCAGGCCGTGCTCTTGGTCGGCTATGAATGGTTCAAGCGGGCGACCTCGGGCGAGCTGCCGCACGCCATGCCGGAGCGGTCCGAGCGTGCCTCGCAGCACCAGATGCAGGCCTTCTTCGACAACCTCGTCCGCGAGCTCGACAAGGTGGAGTTTTTGCGCCCGGCCGAGAAGCGCGACACCATGCTGGTGAACCTGCGCAACATCTTCACCCGGATGGAGCCGACCAAGCAGGACATGCACACCCTCCACGGGGTTGTCATGGCGATCGCCGAGGGGCGCAAGGGCCCGGCCAAGGGCGGCGTGCTCGACGGCGAGCAGGCGACGCGCCTGCGCGCGCTGCTGGCCGAGCACGGTCAGGGCGGCGGCGTCTCCGACAGCGGCTCGACCGTGCGCGGCCTTGCCCGTCTGCTTCGCCGCAACCCCACCGATGCCGAGCGCCTGCTCTGGCA
>RXJC01000632.1 GCA_003963435.1 Bradyrhizobiaceae bacterium | reverse complement strand
CTCGAGCCGGCGCTGGTCGCCATAGGCGAAATTGCCGGCGGCATCGTCGGCGCGGTCGAGCAGGTTGACCCGCTTGAGCCAGTCGGTGGCGAGATCAATCGCGCGCCTCTCGGCGTCGCGGTAGACGGGCGCGCCAACGAGGCCGAGCAAGGTGAAGCCGGAAGCGCGCATCAGCGTGTTGTGCTGCGCCACCATCAAATTTTCCAGCGCGGTCATGCCGGGAAACAACCGGATGTTCTGGAAGGTGCGGGCGACCTTGGCCTGCTTGGCGATGCGGAAATCGTTCAGCCGCTCCAGCGCGACCGTCCGTCCGTCGTCTTGGGTGAGGCGAATGGCGCCGCCGCTCGGCTTGTAGAAGCCGGTGATGCAGTTGAACACGGTGGTCTTGCCGGCGCCGTTCGGCCCGATCAGCGCGGTGATCTGCTTGCGCGCCGCCGAGAACGACAGATCCTGCACGGCGACGATGCCGCCGAAGCGCATGGTGAGCCGGTCGACGTTGAGGATCTTGTCGCCGCTCATCCGTGCCCTTCCTTGACGAGGTCGGAGGAGATCGTCTGCGCCTTGGTCAGATAGACGGTGGGCGCGCGATGGCCGATCAGGCCACGGGGGCGCCAGATCATGATCAGCACCATCGCCATGCCGAACACCAGCATGCGGTAGGTCTCCAGGCTCCGGAACAGCTCGAAGCCGCCGATCATGGCGAGCGCGGCCAGCGCGACGCCGAGCTGCGAGCCCATGCCGCCGAGCACGACGATGGCGAGCACCAGCGCCGATTCCTGGAAGGTAAAGGATTCAGGGCTGATGAAGCCCTGGCGGGTGGCGAAGAACGCGCCGGCGAAGCCGCCGAACATCGCCCCCGTCGCGAACGCGGTGAGCTTGGTGGTCGTGGTGTTGATGCCGAGCGCGCGGCAGGCGACCTCGTCCTCGCGCAAAGCTTCCCAGGCCCGCCCGATGGGCAGGCGGCGCAGGCGGATCGTCGCCCAGTTGGTGAGCAGCGCAAGCGCCAGGATCAGATAGAACAGGAAGACGATGCGGTGTGTCGGCGAAAATTCGATGCCGAGCTTGGCGGCGAGGCCGTCGTCACTGTTGTCGAGCGGGATGCCGAAGAAGGAGGGGCGGGGAATGCCGGAAACACCGTTGGGACCGCCGGTGAGATCCTGCCAGTTGATGATGACGAGGCGGATGATCTCGCCGAAGGCGAGTGTCACGATGGCGAGGTAGTCGCCGCGCAGGCGCAGCACCGGGAAACCGAGCAGGACGCCCCAGAACGCGGCGAGGATTCCGGCGAGCGGCAGGCAGACCCAGAACGACCAGCCGAAATTGGTGGCCAGTAACCCGTAGGAATAGGCGCCGACCGCATAGAAGGCGACGTAACCGAGATCGAGCAGGCCGGCGAGGCCGACCACGACGTTCAGTCCCCAGCCCAGCATGACATAGGTGAGCACGAGAATTGCGAGGTCGAGAATGTAACGCTGGTTATAGAAGATCACCGGCACCAGCAGCGTGAAGATCAGGAGCGCCGGGGCGAGATAGCGGCCGATGAACGACACGCCGCTCTTCACCGCCGGCGGCACCAGGTTCTCGGCGCCGGTCGGGCCGATCCATTGCCGCAGCAGCTCGATCACGATCGAGCCGCCGAACACCGCGGCGACGAGCCAGGCGAGGTCGCCGAAACGCGTCCAATAGGTGAGCTGGCCGGAGGCGCCTGCCTCGGTCCGGATGCCGACCATCAACGAGAACAGCACCAGCGCGACCAGCGCGTTGACGACAGCCGTCTTCAGGATGGAAGGGATGCCCGGTTTGGCCGTCATGGGTGAGGGAGCTGCCACGCGCGACCGTCAGACTTTTTCGACTTCGGGCCGGCCGAGCAGACCGGTCGGCATGAAGATCAGCACCACGATCAGGATCGAGAACGCGGCGACGTCCTTGTATTCGACCGAGAAATAGGCCGACCAGAACGTCTCGATCAGGCCGATCGCAAGCCCTCCGAGCATGGCGCCGGGCAGTGAGCCGATGCCGCCGAGCACGGCGGCGGTGAACGCCTTGATGCCAGCGACGAAGCCCATGAAGAAGTCGACCAGGCCGTAATAGAGCAGGTACATCAGGCCCGCGACCGCGGCGAGCGCGGCGCCGATCACGAAGGTCATGGAGATGGTGCGGTCGACGTCGACGCCGAGCAGCGCCGCCATGGTCTGGTCCTGCTCGCAGGCGCGCATGTCGCGCCCGAGTCTCGTGCGCGACACCAGCCAGGTGAACAGGGCCAGCAGCACGATGGTGGTGATGACCACCATGATCTGAATGTTGGAGAGCTGGATCACGAAGCCGTCCGGGCTCTCATGCAGGGTGTAGCCGCCGGTGATGACGGGCGGGATCGGCTTGACCCGCGCGCCTTGCGCCACTTGCGAATAGTTGGTCAGCACGAAGGACATGCCGATCGCCGACAGCATCGGGGCAAGGCGGAAGGAATGGCGCAGCGGCCGGTAGGCGATGCGCTCGATGGTCCAGCCATAGAGCGCGGTGATCGCCATCGAGACCAGCAGCACCACGAGCAGGATCACCGGGATGGCGGTCAGGCCGGTCGAGATCAGGAGCAGGAAGGTGATCAGGGCGATGAAGCCGCCGATCATGAAGACGTCGCCATGGGCGAAGTTGATCATGCCGACGATGCCGTAGACCATCGTGTAACCGATCGCGATCAGCCCGTAGATGGAGCCGAGCACGAGACCGTTGATGAGCTGCTGGGCGAAATAATCCATGGGCTGCCGTACCAAACCTGAAGCGGGCTCAAGGGAGCTCTTAGGAGAGTGGGTTGGAGGGTGGTTTTCTTGGGCCCCGGCAGCCTCTAAGCATTCTTCCGGTTTTGTAACAGGAGGGAACTGGCGGCTGCAACAGGTCAGGCGATAGCAGAAGGTCTTGTACAGAGGTCATTTGAAGGGGCGAGGTTCCGCAACTGCGAGAAACCGGGTTCCCAGGGCAACCAATACCGATGCCGGCCGTTGTCTCGCCTCTGACGTCCAACAAGGGAGTTCCCCGAATGACGAAGCAGCAGAACCAGAATCCGGGTCAGCAGAGTCAGAACCCCGGCCAGCAGCGCCCAAGTCAACAGCCGGGCCAGCAGCAGGGCGGTGGTCAGAAACCCGGACAGCAGCAGCAGAACGACCCGATGCGCCAGGGCGATCGTCCCGGTCAGCAGCAGGGCGGCCAGCGCGGCCAGGAATAGTTTGGGAGCCCAGGAGTACGTGGCCCCGCCGAAAGGCGGGGCCTTTTCCTTTGGGGCAATCGCTTGTCCACGTTATTCCGGGTTCGGCTCAGCGAGCCGCCCCGGAATGACGATTGCGAGGCTGGTTAAGGTAAACAAAGGGTTTAAATTGCCGCCACAGTCTGATGCGAGTTAGCTCCGTTGAGGCCGCTGCCTTCCATCGAAGGCCTTCGGCCAGTCAAGCGGGAAGCGGCATGTTCAGGAATTGGCGAATCGGCTCGGTCAACGGCGCGCTGCTGGCGGCTTATTTCATTCCGGTCTGGACCCTTGTCGCCTTCAATATCATCGTGGCACCCGTGCACGGGCTTTACGAGCGGCCGAGCGTTGCGGTCGCGCTGTTTCTCAACGACCATCTCAATATGGCCGGGATGGAGACGGTGCGCGCCGCCTGGCTGCTGGCGCTGGGCCGGCTGACGGTGGTTGCGTTCTTTGCAATATATCTCGCGCTGCTCTGCATTCCCCGCAGCCGCAAGTCCGGCGGCAGCGACGAGGCGCTCGGCATCGCGCTGGCGATCGGCAGCCTGATCTCGTTTGCCAGCATGGTGATGGCCTCGAAGGTCGGCGAGATGGCCGCGCTGCGGCTGCACGCCACCGAGCTGCTCCTCCTGCTCGGCGCCGCCATCGTGGTGGTGATCGAACGGCCCGAGGCTGCGCCGAAGGTCGTCGAGAACGTCGCGCCGTCAAGCCTTCAGCCAACAAGCCTTCAGCCGCTAGGTCTTGAGCAGGCCGAGCTCCTGCACAATCGCTGAGGCTTCCTTCACGGCATGGTTCGCGGCGGGCACGCCGCAATAGATCGCCTGCTGCAGCAGGATTTCCTTGATGTCGTCTGGGGTGAAGCCGCCCTCGGCCAGCGCCGCACGCACGTGCAGGCGGAATTCGTCCCATTGCCCGAGCGCGACCATGGTGCCGATCACCAGCACCCGCCGCGTGCGCTCGTCGAAATGCGGACGCGTCCAGATTTCGCCCCAGGCATAGCGCGTGATCAGGTCCTGGAAGTCGGTGTTGAACGCGTTGCGGTTCGCGATCGACTTGTCGACCCAGGCATTGCCCAGCACCTTGCGGCGCACGTTCATGCCGGCATCGCGGCGCTTCTGGTCGTCCATATTCTTTCCTCCTTCGTCATTGCGAGCGAAGCGAAGCAATCCAGAAATGCGTCCACGGAGGCAGCCTGGATTGCTTCGTCGCTACGCTCCGCGCAATGACTGTTGTTCCTAGCGCTGCGTCAAAAATCCCACCACCGCATCCGTGAACGCATGCGGTTGCTCGACATTGGAAATATGGGCGGCGTCGATGATGGTCATGCTGGCGCCGGGAATGTTCGAGCGGATCAGCTCGGCTGCCGAGATCGGGGTGGCCTGATCGTGGCGGCCGGCGATTACCAGCGTCGGGCTCTTGATCTTGGGCAACAGCGCGCGCTGGTCGAGCGTGGACAGCGCCTCGCAGCAGGCGAGATAGCCCTCGACCGGCGAGGCGAGCAGCATCGACTTCATCCTGGCGGTGATCTCAGGCTCG
>RXJC01000668.1 GCA_003963435.1 Bradyrhizobiaceae bacterium | reverse complement strand
CCTTGTGCGTCAGCGCGATCTCGCCGTCGAGCGGCGACAGATGCGCGACTCGGGCGCCCGCCTTCAGCGCGCCGAAGAAGTTGACGGGATGATCGGGCGTATTGCCGAGGAACAGCGCGACGGACGTGCCCTTGCCACAGCCGGCACGCAGGAATGCCGCCGCCGCGCGGTCGGCCTGAGCTGCAAGCTCGGTATAGCTGATCGGACGATCACGGAATTCCAGCGCGGTGCGCGGGCCGTAATTTGCGGCTGCCGTCGAGAGCAAGTCAGGCAGCGTGCCCTGGACGATGGCGTCGTCCCAATGCACGCCCTCGGGGTAAAACTGTTCGCCGGGATGGGTCATAGCTTCCTTGAAACTACGCAGATCGTCATTCCGGGTCGGCTCGAAGAGCCGAACCCGGAATGACTGAGAGTTGAAGCGCAAAGCCCCATCAAGCCGCCTTCGACGCGGCCGCGAGCGAGGCAAAGGTCTTGCCTTCGGCCGCGAGCTTCTTCAGCAGCGGCGCGGGCTCGAGGCTGGGGTCGTTGGTCTCCTTGGCGTAGAAGGCCAGGCGATCGGCGATGTGCTTGAGGCCGACGCTGTCGGCCCAGAACATCGGGCCGCCGCGATAGATCGGCCAGCCATAACCATAGAGCCAGACCACGTCGATGTCGGACGGGCGCGCGGCGATGCCCTCTTCCAGGATCTTCGCGCCCTCATTGATCATCGGGTACATCATGCGCTCGAGGATCTCCTCGTCGCTGACGACGCGCTTCTTGCGCCCCAGACGCAGCAGCGTCTCGTCGATCAGCTTCTCGACCTCCGGATCGGGCAGCGGCGCACGGGATCCGGCTTCGTACTTGTAGTAGCCCTTGCCGGTCTTCTGACCGAAGCGGCCGGCTTCGCACAGCGCGTCCGCGATCTCCGACTTGATGCCGCGGTCCTTGCGCGAGCGCCAGCCGATGTCGAGGCCGGCGAGGTCGCCCATCGCGAACGGCCCCATCGGCATGCCGAATTTTGTCACCACGGCATCGACCTGCTGGGGCAACGCGCCCTCGAACAGCAGCTTTTCGGACTGCTTGCCGCGCTGGGCGAGCATGCGGTTGCCGACGAAACCGTCGCAGACGCCGACCACGGCCGGCACCTTTGCGATCTTGCGCGCGATCGTCACCGCGGTCACCAGGGCGTCCGGCGCGGTCTTGTCGGCGCGCACGATCTCGCACAGCTTCATCACGTTGGCCGGCGAGAAGAAGTGCATGCCCAAAACGTCCTGCGGACGCTTGGTCGACTTCGCGATCTCGTCGATGTTCAGATACGAGGTGTTGGAGGCGAGCACCGCGCCCGGCTTGGCGTATTGGTCGAGCTTGCCGAACACTTCCTTCTTCACCGCCATGGTCTCGAACACGGCTTCGATGACGAGGTCGGCATCGCCGACATTCTCGATGCCGACGACACCGTTGATCAGCGCCATGCGCTTGGCGGGCGCGTCGGCCGGAATGCCGCCGCGCGCCGCGGTCGCTTCCCAGTTCTTCTGCATGATGCCCATGCCGCGCTTGAGCTGCTCCTCGCCGGTCTCGATCAGGGTGACGGGAACGCCGGCATTGGCAAACGACATCGCGATGCCGCCGCCCATGGTGCCGGCGCCGAGGATGGCGACGCGGTTGACGGGGCGCGACTTGGTGCCGTCAGGGACGCCGGCGATCTTGCTGGCCTCGCGCTCGGCGAAGAAGGCGTAACGCTGCGCCTTGGACTGATCGCTGGCGACGAGCTTTAGAAAACCCTCGCGCTCCTTCTTCAGACCTTCGTCGAAGGGTAGGTCAATGGCGTAGCCCACCGCGTCGGCGGCGGCGAACGGCGCCTCCAGGCCGCGCGACTTCTTGGTCATGGCGGCGACCGCGTTGGTGAAGATCGAACGGTCGGCCTTGGCGGCCGCGAGCTTGGAATCGTCGTCGCGCAGGCGGCGCAGCGGACGCTTCTCGGCGATGAGCTTGCGCACGAAGGCTTCGCCGCCGGAGGCCGGTCCCTCGACGATCTCCTCGATCAGGCCGTTCTTGAGCGCTTCCGCAGCGCCAATGGGATCACCGCCGACGATCATCTTGACGGCGAGCTCGGGGCCGACCGCGCGCGGCAGGCGCTGGGTGCCGCCGGCGCCCGGCAGCAGGCCGAGCTTCACCTCGGGCAGGCCGAGCTTGGCCTCCTTCACCGCAACGCGGTAGTGACAGGCTAGCGCGACCTCGAGGCCGCCGCCGAGCGCAGTGCCGTGAATGGCGGCGACCACGGGCTTCGGCGAGTTCTCGATCTCCGACAGCACGTCGTTGAGGGCGGGCGGCTTCGGCGGCTTGCCGAATTCGGTGATGTCGGCGCCGGCGATGAAGGTGCGGCCGGCACAGGTCAGCACGATGCCCTTGATGGCGGGATCGGCGATCGCGGCCTTGACGCATTCCAGGATCCCTCCGCGGACTGCGGCACTCAGCGCGTTGACCGGAGGGCTGTTGACCGTGACGATCCCGACTTCGTCATGACGCTCAAGCTTGACCACTTCGCTCACGGTGTTCCCTCCTTGGTGGGGATTAACTTTTGTTCGATTTCGCGGTGCGGAATTTAATTCCGCATCTTGACGGCAGGGTTATTTTGAAGCACGTGGCTTGTCAACGACTCCGCGCAAGAAGCAGATCAGGGATGAAGCGTACAGGAAAGAAGACTGCGACCGATCGGAATTTCGTCGTCGCGCTTTCCCGCGGACTGGACGTATTGCGAGCATTCCACCCCAATGACGGCCTTCTCGGCAATCAGGAGATTGCGGCCCGCACCAATCTGCCGAAACCGACGGTGTCACGCCTGACTTACACGTTGACCAAGCTCGGCTATCTTGCGCCGGTTCCCCGCTTCGAAAAGTATCAGCTCACGCCTGCGGCGATGTCGCTCGGCTACGCCGCGCTGGCCAATCTCGGCGTTCGACATTTGTCCGAGCCGTTCCGTGAAGAGGTGATGCGCGCGACCGGCGGCGCCGTCGCGGTTGGCGGCCGCGACCGGCACAGCATGATCTATTTCGGGCAGAGCCGCGGCACCGAGACGGTCGGTGTTCAACTTGACGTCGGCTCCCGCGTGCCGATTGCAACCAGTGCGATGGGTCGCGCCTATTTCTGGTCCCTCGACGACGAGGACCGCGCCGAGCTCTCGCGCCTGCTGCGCGAGCATTACGGCAGCCGCTGGCCGAAGATGCGCGACGGATTGGAGCGTTCCGGCGAGACCGTGGCGAAATACGGCTTTGCGATCTCCGTCGGCGACTGGCACGACGACATCGGCGCCGCCGGCGTCGCGCTCAGGCTCAACGATGGAACCGGCCCTTACGCGTTCAATTGCGGTGCGCCCGCATTCCGTTTCACGGAAGAGCATTTGATCAACGACATTGGACCGCGTCTGCTCGCGATGGTAAGGAACATCGAAGCGGCACTCGGGGGTCTGATGCCGCATTCCAAAAAAGACGTCAGCAAAAAGCTGAAATCAGGAGGGAAACTTGCTCGTGTGGCCGAGGGGATCAGATAGCTTTTGTC
>RXJC01000483.1 GCA_003963435.1 Bradyrhizobiaceae bacterium | reverse complement strand
GCCCTCGCCGCCGAGGGCCTCACCGTGCTGGTCTCGACGCATTACATGGACGAGGCCGAGCGCTGTCACGAGATCGCTTATATCGCCTATGGCCATCTCCTGGCGCGCGGCACCGTGGAGGAGGTGATCGCGAACTCCGCGCTGACGACCTACACCGTCACCGGCGAGTTGGGCGGCCTCGCGGCCGAGCTCGACGGCAAGCCCGGGGTGGACATGGTGGCCCCGTTCGGGACTTCGCTGCACGTCTCTGGGCGCGACGTCGTGGCGCTCGAAGCCAGCATCGCGCCGTGGCGGCAGAAGAGCGGCCTGCACTGGCAGAAATCGCATCCATCGCTGGAGGATGTCTTCATCGAATTGATGAACCGCTCCAGGGACAATTTCCAATGAGCACCATCCAGGCAACCGGCCCCGTACGGGAGATCCGCGACCGCTTCGGCTTCTGGCGTCGCACCTATGCGATGATGGCGAAGGAGTTCATACAGCTTCGGCGGGACCGCGTCTCGTTCGCGATGATCGTGGCGATCCCGGTGATGCAGCTTCTGTTGTTCGGCTATGCCATCAACACCACGCCGCACCATCTGCCGAGCGCGGTGCTCATTCAGGAGGAGTCTGATCTCGCCCGCTCGGTCCTGAAAGCGTTGGAGAATACCGCCTATTTCCGCTTCGTCTACGAAGTGCACGACGTCGACGATTTCGACAATCTGCTGAAGTCCGGCAAGGTGCTGTTCGGCGTCGAGATCCCGCGCGGCTTCGAGCGGGCGGTGCGTCGTGGCGACAAGCCGGCGCTGCTGGTCGCGGCCGATGCGACCGATCCGGTCGCCGCAAACTCCGCACTCGGCTCGCTCGGGATGATCGTGCAGACCGCTCTCCAGCACGATCTCTACATCGGCGACACGCCGGCACCGCCATTCGAGATTCGGGCGCATGCGCGCTACAATCCGGCCGCGGAATCCAGGCTCAACATCGTGCCTGGACTGGTCGGCACCATTCTCACCATGACCATGCTGATCTTCACGGCGCTATCGGTGACGCGCGAGATTGAACGCGGCACCATGGAAAGCCTGTTGTCGATGCCGATCAAGCCGGTCGAGATCATGCTGGGCAAGATCATTCCCTACATCCTGGTCGGCTTCATTCAAGCCTTCCTGATCGTCAACATCGGGGTGTTCCTGTTCGGCGTGCCGGTGCTCGGCAATCTGCTTCTGCTGGCGGCGCTCTCGACCCTGTTCATCGCCGCAAATCTCGCGATCGGCTACACGTTCTCCACCATCGCGCAGAATCAACTGCAGGCGATCCAGATGTCGTTCATGTTCTTCCTGCCGAGCATTCTGCTGTCCGGCTTCATGTTCCCGTTCGCGGGGATGCCCAACTGGGCGCAATATGTCGGCGAATGCCTGCCGTTGACCCATTATCTGCGCATCGTCCGCGCCATCATGCTGAAAGGCGCGACCATGCAGAACCTCCACTTCGACGCGCTGGCGCTGGCGGCCCTGATGCTGATTGCCATGACCATTGCCGTGACGCGCTTCCGCCGCACGCTGGATTGAGGCACAATGCCCCCGGAAACGAGGGGTGGAATGGTCCGGTTTGCGAGCAGAAAGACACGACACCACGCCGCGCTGTCGGAGGATTTCGAGCGGGAGCTGACGCGGGAGGTGCTGCGCACTGAGCTGCTGCGGGTGCGCGCTTTGATCATGACGGGCTGCGTCATGATGTTGCTGCTCACCGCACTCAATTTGGTCGATCCCAGTGTGGTGAACCGGGTCTGGCGCGGGACTCGAGGGATCGTCGAGGTCTACGGCCTTCTGGTCGGCTTTATCCTGTTCGAGGTCTGGGTTCACACCCAGATCAGGAAGAATCTCCGCCTCGACCGCGACCTGCCGGTGATCCGGCGTTATATCGGCACCCTGATCGAGACGTCGCTGCCCACGGTGATCCTGGTCCTGCAAACCCGGACCATGGGCGCGAGCCAGGCGCTCGGCTTCGCCGTACCGCTCATGTACTTCATCTTCGTCATCCTCTCGACCCTGCGGCTCGACTTCTGGCTCTCTGCGTTCACGGGGTTCGTGGCCGCCGCCGGGCTTCTCTCCGTCGCGCTGTACTACAACTCCTCCGACGGGGCCGGCGACCCCCTGATCTACTTCCACTCTGTGCGCAGCATCGTCATTCTGATCTGCGGCGCGCTGGCGGGCGCCGTCGGCGCCCAGCTACGCCGCCAGTTCGCCGCGAGCATTGCGGCGGCGACCGCGCGCGACCGGGTGACGAACCTGTTCGGCCAGCACGTCTCTCCGCAAGTGGTGGAGCAGTTGATGGCGGCGGGCACCAGCGGAGGCGGTGACGTCCGCCGCGTCGCGGTGATGTTCGTCGATTTCCGCGGCTTCACCGCCGGCGCGCAATCGCGCAGCCCGCAGGAGGTGGTCGACCGGCTCGACGGCGCCTTCGCGATCCTGGTGGACATCCTCGATCGTCACGGCGGCATCGTGAACAAGTTCCTCGGCGATGGCTTCCTCGCCCTGTTCGGCGCGCCGCTGGAGGCCTCCGACGCTGCGCAGCGCGCCGTTGCCGCGGGCCGCGAGATGCTGCGCGCGATGGACCGCATCAACGCGCAGACGAGCTGGCCGCTGCGCATCGGCATCGGCATTCATTTCGGCGAGGTTGTCGCCGGCAATATCGGCTCGCCCCGGCGCAAGGAGTACACCGTGATCGGCGACACCGTGAATTTTGCTTCGCGGCTGGAGGCGCTCAACAAGGAGTTCGGTTCGCAGCTCCTGATCTCCGCGACCGTGCGCGAAGCGCTCGGGGACGATGGTGACGATGCCGTCGCGCTTGGCGAGGTCGCGGTGCGCGGCTATGAGCAGAAGGTAGCGGTGTTTCAATTGGGGTAGCGCCGCCTTCACGCGTGAGTCGCGGTTCGTTGAAGCGGGTCGCGCTTCGGTGAAGGCACGTGATGAAATATCTCGGCCAGCTTTCGCGTCTTGCATTGTGGAAGCCGAAAGGTCTCGACTTCCGTTGTGACACGGAGAAAGCCAATGACCCGATTGACCCTCGTTGCGGCCGCACTGATCGCCGCAACCGCTACCCAGACCCAGGCCGCATCGATGCGCCACGCTACCCAGCCGCGCGCTGTCGCAAGTCAGGCGGTGACCGACTATTGCGTCAGGGCTCCGGCGGAGGGCGCGTATGCCTCGGCGCCCTACACGCAGCCGCCCTGCCTGCCAAACACGATGACGACGTATTGACGACGGCAGCGGGCTGGGCTGGTGAAATGCACCAGCCCAGCGCGGCAATGTGCTGGATTCGGCGGTATCTAGGTAGCGCTTGACTCGCATGTCATCTAGTCATCTATATGACTAAATGAATTCAGCTCCACGCGACGACCGCCTGCCACGCTACCAGCGCCTGCGCGACGATCTCGCCGCGCGGATCAACCGCAATGAATGGCGCCCGGGCGAGCCCATCCCATCGGAGGCCGAGCTCGGCGCGCATTACGGTGTCGCCATCGGCACCGTGCGCAAGGCAATCGACCAGCTCGTCGCGGATGCCGTGCTGGAGCGGCAGCAGGGCCGCGGCACTTTCGTGCGACGCGCGCGCTTCAATTCCTCGCTGTTCCGCTTCTTCCGCTTCCAGTCCGAGACTGGCGAACGGCGCGTGCCCAAGAGCCGCATCATCAGGCGCAAGAGCGTGCCAGCCAATTCGGCGGTGGCCTCCGCGCTGCGCATTCCCGTCGGCGAGCCCGTAATCAGCCTGTCGCGCCTGCGCCTGATCGACGATTTGCCGCTGCTCGCCGAAGAGATCTGGCTGCAGCAATCGCGTTTCGCGCCCATCCTCGAGCTCGACACCGCCGAATTCGGTGACCTCCTGTATCCGCTTTACGAGGAGCGCTGCGGCGAGGTGGTGGTGACGGCCGAGGAGATCCTCACCGTCGAGACTGCCAACGAGATGCAGGCGCGTCTGCTCAGGCTCGAGACCCACGCGCCGCTGATCGTGATCGAGCGTCTCGCGCTCGATCTCGAGCGGAGGCCGATCGAATGGCGCAGGTCGCGCGGGCCGGCGGACCGCTTCCGCTACCACGCCGAGATCCGGTGACGCGGCTTTCAACGACATCAACCAATAAACGAGTACAGGGGTAGGAAACATGTCGAACTGGTACAGCGAGAGCGCGCCGTTGGAGCGGCGCACGTTCTGGGCAAGCTTTGGCGGCTGGGCGCTGGATGCGCTCGACGTCCAGATGTTCGGGCTTGCCATTCCCGCGCTGATCGCGGCCTTCGGCATCAGCAAGGCCGATGCCGGCCTGCTGGGCTCGGTCACGCTGTTCTTCGGAGCGTTCGGCGGCTGGTTCGGCGGTGCGCTCGGCGATCGCTTCGGCCGCGTCAAGGCGCTCCAGATCACCGTCGCCACCTTTGCGCTCGCGACCTTCGCCTGCGCGTTCGCGATGACCTACACCCAGCTCCTGGTCTTGAAGGCGATCCAGGGCCTCGGCTTCGGCGCCGAATGGGCCTGCGGCGCGGTGCTGATGGCCGAGATCATCCGGCCCGAGCATCGCGGCAAGGCGCTCGGCTCGGTGCAGAGCGCCTGGGCGGTCGGCTGGGGCGCCGCGGTGCTGCTGTCGGCGCTGGTCTTCACCTATGCGCCGGCCGATATCGGCTGGCGGCTCCTGTTCGCGCTCGGGCTGTTGCCCGCGCTTCTCATCATCTTCATCCGCCGCGGGTTGAAGGAGCCGCCGCGTGCGGTCGCAGCCGAGAAGACGCCGTTCCTCGCCACGCTCTCCGGCATCTTCCACCGCGACGTGCTGCGCTCGACCATGATCGGCGGTCTGTTCGGCATCGGCGCTCACGGCGGATACGCCGCGCTCACCACCTTCCTGCCGACCTATTTGCGGGAGGTGCGGCATTTGTCGGTGCTCGGCTCCAGCGGCTACCTCGCCGTCATCATCATCGCCTTCTTCTGCGGTTGTGTGACCAGCGGCATCATCAGCGACCGCATCGGGCGAAGAGCCAACGTCGCGTTGTTCGCCAGCGCCTGCATCGTCACCGTGCTCATCTATATCTTCGCGCCGCTGACGAACGGGCAGATGCTGGTGCTCGGTTTTCCCCTCGGCTTCTTTTCAGCGGGGATTCCGGCCAGCATGGCGGCGCTGTTCAGCGAGCTCTATCCCGCCGGCGTGCGCGGCACCGGCGTCGGCTTCTGCTACAATTTCGGCCGCATCGTCTCTGCCGCGTTTCCCTTCCTGGTCGGCTTCCTCAGCGACCGTATCGGGCTCGGGCCGGCGATCGGCATCGATGCGGCCTTCGCCTATTCGCTGGTGCTGATCGCGGTGCTGCTGCTGCCGGAAACGCGCGGCAAGGTGTTCGAACAGACCGCGGCAACGCGTGCCTGACATCGAGGCGTCGTTGCCGCCGACGATCGACACCCACGCCCATGTCTTCCGCCGCGATCTCGAGCTCGTGCCGGGCCGGCGTTATTCGCCCGACTACGATGCGCCGCTGGCGCTCTATCTGGAGCAGCTCGATCGCAACGGCATGACCAACGGCGTGCTGGTGCAGCCGAGCTTTCTCGGCACCGACAATTCCTATCTGGTCGCGTGCCTGAAGCAGGCGAGCGGGCGCTTGCGCGGCATCGCCGTGGTCGATCCGGGGATCGCCACGGACGATCTGCGCGCGCTCGATCGCGCCGGCGTGGCAGGCATCCGCCTCAATCTGGTCGGTCAGCCTCTGCCGGACCTTGCCGCGGCCGAATGGAAGGCGCTTCTGGCGCGCGTGAAAGCCATGGGCTGGCAGGTCGAGGTCCAGCGCAACGCGTCCGATCTCGCGGAGCTCGCACCGCAGCTTCTCGATCACGGTGTCGCCGTCGTGCTCGATCACTATGCGCTGCCTGATCCAAAGCTTGGTGTGACCGATCCAGGTTTTCAGTCGCTGTTGAAGCTAGGCGCGACGAGAAACGTCTGGGTCAAGATCTCGGCGCCGTATCGCAATGGTGCGGTTGGGGAAGATTTCGCGAAGCAAGCCTATCCGCGGCTGCGTGGAGCTTACGGCCTCGATCGCCTGTTGTGGGGCAGCGACTGGCCGCACACGCAGTTCGAGGCGACGCAGAGCTATGCGAGGACCCGCCGGTTTCTC
>RXJC01000443.1 GCA_003963435.1 Bradyrhizobiaceae bacterium | reverse complement strand
CGCAAAGCATACGTTCTCGGCGATCCGCAACATCAGCGCGACGACTTCTTCGTCTTTGGCCCAGGAGCGGCTGATGAAGGACAGCATCACGCCGACGCTTTTCCCATGCTTGATCAGCGGAGCGGCAACGCAAGCGGCAACGCCGGAATTGACGTTGGCCTGCTCCCACGGCGTCCCCTTGGTGCGGCGGGGCAGATCGTCTTCCAGGCACGGCTTCTGCGAGCGGAATACTTCCCCCGAAATACCTCGGCCGTAGGGATTCTCGGGATCGACGGAGTATCGGGTTCGAGCAACCAGTTCGAGGCTATGGCCAGTCCCCGCGACAGGCTTCAGCCAGTCGGAGTCCTTTTCCTTCAGCAGGATGAAGGTCGCCAGCGACTTGCCCCCGTGGACGGAGGCGTCGCACACGAGCTGGTACAGCTCCTGCTCGGTCTTGGCGCGCAGGATGGCTTCGTTGGTGGCGCTGAGCGCGCTGAACATGCGGTTGAGCCGTCGCGTCGCCCGCTCGCTGGTCTGCTGCGCGGTCGCACGCGCGAAATTGTCCAACGCATAGGAAATGTTGGCCGACATGCGCTCGAACAGCGAGACCATCTGGTCGTCGAGCGAATTGGCTTCGCTACGGGTCACCAGCAACACGCCGACGCTCTTGCCGTTGCAGAGCAGCGGCAGCGCCGCAGCCGCACCAATATGGGCTGCGGCCGCACCCTTGCGCCACGCCAGCGAGCGCGGGTCGTTCAGATAGTCGTTGCTGATGCACAGCTTCTGATCGCGAAACGCCTCGCCCCCGACGCCAGACCCTTCAGGCGTATCGGCTTCCGTCGTGATGACGATCGAGCGAAGTCGCGGGATGTCGTCGCCGCAACCGGCCACGAACCGCAAGCGGCGGCCGTCCGGTTCGACCAGGAACACGGCCACGGCCAGAAAATCCCCGCTCGAAAACCCGGCATCGCAGACCTTCTGGTACAGCTCGTCCGGCGATTCCGCATAGAGGATCGCTTCGTTGATGGCGCTCAACGCCGCAAATGTGCGCGCGAGTGTCGTCGGCACGGTCTCAGCTCCCGGGCATTCTGCCAGTTTCTCCCGGGTGGCTTTATGAACGGCCATCGCCTAAGTGGTCGTTATGGCGCGCCGCAAACCGGCAATCAAAGTGAACGAGCTACGAACGACCGACGCCAAATCTGACGGAAATACCGCCACGCGGGACGAATCCTCGACCACGGCGCGCTCTGTTTACGAATTTGCAGCCCTGTATTGGTTTACGGGAGATTGATATCGCGCCTGCGCTTTGAGACGATGGCTTCAACAACCAGCGCCCGCCAAGGGCAACGACCTGAGGGAACGCCATGCCGATCGTCAAGGCCGATCGCCTCACGCGCGTCAGTGCCGCCCTGCTTCGCGCCGCCGGAGCCTCCGAGGAAGAAGCCGAGGCCGTTGCGGTCGGCTGCGTCAACGCCAATCTTGCCGGCCATGATTCCCACGGCGTGATCGCCGTTCCCACCTATATCGACCGCATCAAGGCCGGCCATATCGTGCCCGGCGCCCAATGGTCCATCGTCCAGGAATCGCCGACCACGACCGTGATCGACGGCCATTGGGGTTTCGGCTTCCACGTCAACGCCAAGGCGATGGCGCTGACGATCGAGAAGGCGAAGACGGCGAACGTCGCGGCATGCACGGTGTTCCGCCAGAGCCATGTCGGCCGCCTCGCGGCCTATCCGCTGATGGCCATGCGCGCAGGCATGATCGGGATCGCGACGGCGGATTCGGGCCGCTCGCCGAAGCACGTCGCCCCGTTCGGCGGCAAGGAAGCACGACTCGGCACCAACCCGATCTCGATCGCTGTGCCGTCCGATCTCGAGGCGCCGTTCTACCTGGACATGGCGACCTCGGCGGTCGCGGCCGGCAAGATCCAGCTTGCGGTCGCGCGCGGCGAAGAGATTCCGACGGGATGGATCATCGACGCCGAGGGACGGCACACCACCGATCCCACCCAATATCGCAAAGGCGGCGCGCTGCTGCCGCTCGGCGGCACCGAGGGCTACAAAGGCAGCGGCCTCGCCGCCATGGTCGAGGTGCTGTGCGGCCTGCTCACCGGTCTCGGCTTCGGCGTCGAGCCGACCGGGCGGCACAATGACGGATGCTTCATGGCGGTGTTCAACGTCGCCGCGTTCCGCCCGCTGCAGGAGTTCAAGCGGGAGGTCGCCGAGTTCGCGCGCTATCTGAAATCGACCCCGCCCTCCGAGGGCAGCAAGGGCGTCTACTATCCCGGCGAGATCGAAGGCCTGCGCGAACAGCAGCGCCTGCGCGACGGCATCGAGATCGAGGATGCCACCTGGGAGAAACTGCGCGCGCTGGCGCGGGAGTACCGGCTCGACACGGTGCTCGATCTGGCCTGACCAAATTTGGAGAACAGCAGCATGACGCGACAGATGGTCCTGGTCGGCTTCCTCCAGGCGCAGAACTGCACCAATTTGCCCAGCTCGTGGCGGCATCCGGACTCGCGCGACGATTCCATGTCCGCCGATTACTATCAAGAGATCGCCAGGATCCTCGAAGCCGGCAAGTTCCACATGGCCTTCTTCGACGATCGCCTGGCGATGCCGGACCGCTACGGCAACGACCATGCCCACACCGTCGAATACGGCATCCGCTGCGTGAAGATGGACCCGCTGATCGTGCTGACCACGATGGGCATGGTCACCGACAAGCTCGGCCTGGGCGCGACCTGCTCGACCACCTATTTCGAGCCGTTCGACGTCGCCCGCCGCTTTGCAACGCTTGACCTCATGTCCGGCGGACGCGCGGGCTGGAACGTCGTCACTTCGCTCAATGACGGCGAAGCGCTCAACATGGGGCGGGACTCCCATCCCGAACATGATTCACGCTACGACCGCGCCGACGAGTTCATGGAGGTGGTGCTCGGCCATTGGGACACCTGGGAGGACGGCGCGCTGATCATGGACAAGCAAAGCGGTCGCTTTGCCGATCCGAACAAGGTGAAGCGGCTCGATCACAAGGGGCCGGCCTTCAAGTCGCGCGGGCCGTTCACCGTGCCGCGCTCGCAACAGGGCCATCCCGTGATCATCCAGGCCGGCGCCTCCGGGCGCGGCCAGCGCTTTGC
>RXJC01000566.1 GCA_003963435.1 Bradyrhizobiaceae bacterium | reverse complement strand
GCGCATCATGCGCATCCGCCGCAAGATCGAGCCCGACCCGGCCAAGCCCGCCGTGATCCGCACCATCCGCGGCGGCGGCTACCTGTTCTCGCCGCAGGGCGAGAAGGCGTAGGGGGCGGCCACATCCATGGTCTCGTAGGGTGGGCAAAGCGAAGCGTGCCCACACATCTTTTGCGACCGAGAGAAATCGTGGGCACAGCGCTTCGCGCTTTTGCCCACCCTTGTATTAGCGCCCCGGGACGACAGCGGTAGCTCGACGCGACCGAACGCAAATCGCCGGGATTGGTTCCGCGGCGCGCCCGTCTGCCCGAAAACGCCCGCCCCGTATTTTCCGTACATTGAAATTCCTCAGCCTTTTTGCTCCGAATGTTTCGTCGCGGCCGTTGCGACGAAACAATTTGGCGGCGCACGAAACCATTTTCCGCTTTTCGTGCAGACGTCCCGAAACGTTGGCTCATTAACACTTTGGTCCAAGGAAACGCCGCTCGGTTGCGGCGCTACGGGGAGCCAAGTCCATGCGGAACGTCATTGCCATCAACGCCCAAGCCAGCCAGGGCATCATTGCCGCTCAGGCGACTTCGGACGACATGCTTCTCGAAAGCATTGCCGGCGGCAACCGGACGTCGATGCATATCCTTTATTGCCGGCACAATGTGCGGGTGTACCGCTTCATCCTGCGCATCGTGCGCGACTCCACGGCCGCGGAAGATCTCGTCAGCCAGGTGTTTCTGGACGTGTGGCGGACTGCCGGCCAGTTCCAGGGCCGTTCCCAGGTCTCGACCTGGCTGCTCTCGATCGCCCGCTTCAAGGCCCTGACCGCGATGCGCCAGCGCCGCTTCGAGGACATCGACCAGGAGGACGTGCGCCAGATTCCCGATGACACCGACACGCCGGAGACTTCGCTCGACCGCAGCGACACCAGCGCCATCCTGCGCGCCTGCGTGCAGAAGCTGTCGCCGGCCCATCGCGAGATCATCAACCTCATCTACTACCACGAGAAGTCGGTCGAGGAGGTCGGGCAGATCATCGGCATCCCCCAGAGCACCGTGAAGACGCGGATGTTCTACGCCCGCAAGCAGCTGGCCGAATTGCTTAAGGGCGCCGGCGTCGAGCGTTTCGCCGCCTGAGGCCAACGATTTCAAGGGGTTAGGGTCCGATACCGACCCTCCCCCGGACACGGAAGCGTTACCGCCGACGAAACAATTGAAACAGACGACAACATCAGGCGGAAAAACTTCCCTCCTATAAAGCTCACATACGGTTTCGTTAAACCTCCCAAGACCTCCAACGACCCGGACGATGCCCCCGTCCGGGTCGTTTTGTATTTGGGGTGTCGCAGACGCTGGGAGCCACGCTGCTTCCACGTCGTCATGGCCGGGCTTGTCCCGGCCATCCACGTCTGAGCGGCACAAAGAACGTGGATGCCCGGGACAAGCCCGGGCATGACGAGCTCAGCAAAATTCGACCCCGTCACGAAGGCGTGACGGTGCGTAACGACGGACCCACCACACCCGAACTGCCCTCGTGACCTCCCTCACGAGTGCGCCATGCTCGACCTGATCTTCGCCATCCTTGCCGGCCTCCTCACCATCGCCGCGCCCTGCACGCTGCCGATGTTGCCGATCCTGCTCGGCGCCTCGATCGGGCGCGCAGGTCGCTTGCGTCCCGCGATGATCGCGCTCGGCTTCGTCGTCTCCTTCTCAGGCGTGGCGCTGCTGCTCGGGGCGCTGACGCGGCTGTTCGATTTCGATCCGAATGTGCTGCGCGAGGCGGCCTCGATCCTGCTGCTCGGCTTCGGCCTGCTGATGCTGTGGCCGGCGCCGTTCGAATGGCTGTCGATCCGGCTCAACGGCTGGCTCGATCTCGGCAATTCCAGCACGATTCAGCGCGACGGCGCGCTCGGCGGGCTCGTCCTCGGCACCACGCTCGGCCTGGTCTGGACGCCCTGCGCAGGGCCCGTGCTCGGCTCGATCCTGACGCTGGTTGCGACCTCGAAGAACGCCGCCTGGGCCGGCACGCTGCTGATTGCCTATGCCATCGGCGCTGCGATCCCGATGCTGGCCATCGCCTATGGCGGACAGGCCGCGACCACGCGCGTGCGCAGCCTGGCGCGGATCACCCCGCGCCTGCAGCAGGGCTTCGGCGTCGTCGTGATCGCTTTCGCGGTCGCCGCCTATTTCCAATACGACACGCTGATCGTGGCGTGGCTCACCGCCTTCTACCCGACCGGCCAGATCGGCCTGTAACCACCAAACATTCAACCCGGAGGACGCTTCCATGAGTTTCAAACTGCTCGCCGTTTCCGCCGCCCTGGTCGGCATCGCCGTCACCGGCGCCGTCATCCCCGGCCTCTGCGACGAGGCCGTGCGCGCAGCGCCGATCACCGTCGCCGCCGCAAGCCAGGCAACCGCGCCCGACTTCACCGGCATCAACAATTGGTTCAACTCGAAGCCGCTGAAGCTCGCCGACCTCCGCGGCAAGGTCGTGCTGGTCGACTTCTGGACCTATGGCTGCGTCAACTGCGTCAACACGCTGCCGCACGTCACGGAGCTCTACGCCAAGTACCGGGACAAGGGCCTCGTCGTGGTCGGCGTGCACACGCCGGAATTCCCGTTCGAGCGCTCCGCCTCCAACGTGCAGGCCGCGCTGAAGCGCCACGGCATCACCTATCCGGTGGCGCAGGACAATGATTCCAAGACCTGGAACGCCTACAGCAACCAGTATTGGCCGGCACAGTACATCATCGACCAGAGCGGCAAGATCGTGTTCCAGCACGCTGGCGAAGGCCGCTACGACGAGATCGACCGCACCGTGGCGAAGCTGCTGAACGCGAGCAGCTGACGTCGCACGGGCATCGGGCGGCTGGTTGCAGATGCCGCCCTTGTTGCTTGACTCCACGGACCCGTCCGTGGAGTTTCGCGGGCGACGCAATCAGCCGCCCGCAATGGACGCGAACACCAGCACCGACATCCGCCTTCGTGAAGGCTCCTCGATCGCGCAGCGGCTGGTGATGTCCGCTTTTGCGGCGGCCGTTGCGCTGTGCTTCACGCCGGGCCTGTTCACGCACGACATTCTGGAGATCATCATCTCCGTGGTCGCGCTGCTGACGGGCGCGGGATTCGTCGCCGGCATCATGATGGCGCCGGCGGTGGTGTGGATCATCACGGCGAACGAGATCCTGATCGGGCGGCAGAGTCCGTTCGGCAAGCTCCGCACGCGGGTCGTCGCGAAAGACGACATCACGGCGTTGCAGGTTCCCGGCAGCAAGCGGGTGAAGGCCCGCTTTCAACTCGTGTTCACGCTGGCCTCGGGAGAGCGCCTGACGTCGCCGCCGATCGCCGACGTCACCCATGTGCGCGACACCGTGGCCCGGATCGCGACCCAGTTCGAGGTGCCCAATGTCGAGGATCCCGTCAATCCGCTCGATGCCAGCAATCCCGAGATGCAGCTCGGCGAGCCGCTGGAGGCGTTTTCCGCGC
>RXJC01000415.1 GCA_003963435.1 Bradyrhizobiaceae bacterium | reverse complement strand
TGTTGAAGGAATGCGATAGCAGCAGGATGCGCATGATGATCGCTCAACAAATCCGCGGCAATTGCTCGCCCGACAGCCAATCGACGATCCGGCCGCCGCCAAAGCTCGTCGCCATCTGCACGAAATGATGGTCGTCGGCAACGGCTTCGCCGATGTCGGCGGCATCGCGGCCAAGCGGATGGCGCCGCATGGCGGCGAGCACGGCGCCAGCAACCTCGGGCGCGACGACCGCGACCAGCTTGCCCTCATTGGCGACATGGAGCGGCTTGACCGGGATTTCCTCCTCCTGGAGGTGAAAGCCGAGGCGCGATTGTTGGGCGATCTCGTTCAGCGTCGCGGCGAGCCCGCCGCGAGTGGGATCGCGCATCAGGCGGATACCGACACCGCCGGCTTCGACCATTTTGGCGACGAGATCGTTGAGTGCCGCCGAATCCGACACGATCTCGGTCTCGAAGGCGAGATTCTGCCGCTTCGACATGATCGCCACGCCGTGATCGCCGAGGGTGCCCGAGATCAGGACGCGATCGCCGACGCGCGCGTTCTCGGCGGACAGATCGAGCCCATCAGGGACGACCCCGACCGCCGACGTCGAGATGAACAGGCCGTCCGCCTTGCCGCGCTCGACCACCTTGGTATCGCCGGTGATGATGTGGACGCCCGCCGTGCGCGCCGCCTCCCCCATCGAGTCCGCGATCACCTTGAGATCGGCGAAGCGAAAACCCTCCTCGATGATGAAGCTCGCCGACAGATAGAGCGGCTTGGCGCCGGCCATGGCGATGTCGTTGACGGTGCCGTGAACCGCGAGCGAGCCGATATTGCCGCCGGGAAAGAACAGCGGCGAGACCACATAGCCGTCGGTCGTCATCACCATGCGTCCGGCGCCGACATCGAAGGCCGACTGGTCGTTGCCGCGCGCCAGCCATTCATTGCCGAAGGCTTCGTGGAACAGACCGGAGATCAACTGTGCCATGGCGCGGCCGCCCGAGCCGTGGGAGAGGTCGACGCAGCCGTTCTTGATATCGAGCTTGCGTTGATAGGCCTTCATGACGCCCGCCTCTGCTGATGGTCGCGGAAGCGGCCGTAGGTCCAATGCGCCGCGCAAGCGCCTTCCGAGGACACCATGCAGGATCCCATCGGCGTCTCCGGCGTGCAGACGGTGCCGAACAGCTTGCAGTCGACCGGCTTCTTCACCCCGCGCAGGATGGCCCCGCATTCGCACGCCGGATTGTCGTCGACACGAAGCTCGTTCATGGCGAAGCGGACCTCGGCGTCGTATTTGGCGTAAGCGCGCTTCAGCTTCAGCCCGCTATAGGGAACCTGCCCGAGCCCGCGCCACTCAAACTGGTCGCGGAGCTCGAAGATGTCCGAGACCTCCTCCTTGGCGCGCAGATTGCCGTCGCGCGTGACTGCGCGGCTGTACTGGTTCTCGACCTCGTGCCTGTTCTCGTTGACCTGCCGCACCAGCATCAGGATCGCCTGCATCATGTCGAGCGGCTCGAAGCCCGAGATCACGACGGGCTTGCCGAACTCTTCGGCGAAGAACTCGTAAGGGGCGGTGCCGATGATGGTCGAGACATGCGCCGGCCCGACGAAGCCGTCGATCTCGACGCGGCCGATGTTGCGGATATCAGGGCTTTCCAGAATGTTCTGCATCGCGGGCGGGGTCAGCACGTGATTGCAGAACACGCTGAAGTTCGAAAGCTGCTTCTTCTCGGCCAGCCGGATCATCACCGCGGTCGGCGGCGTCGTGGTCTCGAAGCCGATGGCGAAGAACACGATTTCGCGCTCGGGGTTTTCCTCGGCGATCCTGATCGCGTCGAGCGTGGAATAGACCATGCGGATATCGGCGCCCCGCGCCTTCGCCTTCAGGAGCGAGGCGCCCTGCGAACCGGGGACGCGCATCAGGTCGCCATAGACGCAGAGGATGATGTCGCTGCGCTCCGCGAGGCGGATCGCCATGTCGATGCGCCCGGCCGGCAAGACGCAGACCGGGCACCCGGGACCATGGATCATCCGCACGTTCTTCGGCAGCATGTCTTCCAGGCCATAGCGCGAGATCGCGTGGGTGTGGCCGCCGCAGAACTCCATGAAGCGGTACGCCTGATCCGGATGGCTCTCCGCGCGGATGGTCTTCGCGAGCCCCAACGCGATCTCCTTGTCGCGAAACTCGTCGGCATATTTCATGGCGCCACTCCCTGTCCCTCGACGCTCAGCTCGCGCAACAATTCGAGCGTCCGCCGCGCCTCTTCCGGATCGATCTTGGTCAGGGCATAGCCGACATGGATGATCACGTAGTCCCCCACCGCAAGGTTCTCGATCAATGCGACCGAAATCTCCTTGCTGACGCCGTCGATCGAGACGATGGCCATCTCATCGGGCAGGAGCTTTGTGACTTCGGCCGGTATCGCGAGACACATCAGGCAGTTCCTTCCAGATCTTGCTGTTCGAGAAGTGTCAGCGCGGCAATCCAGGCCTGGCCCAGGCTGAGGCCGCCGTCATTGGGCGGCATCTGGCGCGGCAGCAGCGGCGAGAGGCCGGAGGCGATGCAGCCGCGCGCGATCTCCTCCGACAGGATCGCATTGAGGAAGCAGCCGCCACCGAGCGCAACGGTGGTGATGCCGGTTGCGCGCGCCGCTTGGCCGACCCAGTCGATGCAGGCTGCGGCAAGCGTGCCGTGAAACAGCTCGGCGCCTGCGACCGGATCGAAGGCGTCGGTCACAAGGCGCTCGAACAACGGAGCCAGGGAGAGCATACCGCTCGCAATGATCCAGCCGTCTGCCGCGATGCGGGGGTCGCGCACCAGCGCCTCCAGCTTCATCGCCGCCTCGCCCTCGTAGCTCTGCACCGGGGAGAGACCCAACAACCCCGCCGCCGCATCGAACAGCCGGCCGGCACTGGTCGTCGTCGGTACGCCCGGCTGGTCCAGCATGGCGCCAAGGCGCGAGGCCTGCGGCTGCATTTTGAATCGCGTTGCAATCACGTCGCCCAGCCCGAGGCCATGCAGCACGCTCGCACCCATGCGCCAGGGTTCACGTGCGGCGCGATCGCCGCCCGGCATCTTCATCGGCGCCAGATGGCCGAGCCGCTGGAAATGCGCACCGTCACAGGCGAGCAGCTCGCCACCCCAATTGCCACCGTCGCTGCCGTGGCCGAAACCGTCGAGCACGAGCGCCAGCACCGGACCTGCGGTGCCATGTTCCGCCAACACCGAGGCCGCATGGGCATGATGGTGCTGGACCGCGATCAGCCGCTTGCCGCTGGCCTCGGCAAAGCGGGTCGAGGCCATGTTCGGATGCAGATCATGGGCGACCATCACCGGCTCGACGTCGAGCGTCGACAGCAGGTGCTCCACCGTCTCCTCGAAGAAGCGGACGCCTTCCGCAGTGTCGAGGTCGCCGATGTGCTGGGAGACGAAGGCCTCATCGCCGCGCGTCACCGTCACGGTCGATTTCAAGGCGCCACCGACCGCCAGGATCGGCGGCACCGACCGCGCGAGGCGGACCGGCTCCGGCACGTAGCCGCGGGCGCGGCGGATGAATTGAGTCCGCCCCGAGACAACCGCCGCCACGGAATCGTCGGCGCGGGTGACGATGTCCCGGTCATGGGTGACGACGAGGTCGGCAATGCCGGCAAGGCGTCGCTCGGCCTCGCGATTGTCGATCAGGAGCGGCTCGCCGCCGGGATTGGCACTGGTGGCAACGATCGCCCAGCGTTCGCCGGAGCACGCATGCTCCGCGTTCAGTGCATCAAAGATCAGGTGATGCAGCGGGGCGACCGGCAGCATGACGCCGAGACGCGACAGCTCCGGTGCGATGGAAGGCGCGAGCCGATCGCGCGATCGCA
>RXJC01000336.1:5440-5689 GCA_003963435.1 Bradyrhizobiaceae bacterium | reverse complement strand
CGCCAACCTCATGCTCCCCCCACGGGTAGCCAGAAGTGATGTGTGAATCCAGTAGCCCGCTTGCGGGAGAGGTCGCGCCGAAGGCGCGGGTGAGGGCTTTCTCCTCTTGGGGATTGTCCCGTTGCGGAAGCACCCTCTCCCCGACCCTCTCCCGCAAGCGGGAGAGGGGGCACACCACCGACGGTGCACCGATCAAGGCTCACTTCATCGCGCTCAGAACTCGCCGTGCAGCCGGCCCGAAAACACCGA
>RXJC01000336.1:0-5390 GCA_003963435.1 Bradyrhizobiaceae bacterium | reverse complement strand
GACACCGGTCCGCGATCGGCGTTGTAGGCGGGGTTGACGATGAGCTGGTAGTCGGCGGTGAAGGTCAGCGCCTTGTTCAGCGCATAGGCGTAGTAGGTCTCCAGCACGCGTTCCCTGCGGTAGTTGAGCTGGCCGTCGCCGATCAGCGGGCCGAGGCCGCCGGCGGCGATGAAGTCGCGATGGTCCTGCGACAGCGCGTTGACGGCGCCTGCGATGGCGACGACGTCGTCGGGCCGGCCCCATTTCGTTCCCTTGACCGAGACGCCGCCGGACAGGCTGCGGTCGATGTCGGTGAAGGCCATGATCTCGTTGCGGCCGTCGTTCCAGCTCCAGCGGCCGAACAGGCCGATGTCGTCGGTGATCGCCTGTTCGACGTTGAAGGCGTAGCCGTATTTGAGGCGGCCGCGGCGGGTCTGGCTGATATCGACGCCGAACGCCGGATTGTCCAGCGTCTCGCGATAGCTGCCGGAAAAGGCACTGTTGACGAAGCCGAGCGTGCGCAGCTTGCCGGGCAGGCCGAACAGAGAATAGCGCGTCTCGAGCTCCATCACATACTCGCCGCGCCGCCCGACGTTCATATCGAAATTGCTTGAGTTCGACTCCGCGCCGATCAGGAAATAACCCGCGCGCAGCGCCCATTGCTTCTGGTTCAACTCGGCGGTGGCACCGTAGCCGAGGCCGAGCTTGTCGGCCGCATAGTCGAAGGCGCCGGACGCCCAGATCGACCAGTTCATGAAATCCTTGCGCGGATCATGCGCGTAGGAATTGCCGTCGAACACGTCGACCACGGAGAATTTGCCGACCTGCAAGGTCAGGCGCGAGACATCGACCTTGCTCGCGAGCTGGAGCTGGCCGGAGGCAAGCTCCTCCTGCTCGCCGCCGAAGCCGAAGGTATGGCGCACGAACAGCCGCGAGGCATTGAAATGCGGATAGGGAAAGCCCGACTTCTGCGCTTCGCCGTTGGGGAAGCCCGCAGCGCCCGTCGTGTTGTTGAAACCGAAACCCTGCAGCAGCTCGGGATTGAAATAGACCTCGCCGCCGTCCCATAGCCGCGCGTTGAGATAGAGCGAATTGCTCCAGGTCTGCTGAAAATCCGGTGATGGAAGCAGGCTGTTCGGTCCGGTATAGGGCGCGCGGAACGCCGGGTAGCCCTGTCCCAGCACGGTCGACTGGCCGTGGATCTCCCAGCGGTTCGACTCGGTGTCGGTGACATCCGACTTCGGATGATAGGTCGGCACGCCCGGCCAGTCGATCTTGCGATTGAGGCCGAGCCGCAGGCTGTGAAAATCCATCGACGAGGCATATTGCGCGCCGTCGGGGAAGGTGACGTTGGCGTTCCCGAACCTGCTGTAGAGATATTCGAGCCGCGCACTCCAATGTGGCGCGAAGGCGTATTCGACGCCGCCACCGGCGGTCCAGCCGAGCCTTGTATGCAGCACCTTCTCTTCAACGCCGCCGTTCGGCGTCGAGAGGAAGCGCTCGCCGGTGAAGGCCGCGCCGCCGGTGGCGTAGAACAGCCAATTGCCGCTGGTGTAGCCGAGCCGCGCGCGCAGGCTCGCGACATAGTCCCAGCGTTCCTCCGCGAACGACAGCGCGGTCCCCGTCGACGACACCACGTGGTTGGAGGGCATATAGTTCGGAAACGAGATGTCGCCTTCGACGCCGAGCAGCAGGCCCGAATTGAAGTGCCAATTGTAGCCGGCCTGGACGCCGCCGGTCGCGCCGGTGAAGACGTTGTTGTCGGTTGCGAGCGTGGGGTCGGTCAGCGTCGCCGATGAGGTGCCGCGGGTGACGCCGACATGCGCGCCGATATAGAGGCCGGTCCAGTCATAGACCGCTTTCAGCGCCGGTGCCTTGAGCGGCAGATCGGCCGCACGGCCGGTGCCAGGAAAGACCATCACGCCCGAGGCAATCGCCGCGGCCGTCCGCAAGTACCTGGAACGATAACCTCTCAACGTCACAACGCACGCCCCCAAACGCGAATGTGTCCCACCCGCCGCGCCATCCCTGCCGAGTCGCGGCGATTCTGTCATCAGGTTCCGGTGCCGCGTGCTCGACCGAGATGATCCCGGCTCAATACGGATTCGTCCCGGCCTTCTGAGCTTGAGCAAACCTTATTGCGATTAATTCGCAATAGCAACTAGTGCCAATTGCCGCAGGTACCGGTTCGCACCCTTGTGTGACGAGCCTGCAACAATTCCAGCGTGGGCCAAAATGAATGACCCGCCCGGGGGGACAACCGGGCGGGTCTGGGGCACGACACGGGGTGGATGAGGCGCCCGTGTCGGACGCAGGATCCACGTAAGATCGGCCTCAGATACTCAGATCAGTAGCAGGTACGAACGCGGCCGACGTACTGGCCGAAGGCGTTGTACTGCGCGACCCAGCCGCAGCGGTGATAGCCGTAATAATAGGGGTCGTTGCTCGCGGCGATCGCGGAGCCGACGACGGCGGCGGTGGCGATGCCGGCGCCGACACCCCAGACCCAGCCGGGCTGCTTGGCTTCGGCCGAGGAGGTGGTGGACACGAGGCTGCCGGTCACGGCGAGGGTAGCGAGAGCGGCGGCGGCAATCTTGGTCTTGATCGACATGTGAAACTCCATCCGGGTTGAGGCGGTCCGTTGTGGCCCGCGTGCCCAATTGGACGGAGGCTCTTCGCGTCCGGTTCGAATGCGGCCAATCCGCTCCCGGAGCGAAGAGCTTTCCTGAGCGATTCCAGAGAGATATCGGCTAGCCGAGCGGCCCCTTGGCGAGCCCGTTCACGTCGAAGTTATCGACCTCGCCGAGCAGTTCGCAAAAAGCACGGGCGCCCTGATCGAGCAGCCGCTCGCCCTTTTCGGCCACGGCCAATGTCGCATTGCCGACCGCGCCGCTGGCGTTGAGATCCTGCGCCTGCCAGGCGAACGGCGCCGGGCGCTGCGTCGACAGCCAGCGATATTGCTTTTCCAGCGCGATGCTGCTCGCGGGAAAATCCGCGATCGCATCCTTGCGCACCTGGTCGGGATAGCGCGCCAGCATGAGCGAAGTCTCGACGGCGCCGCCGTGAATGCCGTGGCGCACTTCCTCGGCCGGGAACAATTTGTCCGCGCCCGACAGCCGCGACCACGACGTCGTCACCACGAACAGTTTTTGGTGCGCGCGAAGATCCTGTGCCACCAGCATCATCGCCGCGCTGTTGCCGCCATGGCTCGTGATGATGACGAGCTTCCTCACGCCGCGCCGCGCGATGTCCTCGCCGATGCCGGTCCACTTCTTCAGGGCGACCTCGGTCGGCAGCGTCTGCGTGCCCGGATAGTCGATATGCTCGGTGGAAATCCCGATCCGCTCAACGGGCAGGAACGTCGCTGGAACGCGTTCCGGCAACAGCTCGCGCGTGCGCGCCAGATAGGCGTCGGCGATCAGCACGTCGGTCTCGAGCGGCAGATGCGGGCCATGCTGCTCGGTCGCGGCCAGTGGCAGCACGGCGATCCAGCGCGACGTCTCCGCGGCGGGCGCCTCAGCCCAGTGGATTGCGGTCCAGTCGCGGGACGGCGTCATCAAGGTTTCTTTGCCCGAATTTGTCACGTAATTTGGGGTATCAGGGGATGCGGACCCGGCCGGCTCGCGTCCCCTGATGTCATGCGGTTCTATCGCGTTGCGTTCACATTAGCCAGACGCGATTGGACCGGAAGCGATCGACGGAGTGCCATTATGACCCCCTTTCATCTGCCGCGAACGTTAACGGCGGGCCTGATGGCCGCTTTCGTCTCTGTCGCACCGGCGCGGGCCGAGACGCTCGACAAGGTCACCTTCGGCACCAACTGGGTCGCCGAGGCCGAGCATGGCGGCTTCTTCCAGGCCGTGGCCGACGGCACCTACAAGAAATTCGGCCTCGACGTCACCATCGTCCCCGGCGGTCCGAACGAGAACAACCGGATGCTGCTGATCGCCGGCAAGATCGATTTCTTCATGGCCGCGAACACGCTGATGTCGTTCGACGCGGTCGCCAACAACGTCCCCGTCGTGACCATCGCCGCGATCTTCCAGAAGGATCCGCAGGTCATGCTGACGCAGCCGGATGCCAAGGTTACGAAGATCGAGGATCTCAAGCCGCTGACGCTGTTCGTCTCCAAGGAGGGCATGGGCAGCTATTTCCAGTGGCTGAAGTCCGAATACGGCTTCAGCGAGAAGAACGTCCGCCCCTATAATTTCAATCCGCAGCCCTTCATCGCCAACCCCAAGAGCGCGATGCAGGGTTACGTCACCTCCGAGCCGTTCGCGGTGGAGAAGGCCGCCGGCTTCAAGCCCAACGTGCTGCTGTTGGCCGACTACGGCTTCAACACCTATTCGACCCTGATCGAAACCCGCCGCGACGTCGTCGAGAAGAAGCCCGACCTCGTGCAGCGCTTCGTCGATGCCTCCATGATCGGCTGGTACAACTACATCTACCGCGACAATTCCGCCGGCAACGCCATGATCAAGCAGCTCAACCCGGAGATGACGGACGATCTGCTCGCCTATTCCGTCGCCAAGATGAAGGAGCACGGCATCGTCGATTCCGGCGACAGCTTGAAGAACGGCATCGGCGCCATGAGCGACGAGCGTTACACCTCCTTCTTCAACAAGATGGTCAAGGCCGGCGTCGTCAAGCCCGATCTCGACTTCCGCAAATCCTACACGCTGCGCTTCGTCAACAAGGGTGTCGGCGTCGAGCTGCGTCCGAACAAGCCGTAGCGCAGGGGCGATGTCTTCAGGCAAAACCTCGTCCGCCGCCGAGAGCGGCCTGACGCATCTCGCCGTCAGTCTGCGCGGCGTGACGAAGACCTATGACAACGGCGTCGCGGCGCTCGGCCCGCTCGACCTTGCGGTGCGCAAGGGCGAGTTCGTCTCGCTGCTCGGCCCGTCCGGCTGCGGCAAGTCCACCGCGCTGCGGATCATCGCCGGGCTCGGCGCGCCGTCGTCGGGCACCGTGCGGGTGGCGCGTCCCGAGGGCGAGGTGCTGCCCGGTCACGGCATCGGCTTCGTGTTTCAGGAGCCGACCTTGATGCCCTGGACCAACATCCGCGAGAACGTGCGGCTGCCGCTGAAGCTCGCCGGCGTGCCGAAGGCGGATGCGCGCGCGCGTGCCGATCAGGCGCTGGCCAGCGTCGGGCTCGCCGATTTCGCCGATAGCTTCCCACGCGAGCTCTCCGGCGGCATGAAGATGCGGGTGTCGCTGGCGCGCGCGCTCGTCACCGATCCCGATATCCTTCTGATGGATGAGCCTTTCGCCGCGCTCGACGAGATCACGCGCTTCCGCCTCAACAACGATTTGCTCGCGCTGTGGCGCCGCCTGCGCAAGACCGTCATCTTCGTCACCCATTCGGTATTCGAATCCGTCTATCTGTCGCAGCGCGTGGTGGTGATGACGGC
>RXJC01000721.1:3200-3891 GCA_003963435.1 Bradyrhizobiaceae bacterium | reverse complement strand
TGATCGAAGGCGCGTGGGAGATCGTCGAGAACTCGCCCTTCATCATCGAGCGCTACCGCGCCGGCACCATCTCGCTGGATTATTTCGGCGACAGCATCGTCAATTCGGTGTCCGACAATCTGGCCATGGTGCTCGGGTTTCTCGCCGCGCGCATCTTGCCAGTCCCGATGACCGTGCTGATCGGGCTCGCCTTCGAAATCATGCTGGCGCTCCATATTCGCGACAATCTGACGCTCAATATCCTGATGCTGATCCATCCGATCGAGGCCGTGAAGCAGTGGCAATCCGGTCCGCCGATCATCTGACGGCCAAAAAAAGCGGCTTGTCCCAACCCGCATCTGACCCTAGCTAAGGCCCATGACAGACTTCTCTCCCCGCGAAATCGTTTCCGAACTCGACCGTTTCATCGTCGGCCAGGCCGATGCCAAGCGCGCCGTCTCGATCGCGCTGCGCAACCGCTGGCGGAGGCAGCAGCTCACCGGCTCGTTGCGCGAGGAGGTGCTGCCGAAGAACATCCTGATGATCGGCCCCACCGGCGTCGGCAAGACGGAAATCGCGCGACGGCTGGCCAAGCTGGCGAATGCGCCCTTCCTGAAGGTGGAGGCGACCAAGTTCACCGAGGTCGGCTATGTTGGCCGCGACGTCGAGCAGATCGTGCGTGATCTCGTCGAGGTCGCGATCGCCCAGGTCC
>RXJC01000721.1:0-3150 GCA_003963435.1 Bradyrhizobiaceae bacterium | reverse complement strand
CAGCTCGCCGCCGAGGAGCGCGTGCTCGATGCGCTGGTCGGCGCCAATGCCTCTTCCGCGACGCGGGAATCCTTCCGCAAGAAGCTGCGCGCCGGCGAGCTCAACGACAAGGAAATCGAGATCGAGACGCAGTCCTCCGGCAGCGGCATGCCGATGTTCGAGATCCCGGGCATGCCGGGCGCGCAGATGGGCGCGATCTCGATCGGCGACATCTTCGGCAAGTTAGGGGGCCGCAGCAAGACGCGGCGGCTGACGGTCGAAGGCTCGCACGAGCTCCTCGTCAACGAGGAGTCCGACAAGTTGCTGGACACCGACCAATTGACGCTGGAGGCGATCGGCGCCGTCGAGAACAACGGCATCGTGTTCCTCGACGAGATCGACAAGATCTGCGCGCGCGAAGGCCGCGCCGCCGGCGACGTCTCGCGGGAGGGCGTGCAGCGCGATCTCCTGCCCCTGATCGAGGGCACCACGGTCTCGACCAAGCACGGCGCGGTGAAGACCGACCACATCCTGTTCATTGCCTCCGGCGCCTTCCACGTCGCCAAGCCGTCGGACCTGTTGCCGGAATTGCAGGGCCGGCTGCCGATCCGCGTCGAATTGCAGGCGCTGACCCGCGACGACATGCGGCGCATCCTGACCGAGCCCGAGGCCTCGCTGATCAAGCAATATGTCGCCTTGATGCAGACCGAGGGCGTGACCCTCGACATCACCGACGGCGCCATCGACGCGCTCGCCGACGTCGCGGTCGCCGTCAATTCCACCGTCGAGAACATCGGCGCGCGGCGGCTGCAGACCGTGATGGAGCGGGTGCTGGACGAAATCTCCTTCAACGCCCCCGACCGCAGCGGCGAGACCGTCAAGGTCGACGCCGATTTCGTGCAGAAGCACGTCGGCGACCTCGCCAAGAACGCGGATCTGAGCCGGTTCATTTTGTAATTTCGGGCGGTCACGCTATGGATGCGGCGTGACCGTACCGATCCTGCAAAATCCCTGGCGGCTCCTGCTCGCGATCAACGCGGCGGTCATCGCCGGCGTGTTCGTTCACAAGATCCAGCTGCCGCCTTACGTCCCCTACATCCATCTCCTGGTCGATTACCATTTCGGCTTCATCAAGCGCGCGCTGATCGGCGCCGTTGTCGCGCTGTTCACCGACAGGGTGCCGGTCTGGCTGGTGTTCGCGCTCGGTGGCGTGACATGGCTCGTGACGCTTGGACTGTACGCAAAGCTGTTTCAGAAAACGTTCGGCTTCACCGCGAAAACGCTGCCGCTGTTCGTCTTCATCGCGGGCTCGCCGTTCTTCCTGAAGAATTTCATGCACACGCTCGGCCATTTCGACATCTATGGCTGCGCGCTCGCGATCATCCTGCTGCTAATCCCGGCGGGCTCGCTGCTGTTCGTGGCGACGGCGGCGCTGTTCTCGATCGTCCTCGTGCTGATCCACCACATTCATCTGCTGATGTATGTGCCGACCATCGTCACCATCGTCGTGATCAGGCACTACCTCGCTTACGGGCTCGATCGCGGCAATGTCACGTTCGGCATTGCAGCTCTCGCTATCGTCTCCGCGCTGTTCTTCGCGGCGCAATTCTTGGGAACGATGCCGATCCCGGAAGCGGATTTCGTCGCTTATCTCAAGACCAGGATGGCCGATCCCTCACGCACCGACCTGCTGCAATTCGCCTACATCTGGTACCAGCCGCTGGCGAAGGAGATTTCCGACACCTGGGGGCGCCTGCCGCACAACATCCTCGGCGTGCCGGTGTTCGCGCTGCTGATCTGGTTGCACAGGCCGCTGTGGCGCTATTTTGCCGATCTGATCGGCGCACTCGCCAGCGAGACGCACCGCCGCCTCGTCATCGCGGCCCTGATCGGAATCAGCCTCGCCTATGTCGTGATGTTCGCGATGGTGTTCGACTATTCGCGCTGGATCTCGAACTGGGCGGTCTGCATGTTCCTGATCCTGCATGCGGTGAAGATGCTGCCGGCGGCACGAGAGGCATCGCTGATACCGGCGGAGGATCGCCGCGCGAAGATCTTCGGCCTGATCATCACGCTGATCCCGCGCGTCGGAATCATCCGACCGTTCTAAGATCTCGCCCGCCTGATCCGCACATACAGCGCGCCCTCGCCGCCATGGCCGATATGCGCGGTCTCGAAGCCGACGACGAAGGCGCGGAATTCCGGCAGGCTGAGCCATTCCGGCACCTGACGCCGCAGCACGCCGCTCTCGCCGCCGCTGCGACCCTTGCCGGTGATGATGAGCACGAAGGTGAGGCCGTCGTGATGGGCGCGATGCAGGAATCCGGTCAACGCACGATGCGCGCGCATCTGGGTCATGCCGTGCAGATCGAGCCGCGCCTCGATCTCGCTGCGGCCGCGCGACAGTTTTGTCCGCTCGCGCTTGCCGAGTGGCGCCAAAGGCGGAATGGCCGGCTTTGCAGCGCGCGGCGCTGGCGCGGCGGCAACCGGCCTTGCCGGTGATGATGACCGGGTTGCCGGGGCCACGGGTGAAGGCCCTGCGGGCGGCGCGGCCTGCGCCTTGGCGACACGATGCTTCCTGAGCGGCTTGACCTGCTTTGCGACATTGTCCCACAGCGCGCGCTCCTCCTCGCTCAGCGCGCGGCGGCGCGGCGAGGGGCGAGGCTCCAGCACGGGCGGACGGGACGATCGCTTCATTGCTGCCGGTGGGGACGTTTCTTCGTTGGCCGCTGCGGCTCCGGGGCGGGCTCGATCGCGGGGCGCGGCACCGGTAGCGGGACCGGACCTGCGGTGGCAATTGTTTCGGTCTTGTTGTCCGCTGAAGCGGCGGCCGCTGCCGGTTTCGCCGTCGCCTTCGCCGGATCCGTCTGCGGAAACAGCTTTGCGATCTTCTCCGAGGGGCGCGGATCAGGCACCGGCAGGCGCGCGGCCCGCACCGAGGGATCGAGGCGCTTCGGCACCAGCATGACAAAGTGCATGGGATGGCGCAGCCGGCCGGAGATGCGGCCGGCTTCCTGACCGGCACCGAAAAACAGATCGGCGCGCGCCGGCCCAATGATCGCCGAGCCGGTGTCCTGCGCGATCATCAGCCGATGGAACGGCGTCTTGGCGCGATCGGATTCGATCGGCAGCTCGCCCTCGATGAAGAACGGCGTGCCGTAGACATGCAGC
>RXJC01000237.1 GCA_003963435.1 Bradyrhizobiaceae bacterium | reverse complement strand
AGACCTGGCCGGGATCGAGGCGCGGGCTCGGAAAATCCGGCCGGTTCGGCGCATCGGGCCAGATGTGCGGCTCCAGGCACATCGCGTCCGACTGACGGATGAGCTTGCCGCCCTTCCCCGAAATCGTGCCGTCGAGGTAATTGCCGGAGTAAACCTGAAGGCCGGGCTGGTTGGTGAACAGCTCCATGATCCGTCCCGAGCGCGGCGCCTCCATCCGCGCGGCGAGCGCGAGCTTGCCGTCGCGCCCGAGGCAGTAGGTGTGGTCGTAGCCCCTGCCGTTGCGCAATTGCTCGTCGCCTTGCCGGATACGCCCTCCTACGGGCCGAGGCTCGCGGAAGTCGAACGGCGTGCCGGCAACGCTGCGCGGCGGTCCGGGCAGCGGAATGGCGGTGGGATCGATGGCGAGGAAATGCTCGGCCACGACCGTGAGCTCGTGATCGAGGATCGGCGTGCCTGATGTCGCGCCTTCGAGATTGAAGAAGCTGTGGTTGGTCAGGTTGACGATGGTGGGACGGTCGGTCCGCGCCTCCATGGAGAGCGAGAGCTCGGTCGGCCCGGTGATGCGATAGGTCAGGCGGACATCGAGCTTGCCGGGATAGTTCTCCTCGGCATGCGGACTTGTATAAGTCAGCGTCACTCCGGGCTCGGCGCCTTCATCGATCTCCGCGATGTCCCAGAGCTTGCGGTCAAATCCGTCGAGGCCGCCATGCAGCGCATTCGGCCCGTTGTTGACCGCGAGCTGCATCGTCTCACCGTCGAGCGAAAACTGTCCCTTGGCGATGCGGTTGGCGTAGCGGCCGACCGTGGCGCCGAAGAACTTTCGTTCCGCGAGATAGCCGGCGAAGGCGTCGTGGCCGAGCACGACGTCGTCATGCCCGCCTTTCGCATCCGGCGCGATCAGCGCCTGGAGCACCGCACCATGGGTTATGACGCGCGCCTCGAACCCACCCGCACCCCGCAGCACGATGCGTTCGACGTTACGGCCGTCCGGCAACTTTCCAAAGACGTCTCGTTCCAGTCTTGAGCCAGCCATGTCTAGTCCACAAACGGTTCGACGATTGTGCGCCGGCCGAGCAGGAAGGCGTCGGCGACGAGACGAAGCGGCGCCAGGTCGACGTCGCTCGCGCCGGTCGCTGCGAGTTCGACGAAGCGCCGGTAGAGCTCTCGATATTCTTCATCGGGCGCCTCGGCAACTTTGTTGCCGTCGATCGCCATGAGCCTGCCGCCAGCGGACAGCGTCAGGCGGCCTTGGTCGGTTTCGACCAGGATATCCCAGCTCTGCGGCCCGGTCTGGCGGAAATCGAACTCCGCGGTCACAGCCAGGCCGTCGATATCGCTCAACGTCAGGTTCGCCGCAATCGGCGCCTGGCAATTGGCGGGAAAGGCGAGCTCGGCGGCGGTGACGAACACCGGCTTGGGCAGGATTTTGGTGAGGATCGACAGCGCGTTGATGCCGGGGTCGAACACGCCGAGTCCGCCCGGTTCCCAGATCCAGCTCTGGCCGGGATGCCAGACGCGAACATCCTCCTTCCAGTTGATATGCACCGACTTGAGGCGTCGCTTGCTGAGCCATTGGCGCGCGGGCTCGACCGCCGGCGCATGACGCGAATGCCAGGTCGCAAACAGCGTTCGCTGTGCCTTCGCCGCCATCGCAATCAGCGGATCGAGCTCGGCAACGCCGGTGCCCGGCGGCTTCTCCAGCATGACATGCTTGCCGGCAGCGAGCGCCGCGGCGGCCTGCGCGCGCCGCACCTGCGGCGGCGTGCAGAGCGAGACCGCATCGATGGGCGGTCCCTTCTCCAACAACTCCTCGATGGTGGCGAAATGCGGCAGCCCCGGCAGCGAGGCGTTGCGGCTGGCAACCGCAGTCAGCGTCGCGCCCGGCACCGCGGCAATCGCGCTGAGGTGCTGGTCGCGCGCGATCTTGCCGAAGCCGACGATGGCGATGCGAAGTTCGGTCACGATCTCTCTCCAGAGTCGGCGGAAGGCAACACCTCGGCCGGCGCGGTCTCGATGACCGAACCCTCATGACGGTGCATGCCGTTGTGAATAACGAAGACCATCGCCTCCGATGCGGCGTCGGCATCGCCCGCCGCGATCGCATCAACGATCTTCTGGTGCCAGAGCAGCACAGTGTCGCGGTCCTCGGATTCCACGGGGGCGCTCAACAGGAACGAGGCGCGCAGAGCCGCCTCGATGACGTGGCCGATCGAGCGCATGAACAGATTGCCGGAGGCGCGCGCCACCGCGACGTGAAGCGCGAGGTCGGCGTCGGCAAAGCCGACCGAGTCGGAGGCTTCGTGCCGCATGCGCTCCATGCTGCGCCGAAGCTCGACGAGATCCTCCTCCGACCGCCGCGTGGCGGCGAGCATCGCGGCGCGCGGCTCGACCGCGAGACGGATCTCGGCGAGGTCGTTGAGGAAACGCTTGTCGATGCCGGCATCGAGGTGCCAGGCCAGCACGTCGGCGTCAAACATGTTCCAGGCGCCTCGCTCCCGCACGACGGTGCCGACCCGCGCCTTGGTGGTGAGCAGGCCCTTGGCGACCAGGGTCTTGACGCTCTCCCGCAACACTGGCCGCGACACGCCGAACATCGCGATCATCTCGGCATCGCCTGGGAGGCGGGTCCCTTCCGCGTAGCGCCCGGCGATGATGTCGACGCCGATCGAGCGAGCGACCTCCGCATGGTTGGAGTGAGCCCGCCGCGTCGGGATGACGACGATGCGCGAGGTCATGTGGCGGCTCCTGCGCGTCTCGTCGCCGGCCGCCGCGCGAGCGCGACCAATCCCTGCTGCAAGGCAATGAAGGCAAACAGCAACACGCCGGTTGCGATCTTGGTCCACCAGCTCGACAGCGTGCCGTCGAAATTGATGTAAGTCTGGATCAAGCCCTGGATCAGCACGCCGAGGAACGTGCCGATCACAGAGCCCTGCCCGCCCGTGAGCAACGTGCCGCCGATCACGACGGCGGCGATGGTGTCGAGCTCGACGCCGACGGCGGAAAGCGAATAGCCGGCACTGGTGTAGAAGGAGAACACGATGCCGGCGCTTCCTGCGAGCAGGCTCGACAGCATGTAGATCTTCACCGTCATCTTGCCGACGGCAACGCCCATCAGGCTTGCGGTCGCCCGGCTGCCGCCGAGAGCATAGACGTTGGCGCCGAACCTCGTGAGATGCAGCAGCAAGGCGCCGCCGATCACGATTACGAGCATGATGATCGCGATCGCCGTCAGCCGCCCGCCGCCGGGCATCCGCAACGCGAAGTCGGACACGGTGGAATAGACCGGGGCGGTGATCGGCACCGATTCCGTCGAGAGCAGGAAGCTCGCGCCGCGCGCCAGAAACATGCCGGCGAGCGTCACGATGAACGGTGGCAGATCGAAGACATGAATCACCGCGCCCATAGCCGCGCCAAAGGCCGCCGAGAGCGCGAGAATGGCAACGAAGGCGATTAGCGGCGGCATGCCCCAGCGCTCGATTGCCAGTGCGACGAACACTGTGGTGAATCCGATCACCGACCCGACAGACAGATCGATTCCGCCGGAGATGATCACAAACGTCATGCCGGTCGCGACGATGCCGAGGAAGGCATTGTCGGTGAGGAGATTACCGACCACGCGGGTCGAGGCAATGTTGGGGAATTGCACCGCGCAGGCCGCAAAGCCCGCGACCAGCACGATCGCCGTGATGAGGGCGGGCGGCAGACCTCTCATGCTTTCATCCTCTTGAGCCGGGCGGCGATGCCGGCAAAGCCGGTGAGCTTTGGCGATTGCAGCAGCAGCACCGCGAGCACCACCACCGCCTTGACCAGCAGATTGAACTCCGGCGGATAGCCGGACAGCAGGATGCCGGTGTTCATGGTCTGGATGATCAGCGCGCCAAGCACGGCGAGCACGAGACTGAAGCGGCCGCCAAACAGCGAGGTGCCGCCGATCACCACGGCCAGGATCGCATCGAGCTCGAGCCAGAGGCCGGCATTGTTGGCATCCGCGCCCATGATGTCGGCCGCCGCGATCACGCCGGCGAGCGCAGCACAAACGCCGCACCAGGCATAGACCGACAGGATCATCCCGCGGGTGCCGACGCCCGCAAGCTCGCTGGCGCGCGCGTTGCCGCCGGTCGCCTCGATCAGGAGGCCGAGCGCCGAGCCGCGCACCACCGCGCCGGTGAGGATCAGCATGCCCAAAGCGATCACGACCGGCACCGGCAGGCCGAGCACCGAGCCATTGCCGAGCCAGACCAGATCCGGCGAGGAGAAAGTCACGATGCGCCCTTCGGTGATGAGCTGGGCGATGCCGCGTCCGGCCACCATCAGGATCAGAGTCGCAACGATCGGCTGCATGCCGAGCACCGC
>RXJC01000645.1 GCA_003963435.1 Bradyrhizobiaceae bacterium | reverse complement strand
TGTCGAGATAGGCCCGCGCGCCGCGGCCGGGGATTTCGACGGCGTCGTCCGCCACGCGCACATGCAGCGATAGCGCATCGTCGGCGGGATGGATCGCAACCGTCGCGATGCCGGCCTCGGCCGCGGCGCGCGCGATGCGGATGGCGATCTCGCCGCGATTGGCGACCAGGAGTTTTTTGAACGACATGCGGCGGTCTCCATGCCCGCGTGCAAGTCGCGGGTCGGCAGGTTCGATGGCCCTGCTTCTTCACTTTAGCCGCAGCCGTCAAGGGCGAGAACACCGGCCGCGATGATCGTTCCCGCAGGCCGGAATTTCGACGGGCCGCACGCGCGGTGACGCGGCGAATTATCCGCGCCGCGGCAGGCCGCGCCGGCGGCGATCAGGCCGCCCGCACGCCCGCCACGAAAGCGCTGACCTCGGTTTCGAGCGATTGCAGCTTCTGCGTCAAGCGGCCGCTCGATTGCAGCACGAGGCCGGCGGCCTGGCCGGTCGCCGCCGTGGCATCGGTGACGCCGGAAATGTTCTGCGTGACCTGGTCGGTGCCGGAGGCGGCCTCCTGCACGCTGTGGGCGATCGCCTGCGTGGCCGCGCCCTGCTCTTCGACGGCAGCGGCGATCGACGAGGAGATCTCGTTGACCTCCATGATGGTGGCGCGAATGCTCTCGATATTGCCGACGACCTGATTGGTTTCGGCCTGGATCGCGGTGATCTGCGCGCCGATCTCGTCGGTCGCCTTCGCGGTCTGGCTCGCCAGCGACTTCACTTCGCTCGCGACCACCGCAAAGCCCTTGCCGGCTTCGCCGGCCCGCGCCGCCTCGATGGTGGCGTTGAGCGCGAGCAGATTGGTCTGCGAGGCGATCTGGTTGATGAGATCGATGACCTCGCCGATCTTGTGCGCGGCGGCAGCGAGCCCCTGCACGGTGTCGTTGGTGCGCTGACCGTCCGCAGCGGCCTTGTCGGCCACGGTCGCGGCCTGCGCGACGCGCTGGCTGATCTCCGAGATCGATGACGACAATTGGCCGGCGGCGGACGCGACGGTCTGCACGTTGGTCGAGGCCTGCTGGCAGGCTGTGGCGACGAAGCTCGCGCGATCGCTCGCCTTGTCGGCGGTCTCCGACATGCCCTGTGCGGCCTGCTGCATCGCGCGCGCTTCGTTGAAGACGTCGCGGACGACGGCCTGGACGCTCGCCTCGAACTTGCCGGCGAGATCGGCCATCGCCTTGCGCTTCTCCCCGTCCGCCCGCTGCTTCAGTTCCTGCTGCTCGGCATGCATCCGGCCGACCGCCGACGCGTTGTCCTTGAAGACCGCGAGCGCCTTGGCGAGCCCGCCGACCTCGTCTCTGCGATCAGTGTAGGGTACCTCGAAGGCGCCGTCGCCGGCGGCGAGGCGTTCGGTCAGCGCGGTGATCGTGGCCAGTGGCCTGGTGACGCTGCGGCCGATCAGGAAAGAGGCACCGAGCACCAGAACCAGCACGGCGAGGCAGACATAGCCGAACGTCATCGCGTTCTGGCGGAAGGCGGCATCGACGTCGTCGAGATAGATGCCGGTGCCGATGATCCAGCCCCAGGGCGCAAAACCCTTCACATAGGAGATTTTCCCGACCGGCTGGTCGAAGCCGGGCTTCGGCCAGAGATAGCCGTAGAACCCCGCACCCTGCTTCTTGACGACGTCGATGAAGCCCATGAAAAGCGCGTTGCCGGCGGGATCCTTCATGCCCGACAGATCCTTGCCGTCGAGCTCGGGCTTGATCGGATGCATGACCATCTTCGGGGTCATGTCGTTGATCCAGAAATACTCGACCTTGTCGTAGCGCAGGCTCTTGACCTCGGCCATGGCGGCCGCCTGAGCCTGCTCGCGCGGGAGTTTCCCGTCGCTTTCGAGCTTCTGGTAGTGCGCGAGGATGCCGTAACCGACATCGACCATATGCTGCGTCTTGGCCTGACGATCGGCGACCATTTGCGCACGGAGCGTCGACAGCGCGATCGGTGCCAGCGCGATCATGCCGAGCAGGCTGATGCCGACAATCAGGACCAGCTTGAAACTGATGCGGGAGAAAATCATCGGGGCTCGCAAAATTGGCGGTACAGATATGCCAATTTATCCCGACTTCGTTAGCGAAGCTTTAAGCATTCGGGTTCCCCCAAGCGGCCGCCGAAGGCCCGCGGCCCCGCATCCGAATGTAAACCTCTTCAAATCTAGAAGCCCTCGATATCGCCCCTGCGCGCGTTGACTTGGAGAGAGCCCTGGCCGAACGATCGGCGCAGACAATCAGCCGCGTGAGCGCAGCCAAGGGCGAGAGGCTCCATGCATCCATCGACATCACCGGGGTCTATCGACCTTCCCGCACTCAGCGCCGCCGAACGGCTCTTCATCTGGGGCTTCCGCGCCAAGGCGCGCAGCGGCGGCGCGGTGCCGAATGCGGCCGACATCCAGCAGGTGTACGACCATTTCCGCGTCGGCGATGCCGTGCCCTCGCTGGAATCCATCATCGAGATCTTCACCTGCACGGCGCACACCGCCATCGAGGTGCACTGCCCGACCTGTCCGCGCGTGTCGCCCAGCGAGCACGGAATGTTGCACGCCATCGCCGCCGCACAACAAGATCGTATCGACATCGCGCGCCAGCAATTCGAGAGCTGGCTGCCGCCGGTCGGCGCCGATTGGGCGCTCGCGCCGGTGCGCGGGCTCGCGACAATCTTCCGCATGGCAGGTCTCGTTCTGCCCGACCGACAAACGCGGTCTTTCGACCACGGCCGGACCATGGCGATGAAGAGCTGGCTGGTCGGAAGCCCGACATTGCATTGACGAGATCGTTCATGACCCCGGACATATGCAGAGCTGCGGCAATTCCCGAAAGCGGCCCATCGCAGCTCTGCCCGCTGCAGGCGGCGGCAGCGTACCCTTGCGTCGAAAGCTGCGATGAGTTCTGCCGCGTCGCGCTGTCGCTGCTCCGGTTCATCGGCGCGGCCTATACGACCGGCGCGTCGGATTGCTGGGAAGCGGCCTATCGCTTTGCCGACGAGGCGCCGGGCATTTCCGACAGTCCGCTGCTGGTCGCCCGCGCCGCTGCGCTGGTCAGGATCCTGCGCGGCGGCCGCCCCTGCGAGCTGTGCTTCATGCCGCCGTCGTGCCGGCGCCTGTCGAAGGACGAGGCCGAATTGATGCGCCTGCTGACGGTCGCGCGCCGCAAGCAGCCGGGCGAGCTCGAAGCCATCGTCGGCCGGCTGGTCGGCGCCGGCAAGCAAGCTGCGGCGACACGGGCGGTCAACGCGCTGGCACTGTGCTGACCATTAGCCGCCTTTCCGGAGCACGAGATCGATGGTGTGCGCGGCGATCTTGCGCAATTGCGGCTCGTCGCCGAAGGCCCGTTCGAGCACGGCGAGACCGCGCGTCACAGTGACGATGTGCAGCGCCGCGGCCGCGGGATTGCCATCGAACTCGCCGCGCGCCGCGCCTGCCGACAACGTGTCCCGAACCAGCGCGGTGATGCGCGCGATGAGGCTTGCAAAGGCCTCGCGCGCGTCGTCGTCCAGCCCCTCGCCTTCGGCGGCGCCGAGCTCCATCAGCCCGCGCGTCGTCGGACAGCCGCGCGGCGGCGTGCCGGAGCGGAAATTGGTGATGGTGAGATCGAAGAACGCGGTGAGGCGCTTGCGCAAGGAGCCGGTCGCGAGCGTCTTCTGCAGC
>RXJC01000583.1 GCA_003963435.1 Bradyrhizobiaceae bacterium | reverse complement strand
AACGAAGATGCCCGGCGTTTTCGCTGCATCCATCTGATGTCTAGCCCCTCTTTCGGCTCCGCGATCGGCGGCGCCGACTGCAATTTCCGGAAATTTGACGCCGCCAATTGCAGCGAGGTTCAAATCGGGGGCGGATTCAGCAGGACTTGTCGGGATGCGACGGCGACATGGACCGTGGCGACAGGTTCGTGTAGCCCGCATGGAGCGGAGCGGAATGCGGGGACGGTGGCCCCGGATTACGCTTTCGCTCCATCCGGGCTACGGCCCTACTTCTTTGCAGGAACCTGCGGCTGGGACGGCGGCACGGTCTCGATCAGCTTGCCGGAAAACACCGGCGACGAGGTCGGCCGGCCGTCGGGCGAGCCGCCGGCCTGCTCGACGGTGACGGCGTAGGTCGCGCCGTTGACGACCTCGGCGTCGTAGGAGGCGAGCAGCGGACGCGCGGTGAAATCGCCCGTGCCGATCACGCCGAGCGAGCGCGGGCGCGGCAGCTTGTCGGAGATCAGCCAGAGCTCGAAACTCTTGCCGGGCTCCGGCGCCGCACCGACCTTGCGCACGGTGAAATTCCGCGTCGCGCCGTCGACGGTGAGGATGAAGGCGGGTCCGCCGGCCTGGCCCTGCAGCAGCGCGACATATTGCGCGGAAGCGGCGAGCGGCGCGGCCGGAGTCTTCACCTCCACGGTCTGGATCCGCGGCGCCGGACGCAAGGCGCCCGGCAGCGCGTCAGGCAGGAAGATCTGGAGCGACAGCGTGACCAGCAGCGCGGCCGCGAGCGCGCCGACGGCGGATGCGATTCCGCGCCAGCGCTTCACGCGGCCCTCGAGCCGGATCACGTTGCTGTTGTCGATGATCGGCGCAGGCGACGTCCGCACGACCTGCGGATCTGGCGCGTGGACCTGCGGCACGAAGATCGGCGCGACGTCGCCGATCGCGTCGGATCCGGCGCGCACCGGCGCGGGCGGCTCGGCTGCGGGAGCCGGCGGCGCTGTCCGCTCCGACGGCGCTTCCGGCAGCGCAGTTTCGACCGGCGGCATTGGCGGCGGCGCGATGTCGGCCGGAACGGGCGGCTGCTGCCCCGCCGCCATGCGCACGATCTCGGACCTGATGTTCTCCCACACGATCGGGCGCGGCTCGACCGAGCCGACCATCTGGTTGAGGACGCCGAGCCGATAGGACCACGCCTGCACGATCGCGGCGAACGCCTCGTCCACCGCCATCATGGTCTCGACCTGCGCGCGCTCGTCGGCATCGAGGGTGCCGAGCGCGTATTCCGCGGCGAGCGCGATATGGTCCTCCGTGTAGGCCATCAATTGCAGTCCAGAACCATCCTCATCATCAAAGCCATCACAATCCCAGGCATTCCCGGATATCCAGCATGCTGCGCCGCAGCCATGTCTTCACCGTGTTGACCGGCGCCGAGAACTTCTCCGCCAATTGCTCGCGGCTCCAGCCGTTGTAGTAGGCGAGAAGCACGAGCCGCTGACGGTCCGGCTCGAGCCGGCCGACGCATTCGAGCAGCCGCTTCAGGTCTTCGGTCATCTCCCGGCGCGCCAGCGGGTCGGGGCTGTCGGCCGCGACCTCCATCGCCTGCGGCTCTTCCTCGATCGAGGCCTCCGACTTCTTGCGCACGATGTCGATGGCCCGGTTGCGCGCGATCGAGGCCATCCACGTGATCGGCGAGGACAGCGCCGGATCGAACCGGCCCGCGCTGTTCCAGATTTTGACGTAGGTCTCCTGAATGACCTCCTCCGCGAGATCCTGCCGGCGCAAGATACGGAGCACGACGCCATAGAGTTTCGCGCGCGTGGCGGCGTAGAGGCGCTCGAACGCGGCCTGATCGCCCTTCGCCACCGCCTCGATCAACCCGACCAGCTCTGCTGGCGTCAGCATTCAGCCCCCCGACACGCGGGCTCCAGCGCGTTCCGCGCAGACCCTTCACCACCATAGCGCGCGACAAAGCCGACCACCAAGGGGTGCGGCGCCACACTGTGGACAGCACAAGCGAAAACCCGGGCCTTGCGGCCCGGGTTCAGCAAATTTCCAGGGTGATCTGACTATTGGCCGCTCAGGCGACGGCGCCGATGCGGGCGCGCATCAGGCCGATGCTGTCGAGGTCGGCCTGCTCGCGGGCGTTCTCTTCAGCGCGCTCGCGGGCCTGGTCGCGCTCGTCGAGCAGCTCGACCTTCTTCAGCTCCTCGAAGGCCTCGGCGAGCGCAGCCTTGGCTTCGTCGAGCTGGCCCTTGAGCTCGTCGGCCGAGCGGGTCAGGTTCTCGCGACGCTGGATCGCGGCCTTGGCGTAGGTCGGATAGGCGAAGTGCGAGGGATCGTTGATCCCGGCACGCTCCTGCTCGGTCTGGATCTCACGCTCGAGATCGACCGACATCCGCTGGAAGTCGGCGATCATGGTCTCGATCTGGGTGACCCGGCGGCGCTTCTCGTCGACCTGAAACTTCTTCAGGCGGATGAGGGTATCTCGTGACTTCATCGACTCGTACTCCCCAGAAGTCCCCCCGCTGCACGTGGGACGATACCGGTCACCCCACGGGCCCGATGGGGGCCCAGACCGGCTCTGCTACTCTGTGGGATCGGATGATGACGGGACAAAGTTAGCGTTCCGTTTCCAAATTGCCGAGGATTTGCGCCAATTGGCGGTAGCCGTCCGAGAGCGATGCCTTTTCGTCCTTGCGCTGGCGCAGGAAGGCCTCCAGCGGCTCGTGCAGGCGGATCGCCTCGTCGACCTCGGGGCTGGAGCCGGCCCGGTACGCGCCGAGGCGGATCAACTCCTCCATGTCGGCATAGGTCGCCATCACCGCCCGCGCCTTCTGGATCACGGGCCAGAATTGCGGATCGGCCGATTTCGGCATGGTACGGGAGACGGATTTGAGAATGTTGATGGCGGGATAGCGGCCGCGCTCGGCGATCGCGCGCTGCATCACGATGTGGCCGTCCAGGATGCCGCGGACGGCATCCGCAATCGGCTCGTTGTGGTCGTCGCCGTCGACCAGCACCGTGAAGATCGCGGTGATGGCGCCCTCCCCCAGGCCAGGTCCGGCGCGCTCCAGCAGCTTCGGCAGCTCGGTGAAGACGGTCGGCGTGTAGCCCTTGGCGGTCGGCGGCTCGCCGGCGGACAGGCCGATCTC
>RXJC01000507.1 GCA_003963435.1 Bradyrhizobiaceae bacterium | reverse complement strand
CTTCAGCGTCGAGCTCTGCAAGTTCATGCCGAGCCTGGCCGCCCACACCGCGGTGGCATTCGAGCCGGCGCCCCACCAGATCCGCTCGCGCAGGCCCTGCGCATGCGGCTCGAGGCGCAAGAGGCCCGGCGGATTGGGAAACATCGGCCGCGGATTGGGTTCGGCAAAGCCTTCGCCGCGCAAGAGGTCGAGGAAGACTTCGGCGTGGCGGCGTCCCATGTCGGCATCGCTCTGGCCCTCGGCCGGCTGATAACCAAAATAGCGCCAGCCGTCGATCACTTGCTCGGGCGAGCCGCGGCTGATGCCGAGCTGCAGCCGGCCGCCGGCGATGAGGTCGGCGCTGCCGGCGTCCTCGACCATGTAGAGCGGGTTCTCGTAGCGCATGTCGATCACGGCCGTGCCGATCTCGATGCGGCTCGTTTTCGCACCGACGGCCGCGAGCAGTGGGAAGGGCGAGGCGAGCTGCCGCGCGAAATGATGCACGCGGAAATAGGCGCCGTCGGCCCCCAACTGCTCGGCCGCCACGGCCAGCTCGATCGATTGCAGCAGCGTGTCGCGTGCGGAGCGGGTCTGCGATTGCGGCGAGGGCGTCCAGTGTCCAAAGGACAGAAATCCGATCTTCTTCATGCCGGCAACATAGGGCTGACCGGAACGGTTTGCGAGACGTCGGCCGATGAAAGATGGCAGTCAGACGTGCCGTCAGCAGCTCTCGGAGGAAGGTAGCCACCGTCTCAGGCAGCTCGTGGCGTCTTCAGATTTCGCAGCCGGTCATATTCAGTGCCTTGAGCAAGCCGCCGAACGCCTTGAGTCGACAGGACTCGGTTTCGCCGGCGGCCTTGGCGCGTTGAACATTGGCGGTTCGCTTGACGACGATTGCCTTCGGCTTCGGCTCGCGAGGTTTCGCGGTCGCGATCGGCTTCGGCTTGCTTCGATGACGGACGAGCGGCGCCGGCGCGGATGAGCCGACATGGACGTCTTGCGGGGCAACGGGGTTTTCGACGGACGCCGGCTGCGTCGGCATCGCGCTGCTCACAGCGGCGACCTCGAGCCGATCGGCCTTCGCCAGCGCATCATGCGAAGCGGGGAGGGCCTCGCTTTGTTCGGCCGGTGGCTGGACCATCGCAGCGGCGCGACGCGATGGAGCGCTCAGCTCCATGGCCGACAGCATTCCCACACTGAGCAGGATGAGGAGGCCCAACAACGCCATTCTCAGCATCACGCGCCTCTGTCCCAAATGAGCGCCGCCAAGAATTCTCCGCGCCAATGCGGCAACTTTGCCGCCGGCTGCCGGCCCAACGGCAATGATTTGCCGACAGGGTTAACGTCGGGGATGACTGATGTCAGTTGGCGGTCCTCCTACGCCATAGCGCCCGCAAGCGCGCACTCCCCCCGGGCCAGTTCGCGGCAATGCGCCGGATGGCCACATGATCTTTCGCGCCAGCTGTCCTCCAGGGAGGACGATGATCGGCAGGGCCAATGGGTTCAAATCCATTGCACCAACGCAGCACTCCGCTCGATTGCCCGAGGCGCACCAGGCACGGACATCGACAAGACCAGAGCGCTGAGTTGAAGATTGGGAACGATTTCTCGTTATGGTTGTTGACCTTCCGGATCCTCGAACGTGCGGGATCGAAGACGAAAAAGTCAGCTGAACAAAATGGTAAGATCCCTGTCATCCTTTGCGATTTTCATGCTTCTCGGCGCGTCGGTGATCGCGTTGCCGGCTTTTGCTCCAAAAGTGCAAGCGGATGAGCTCGTGGCGCTGGCCAAAGGTGACCGGCTCGAAATCCGGGCCGCTTCCTCGGATTGCTCGGGGCAGGTCTGGCCGGCCTTTACGACGTCCTGCCTGCGACACGCTGGCACTGGAACGAAGATCCAGGAAGCTCGCCTCGTGACTGCCCGGCGGTAGTTCGGTCCTCATTCAATCAGTTCGCCTCAGGGACGGGCCCACCTCTGCAACCCCAGATTCTTGCCGTCCAATCAGCTCCGGTCGGGATCAGGCAGTCGCGCTCAGACCAGGACAGCGCAGACGTGGCGAATTGGCTGGCGTTCTCGTCTCGAGAAGCGCAGCAATGGGTGGGGGACGTCGGTCAAGCGCAATCGGCTTACGAGCATTCGCGGCTCCGAGACACCCTCGGCCCGACGAGAGAGAGTGAGATCACCATGTCGACAGATCCAATTCAGGTGCCGAACGTTCTCGTCGTGGAAGACGAAATGATCCTGCGGATGCGCGCGGTCGACATCGTGGAGGATGCCGGGTTCTGTCCCATCGAGGCGATCAACGCAGACGAGGCAATCTCGGTTCTGGAGTCCCGATCGGACATCTCGCTGTTGCTGACCGACATTCAAATGCCCGGCAGTATCGACGGACTCAAGCTCGCCCATGCGGTGCACGAGCGCTGGCCCTCGATCAAGATTATTCTGGTGTCCGGCCAGGTGAAGCCGTCCGAAGCGGACCGGCCGGCGAACAGCAGGTTTTTCGGTAAACCGCTCGGTGTCGAGCAAATGATCACCGAGTTGCAGGCTATGGTGGGCGCAGGTGCTTTGCAGATCGTTCCGACGGCAGGTGACTGGACGCTCGGTGGGACGTTTGGCGCCGCGCGGGCGGCCGCCTCCGGCTCGCGGTCGGAGCAGGAGGCTTCCCTGTCCGCCGAGAACGACACCCTTCGCCTTCTGCTCGAACAGGCCGAGATAGACGCGCGCGCCCTGATCGTTCAGGCCGGTATCGATGCCGAGCAGCGAAGTGCCGCCGACAAATTGCAGAAGCTCATCCTCGGAGAGCTGCATCATCGCGTCAAGAATACGCTTGCCATGGTGAGTGCGATCGCGTCCCAGAGCTTCCGCGGAGCGCCAAGTATCGAGCACGGACAGAAAGCAATGGAGGGCAGGCTGCTCGCATTGGGGCGAGCCCATGATCTCTTGATGCAGGTGAGTTGGGCCGATGCCAGCCTGACCCACACATTGAGCAGCGCGACGGAGCCCTACGACAGTCCGGGAGACCGACGCTTCCACTTCAATGGACCGGATATCCGGATTACCTCCGTCGCCGTCATTGCGCTTGCGATGACGTTCAACGAACTGTGCACCAACACCACCAAGTTCGGCGCGCTGTCCGTCCCGACAGGCCGCGTCGAGATTTCGTGGGCGATCGACG
>RXJC01000373.1 GCA_003963435.1 Bradyrhizobiaceae bacterium | reverse complement strand
ACGCGGCATGAATTGTGCGCTGTTTGCTTGCCGCCGATGAAAGGGTTCCGCGCCATGATCAAGCTTTATTGGTCTCCCCGCTCGCGCTCGTTCACGACGCTCTGGCTGATGGAAGAGAGCGGCCTGCCCTATGAGCGCGTGCTGACCGACATTTCGACCGGCGCGCAGAAGGCGCCGGACTTTCTGAAAATCAACCCAATGGGCAAGGTGCCGGCGCTCACCGACGGCGACGTCGCGCTCGGCGAAGCCGCCGCGATCTGCGCCTATATCGCCGACCGCTATCCGGGGACCAAGCTGGCGCCTGATGTGACCGATCCGCGCCGCGGACGCTATCTGCAATGGCTGTTCTTTTCTCCCGGCTGCATCGAGCCCGCCATCATCCAGATCTTCACCAAGATCGAGCTTCCGACCTCGACTGCGGCCTGGGGCAGCGCGACGCAGGTGTTCGACGTGCTGGAAGCCGCGCTCGCCGATGGACCGTGGATTCTCGGCGAGGAATTTTCTGCCGCCGACGTCGTGGTCGGCTCGGGCCTGAATTTCGCGGTGCGCCTGTTCAAGATGGTGCCGTCGCGCCCGGCCTTCGATGCCTATCTGGCGCGCTGCCTGGCGCGGCCGGCATTCCAGCGCGCGGAGAAGATCGCGGCGGGCTGAGAACGCCTCGTCTACAGCTTGATCTTGAGGACCGCGAGCCCGGACTGCTGGAGCAGTGCGGAGGACGTCGCTGCAACGCCGTAGCGGATGCCGAGATCAAACCCCTTGCCGTCGGCTGCGACGAGGCCAAGCGCGGTCGAGTAGATCCAGGGCGATAGTGCAAGGCCGTTGGTGACGAAACTATCGCCGCCGCCGGCAAATGCCGACCTGACCTGCAATCCCTGGTTCAACGTGTTGTAGCCGACGCCGACATCGCCAGTGAGGTAAAGCTGCTTCGTGATCTGGTACGCGCTCTTCAGCCCAGCCGTCAGGGTCAGCTCCCGATAGGTTTGCGAATCCACGTTGAGGCTGAAGCCGCCGGCGCCGGTCTCCTGATAGGCGGGCGAGCGAACCTGCCCATAGTCCAGCCGCAGCGACGGCGCGATCGTAAGTCCAGGCTCGAGCAGGATCAGCTTGCGGACGCCGGTTCCGACGTGACCGCTGTAGGAGCGATAGAAGGCGCCGGCGGTGCCGTTGATGAAGGTGAGCGAGCGGCTCTCGCCATTGTCATTCAGCGCGCCGTCGAGCTGAGCATCCACCTGAATGCCATGACCGAGGGCATAGGCGCCGTAGAGACCGGCAGAATAGGAATCGATGGCGAGCCGGTTCGGCACGGCCTCGTCGCTGCCTGTGACGGCTTGATGCGAATAGGCGAACACACCGCCGAGCATCGCGCGCGGTGAGATCGTCGCGTCCGCGCCAACCGCGATGCCGCCGCCGGAGGCGTTATAGCCGGGCACGCCGTCGACGCTGGCCTGCCGGGTGCTGCCGCCGAGCGGCTTCATCCAAAGATTCCGCTCAGGCGTGACGCCCATGCTCGGCCCGATCACATCGTCCAGCCGCCCCGTCATTGCCTGCTGGAACAGGCGTTGCGTGGCGTAAGTCGCCTGCGACGCCGCACCGGTGAGAACGGGCAAGGTCTGGTTGACCGCGTTGACGAGACCGGAGCCGCTGAGATTGTCGAGCGCGGTGAAGCCGGTTGCCATGCCGCCGGTCCAACCGAGCGAGGTCGCCGACAAGCGATAGAGCATCTCGGCCGCCCCTAACCCCGCGCGGCTGTTCTGCGCCTGAAGTATCTCGGCATAGGGACGCACCAGGGACAGATAGGCGACGCCGCCGGTCGGGTTGCCCGAGAGATCGTAGGTGCTGACGAGCATCTGCGCGCCCGAGGCGTCGCCGCCGGCGGCGCCGTAAAGGCTGGCAAGCGTGCCCTTCGAAAGCGTGTTGAAAAGCACGTTGCCCTCCGGGGTCACCGACCCCAGCAGCGTGAAGTTGGCGGCACTGCTGCCTGCGGGTGCGACGCCCGCACCCCAGAAATATCCGTTCTGGTAGTTCGTGATGACGAAGCGGCCGGGCGCCGAGGTGCCGAACAAGGCGTTGCTGGAAATCCGCCACGGCGTGCCCGAGGCCCATGCCCATTGCGGGACGGAGTTGGCGGGAACGGGCTGTGAAGGGGGCGGCGTGAAGGTCGCGGGATCGTAAGGAAGCATGTAGGCCCAATGCGTCACGAGCAGGCTGTCGCCCGTGATCATCTGCATCTCCATCGAGGTCACGCCGCCGACGGTCCTCATATGGCCAAGCCCAACCGTCACCGCGCCGCCGGATGTCGGCGTGAACTGCATCGTGATCTGGCCGGCGGTCGTGACAAAACCCTGGATGGTCGAGGTATCGGTCAGCAGTGCCGGCCCGATCTTGAGTTGCGCCACGCTCGTTCCGGTGAACGAGCCGTTGGTCGCGGTCGACAGCGACCACAGGGTCTGATCCCCGATCGGGATCGGATTGGAGAAGCCGGTCTTCGGCGATACGTAGGCCAGCAGCTGCGCCGTCGGCACGTACCAGTTGGTGTTGGAAAGGGTCACGTCCCAGATCGTCGACTGTGCCAGGGCTCGCGAACCGCCGCACAGCAGCATCGCGCCGGCAACGGACGCCAGCGCGCTCGCGCGACACATCGCTTGCAGCCCCGTCGCATGCAGCCTTGGCACGATCACTCCTCCCGAACCGCGGGGGAAACGACCCTGCGGCGCCACCGGGAGCAACAAGCATAATCGGTTGGTCGAGTCAGCCCCATGATCGTGGGGCGGGAGGAGGCGCCTGGCTTATTCCGCCTTCAGATCGTCCGGCCGCGGCATCAGGACGATGTTGTAACCGGAATCGACATAGTGGATCTCGCCGGTGACGCCGCCGGACAGATCCGACAGCAAGTACAGCGCCGAGCCGCCGAGTTCGTCGAGCGTGACGCCGCGGCGAAGCGGCGAATGCTTCTGCATGAAGGCGAACATCGCGCGCGCCTCGCCGATGCCGGAGCCGGCGAGCGTGCGGATGGGGCCGGCGGAGATCGCGTTGACGCGGATGCCGCGCGGTCCGAAGTCCGATGCGAGATAGCGCACCGAGGCTTCCAGTGCCGCCTTGGCGACGCCCATCACGTTGTAGTTCGGCATCGCGCGCTCGGAGGCGCCGAAGGTCAGCGTGATCATGCTGCCGCCCTCAGTCATCAGCTCGGCGGCGCGCTTGGCGATTTCCGTAAACGAGAAGCAGGAGATCACCATGGTGCGTGAAAAATTCTCGCGGCTGGTGTCGGCGTAGCGACCCTTCAGCTCGTTCTTGTCGGCGAAGCCGATGGCATGGATGACGAAGTCGAGCTTGCCCCACTTTTCGCGCAGCACATCGAAGGTGGCATCGACGCTGGCGATGTCCTCGACATCGCAAGGCAGCACCAGATCCACACCGAGCTGTTCCGCCAGCGGCTTGACGCGCTTGCCGAGAGCCTCGCCCTGGAAGGTGAAGGCGAGCTCGGCGCCGTGGGCGTGCAGCGTCTTCGCCATGCCCCAGGCGATCGAATGATCATTGGCGATGCCCATGATCAGACCGCGCTTGCCCTTCATCAAACCTTCCATGTCGCAATTACTCTCCGCTCTTCGTCATGCCCGGGCTTGTCCCGGCCATCCACGTTCTTCCGCAACCGGTAGCAAAGACGTGGATGGCCGGGACGAGCCCGGCCATGACGAAGAAACTACCAGTGCGTTCGCACGGCCTCACACGTCCATCCGGCTGAACACCAGCGTGGCGTTGGTGCCGCCGAAGCCGAACGAATTCGACAGCACGGTGCCGATCTTGACGTTGTCGACGCGCTTGCGCACGATCGGCATGTCGGCGAACACGGGATCGAGTTCCTGGATGTGGGCGCTTTCGCAGATGAAGCCGTTGTTCATCATCAGCAGCGAGTAGATCGCTTCCTGCACGCCGGTTGCGCCCAGCGAATGGCCGGTCAGGGCCTTGGTCGCCGAGATCGGCGGGCACTTCTCGCCGACGCCGAACACTTTTCGGATCGCCTCGATCTCCGGCGGGTCGCCGGCCGGCGTCGAGGTCGCGTGCGGATTGATGTAGTCGACCTTGGTCTTCACCGTCGACATCGCCATGCGCATGCAGCGCTCGGCGCCTTCGCCCGACGGCGCGACCATGTCGTAGCCGTCCGAGGTGGCGCCGTAGCCGACGATCTCACCGTAGATGCGGGCGCCGCGCGCCTTGGCATGCTCGAGCTCTTCCAGCACCAGCACGCCGGCGCCGCCGGCGATGACGAAGCCGTCGCGGTTGACGTCGTAGGGACGCGAGGCGGTGGCCGGCGTGTCGTTGTACTTCGAGGACATCGCGCCCATGGCGTCGAACAGCACCGATAGCGACCAGTCCAGCTCTTCGCAGCCGCCGGCGAAGATGACGTCCTGCTTGCCGATCTGGATCGTCTCATAGGCGTTGCCGACGCAATGGTTCGACGTCGCGCAGGCCGAGGAGATCGAGTAGTTCACGCCCTTGATCTTGAACCAGGTCGCAAGCGTGGCGGAGGCTGTGGACGACATCGCTTTCGGCACTGCAAACGGTCCGACGCGCTTCGGTCCCTTGGTGCGGGTGATGTCGGCGGCTTCGACAATGGTGCGCGCCGAGGGACCGCCGGAGCCCATGATGATGCCGGTGCGGATGTTGGAGACTTCCTCGGGGCTCAGGCCGGAATCCTGAATCGCCTGCTCCATCGCGACGTGATTCCACGCCGCGCCCTGGCCCAGGAAACGCATGGCGCGGCGGTCGACCACGGTCGAAGGATCGAGTGACGGCGCGCCTTGCACCTGCGAACGAAAGCCGAGCTCGGCATATTTTTCCGCCCGAGAAATGCCCGACTTCGCCTCGTGAAGGCTCGCAAGCACTTCCTGGGTGTTGTTTCCGATCGACGAGACAATGCCCATCCCGGTGACCACAACCCGCCTCATGACAGCCTCGCCCTGCTCGTTGTCTTCTTGCTCGTTCTCTTGGTGGTGATGCGCGTTAGCCCAGGCTCGTGCCCTGCTTGAACAGGCCGACCTTCAGGTCCTTGGCGCGATAAATAATCTGCTCGTCGACCGAAAGCCACCCGTCGGCAATACCGAGCACCAGCTTTGAACGCATCACGCGTTTGATATCGACGTTGTACACAACCTTGCGCGCCTCGGGCAGCACCTGGCCGCTGAACTTCAGCTCGTTCAGGCCAAGCGCGCGACCGCGACCTTCGCCCCCGGTCCAGCCGAGATAAAAGCCGACCATTTGCCACAGCGCGTCGAGACCAAGGCAGCCGGGCATCACCGGATCGTTCTTGAAATGGCAGCCGAAGAACCAGAGGTCGGGCTTCACGTCGAGCTCGGCGCGCACCAACCCCTTGCCGAACTCGCCGCCATCGTCGTTGATCTCGGTGATGCGGTCGAACATCAGCATCGGCGGCAAGGGCAGCTGGGCATTGCCTGGGCCGAACATCTCGCCGCGGGCACAGGCCAGCAGATCTTCGTAGTCGTAACCGTTGCGCCTGTTCAGCATGCACGAGCCTCTGTTTGAATTCCGATTGAGCGGCGTTCTGGCGAAAATGGGCCCCGTCACGGTCGGAAAGCAACGCCAATCGCCACCGTTCAGACGCGGCTCCCGCATGCCCCGGATGGACTGCGGACCGGGCTTCCCTGCCCGGCTGCGCCAAAATCGGCTAAGCGGAACCGGGCGCTCTCTAACACAGGCCATTCGGGTGGCAAAGCGCATCCATGAAGGTAAAATGACGCGATCCTCGCCCGGTTCCAAGACTGCTGAGAACGTTCAAGGCTGATTAGAACCTCTCTAGTTGCGAGAAACTTGCATCTGCATCTTTCTGTTCTTATATTGTCGAGAGATATTGTTCACGCGTGCCCGAAATCTGGAAATGAGCGAGAATACCGCGCCCCGCCACGACGACGACGTCCATGCCGCAGCCCTCCTGTCCGGCCGCCAGCCGGCCTTGACCGGCTGCCCCTGGCACGACGTCAACGAAATGCTTCAATCCGCGGGGCTCCGCCCGACACGGCAGCGGATGGCCCTCGGCTGGCTGCTGTTCGGCAAGGGTGCACGTCACCTGACGGCTGAAATGCTCTACGAGGAAGCGACCCTGGCCAAGGTTCCGGTGTCGCTGGCGACCGTCTACAACACGCTCAACCAGCTCACCGATGCGGGCCTGCTCCGCCAGGTCAGCGTCGACGGCACCAAGACCTATTTCGACACCAACGTGACCACCCACCACCACTACTACCTCGAGAACAGCCACGAGCTGGTCGACATCGAGGACCCGCATCTGGCGCTGTCCAAGATGCCGGAGGTGCCGGAGGGCTACGAGATCGCGCGCATCGACATGGTGGTGCGCCTGCGCAAGAAGCGCTGAACCAGTCCTACATTGCTGATGTGATCGTCATGGCCGGGCTTGTCCCGGCCATCCACGTTTTGGGACTAGGCGCGAAGGACGTGGATGCCCGGGACGAGCCCCGGGCATGACGCTGGAGCAGCAGTGCCCACTGCCTAAAGACGTCAGTTGACCTGCTCGTCCGAGTATACGCCCCAGAGGCGCTCCTGCTGGATCCAGCCGTCAAACCCGTTGCCGGTGACGCGGCACCAGTTTGCAGTGCACTTCTTCACCTGCGTGACGACGCCGGCCTGGAGCTTTGCTGCGACCGCACTGTCGGGGTCGGCCCGGTCATAGATCGGGGCGAGATCGTCCTTGTGCTTCATGGTGACGACCGCGGTGCGGCGTCCCGACAGCAGCGAGTGATAGACCCAACCCTCG
>RXJC01000410.1 GCA_003963435.1 Bradyrhizobiaceae bacterium | reverse complement strand
GAGCGCGATCGTCGTCAACGAGGGTTTTGACATTACGGCGCTGCCCGCGCATCTCGCGCAGCGCCTGCCGGCCTATGCACGGCCCGTCTTCATCCGCATCTCGCGCGAGCTCGACGCGACCGAGACGTTCAAGCAGAAGAAGGGCGATCTGTCGCGGGAAGGCTTTGATCCCACCGCAATTTCCGATCCGCTGTTCATGCTGGACTCGAAATCCGGAGCCTATCTCCCGCTGGACGCCGAGGCCCATGCATCGATCCTGAACGGCTCCACCAGGCTGTAGATTCCGCCAAAATCGGCAGATAGGTCCAATTTTATCTGAATTGTCCAAGAAGCCATTTACTTCTCTCGGGTAAACAAGCCGCCATGGGGAGGCGGCCAGCAAGAGCCGCCGCAACGCCAACGATAACAAAGCGAGCCAGCCATGTCGGTAAGATCCAAGGTCATTGAGGCGATCCGGCAGATCGCCAAGGAGCAGAACGTCGTGCTTCCGGAGCTGTCGGACGATTTGTCGCTGCACGAGACGGGCTTCGATTCGCTCGCCTTCGCGATCCTGGTCGCGCGGCTCGAGGACGACACCGGCGTCGACCCCTTCACCATTTCCGAGGACGCAGCATTCCCCGCCACGGTGGGCGATTTCGTGCGGGCCTACGAAAATGTCCCCGCGTGAAATCTTCGCGCTTCGCGACCATCTCGGCGCGGAGCTGAAAGGCCGTACGATCTCCGATGCGCATGATGTCGTGTCGCTGACCGGCATCCTGTCGCAGACGGTCCTCGGCGGCCGCTTGCGCGAATTGGCGGGCCGCTCCGTGCTGCTCAAATTGTCCGACCAGCTTCGGTCGGGCCTTGCCATGATCGAGCTCGACGGCATCGCCCGTCGCATGTTGCTCTGTCCGCCTGATCTCAACCCGGCGCATCTCGACGCGCTGATCGCCGATGCCGGGATCGATGCCGTCGTCACCGACGAGCCCGATTCTTGGGCCAATTCTTCGGTCCCGCTCGTCGTCACCGCACAATTGCCGCCTGAAGCGACCGCGCCGGCCAAGACCGAACGCGCCACGGAATGGCTGATGCTTACCTCGGGCACCTCGGGCGTGCCGAAAATCGTCGGTCACACGCTGGAAGCGCTGACCGGAGCCATCGTCGCCGAAGGCCCCGCGCGCGGACCTGCGCCGGTCTGGGCGACGTTCTACGACATCCGCCGCTATGGCGGCCTGCAGATCTTCCTCCGCGCCATCCTCTCCGGCGGTTCGATGGTGCTGTCGGACCCGCATGAGGCGCTCGGCGATCACGTCGCGCGGCTGAAGGCGCGTGGCGTCTCGCACATTTCCGGCACGCCGTCGCACTGGCGCAAGCTCCTGATGAGCGGTTCGGCCGCGCAATTCGCTCCCGCTTACGTCCGCCTCTCCGGTGAGATCGCCGACCAGGCGGTGCTCGACGGGCTGAAGGCGGCATTTCCCAACGCCTCCGTCGGCCATGCCTATGCTTCGACCGAAGCCGGCGTCGGCTTCGCCGTGAATGACGGGCTGGAAGGCTTTCCGGCCGACTATCTCGGCAACCGCAACGGCGTCGAGATGAAGGTGGTCGACGGCTCGCTGCGTATCCGTTCGACGCGCACCGCGCATGCCTATGTCGGCCGCGGCGCCACGGCGCTCACCGATGACGACGGCTTCGTCGATAGCGGCGACATCGTCGAGCTGCGCGGTGACCGCTATTACTTCGTCGGCCGCCGCGGCGGCATCATCAATATCGGCGGACTGAAGGTCCACCCCGAGGAGATCGAGGCGGTCATCAACCGCCATCCCGACGTGCGAATGTCGCGGGCCAAATCGCGCAGGAGCCCGATCACCGGCGGCATCGTGGTCGCCGACGTGATTCTCGCCGAAGCCGCCGATCCGGCGCGCACCAAAGAGATCCGCGACCAGATCCTGGAACGGTGTCGCGCACAGCTCGCGGCTCACAAGGTGCCGGCGGTGATCCGCTTCGTCGAGGTGCTCGACGTCACTCCGGCCGGAAAACTGGCGCGCGCTGATGCATAACGTCCTCGTCACTGGCGGCAGCCGCGGTATAGGTCTTGCGATCGGCAAGCGCCTGGTTGGCGCTGGCTACAACGTTGTCGCGGCGGCGCGGCGCGAGAGCGACGAGCTCAAGGCGGCCATTGCCGAAGCGGACGGGCGCCTGCATTTTCGCGCCTGCGACCTTGCCGTGATCGACGCGATCCCGGCCTTTGCAAAGCTCGTGCGCGACGAGTTCGGTCCGATCTATGGCCTCGTCAACAATGCCGGTCTCGGCACTGAAGGCCTGCTCGCCACCATGCACAATTCCGAGATCCAGGCGCTTGTGCAGCTCAACGTGCTGTCGCCGATCATCCTCACCAAATACGTGGCCCGGCAGATGATGGCGGACGGCGCCGGACGCATCATCAACATTTCCTCGATCATCGCGACGACCGGCTATAATGGCTTGTCCGTCTATGGCGCGACCAAGGCCGCCGCGACCGGCTTCACCCGCTCGCTGGCGCGCGAGGTCGGCAAGGTCGGCATCACCGTGAACGCGATCGCGCCGGGCTTCATCGACACCGAGCTCACCCACAATCTGTCCGACGAGGGACGCAAGCGCATCGCCGGCCGCAGCGCGCTGCGCCGCCTTCCGGAGACGGACGACGTCGCACGCATGGTGGAATATCTGCTGGGGGACGGCGGTCGCAATGTCACCGGGACCGTGTTCACCGTCGATGCGGGCAATACGGCCTAGGCGGAACCCGGCTGTCGCGGTTGCGTTGATCCAGCACAATGACATTCAGCCGGATTTGGTCGTAAGATGTCCCGCAATCGATTGGGTTACGTCAATCGATCTGCCCTAATCGACAGGGAGCAGTCCATGACCGTGCCAAACATGACCGCTTCAATCCAGGGCCGGACGGAGCACGTCCGCGCCAAGCCGGCCGATGTCCGCTGCCCGCCGATGACGCATCAGAATTCCGGCAGTCACGGCTATGAAATGTACCCGCAGCAATTCGTGCACCTGGTCGGCTGCCATGACGCGTCTCTGGACAGCTTGCGCAAGCGCCAGGACGAGAAGCTGCACTAAAGCGCGATGAGATTTGGACGAAACGGCATCGCGCTTTAGGTCGGCGTTTGCACATGATCTTTCCGGAAAACCGCTTCGCACTTTTCCGGATCATGCTTTGGCTGCTCACACACGGTGCTTCGGCGGGTCCTTGGGTAGATCAATCCGCTCGTGGGAAAATTCCGGCGGCCCTTCGGTGAGGCGGCGGATGCGGCGCTCGCGTTCGTCCGCCGGCAATGCGGGATCGAGCAGCGTTTCGATCTCGTGGATTGCGATCTCTTCGATCGTGGTGGCCTCTGACGCGATCGGATGCTCCGACGGGAGCACCGGCGGCGCGAACTTCAGGCCCAGCTCGATCAGTTTGCAAATGGCGTCCGAGCGGGTCAGGCGATGGGCTTCGGCCCAGGCATCGACGGCTTCCGTCAGTCTTTCGGGCATCTTCACCGCGCTGACCGGGTCGATGCCCGTGCGCCGGCGAACCGGAGAGGTGGAGTCCTTGTTGCCGAAGTCGGACACCTCGATCATCCCATGCAAGGCTGTGGAGCTGAAGGACGATAGCCGCAACCTCCGGCCGGTCGTTTGATGCCGATCAATGACCCGCCGCGGCATTGCAACGCGGCCGCATCTTGTTGGCGCCCCATCTTGTTGTCTCGGTCCGTTTCGGCCAATGATCGAAAGGGGCCGCCGGCCGGCGAACCCGGATCGATCCTGCCACGTATTTGTTGCGCACTCCAACCATCCGGCGTCCCCGATGACCTCAGGCAAGTCCTTCTATGGTGGCATTCCTGTCTTCCGCGGCTTCGCCAGCCTGATGGATCCGGCGCTCTATGCGCCGCTTCCGGACGATTGGAGCATCGGAGTTGCCGATATCGTCGATTCCACCAAGGCGATCGCGGCGCAGCGCTATAAGGCGGTCAACATGGCCGGCGCGGCCGTGATCGCGGCCGTGACGAACGCGCTGGAGGGGCGCGAATTTCCCTTTGCGTTCGGCGGCGACGGCGCGAGTTTTGCGGTCGCGCCGTCCGACCTCGACGCTGCGCGTGGGGCGCTGGCCGCGACCGCCACCTGGGTGCGGGAAGACCTCGACCTGACGATGCGCGTCGCGCTGGTGCCGGTGAGCGCCATCCGTGCGCAGGGCCTCGACGTGCGCGTCGCGCGTTTCGGCCCGTCGGCCAACCTGTCCTATGCGATGTTCTCGGGCGGCGGGCTCGCCTGGGCGGAGGCTGCGATGAAGCGCGGCGAGTTTGCGGTCAAGGAGGCGCCCGCCGGCACGCAGCCCGATCTCTCCGGCCTGTCCTGCCGCTTCGAGGTGATGCCGGCGTCACGTGGCCTGATCCTGTCGGTGCTGGTGATGCCGGCGCGGGAGGCCGATCCGCAGCTCTTTCGCGAGGTGATCGAAGACATCATCCACCTGGTCGAGCGCAGCCCCGACGGCGCCCGTCCGGTGCCGCCGCAGGGGCCGCCGCTGAAATGGCCGCCGCAGGGGCTGGATTACGAAGCCCGCACCAGGCGTGGCGGCCCGCTGCTCGCGCGCAGGGCCAGCGTGCTGGCTTACACCTTGTTCGTCTATCTGATCATGCGCTTCGACCTCAAGGTCGGCGGGTTCGTGCCCAACCTCTACAGGCGCCAAGTCGTCGAGAACTCGGACTTCCGCAAGTATGACGACGGCCTGCGCATGATTCTCGACTGTACGCCGCAGCTCGAACGCGCGCTGAGCGATCGTCTCGCGGCGGCTGCGCGCGAGGGTATCGTGCGCTACGGCCTGCATCAGCAGGACGCCGCGATGATGACGTGCTTCACGCCGTCGGCCCTGCGCAGCGACCATGTGCACTTCATCGACGGCGCGCGGGGCGGCTACGCCTCGGCGGCGACGGCGCTGAAGGCGATGACGGCTTGATTTGCTAGCGTCCCGCGCGGGTCCAGGTCTCGCCACCGCAGAGTGCGCCGACGCAGCCTTCGACCCGCAGCGAATCCGCTCCCGTCACGGTGACGCTGCTGGCATAGGTACTGCCGTCGTCGGCATTGTAGATCTGCCCCGACCACTTGTTCGGGCCCGCCGGCGGCATGCCGCTGAATAGCGGCAAGCCGATCATCGGACGCTTGGCGAGCGCGGGATTGGGATTCTTGCTGTCGGTGGCGGGTTGGCCGGTCGCGGTGTCGTAGGGCTGGCGCAGCCAGGCGACGACGCCGCAGATGCCGCCGCCGCATTTGGTGATCTTGACGCGCGCATCGCCCGCCTGAGTCAGCCATGTGCCGTCGACGTTCTGCGCATGAGCGGCAGATGCGCCAATCAGCGTGGCGAGAAGGAGGATGAGAGCGGCGAATCTGGAAGTCATGGAAGGGCCCCGAAAATGGAGCGCCTCCATAGCAGCCCGAGAGCGGAGTGCAACGCCGGCTGGAATCACATTCCTGCGCTTTTGCTTGCGCTCATTTGCCCCAGCGCACAAAGGCAACCGAGGCCGCGGTCGACAGGCCGAACACGACCATGGCGCCGCCGACCAGCGCGAAGAGCGTCCAGGCCGGCGCCTGCGCCATCATAAGGGCGATGCCGCCGATCGCGACGATCAGAAGCCGCGCTGTGGAGGCCAGAACGGGGCCCCCCACGCGCGCCGCGCCTTGCGAGGAGAAGTAGAGCGACACACCTATGCCGAAGAACGCGAAGACCGGACCGGCCCAGTGAAAATAGCTGTGCGCCGCGGCGGTGACGCCGGGATCGCGCGTGAAGAGTGCGACCCACAGCGCGGGATCGAGCGCGATGACGAGCCCGATCAGGCCGACCGTGAGCCCTGAGGCCGCGGCCGCCGTCCAGGCCACACGCCGCGCGCGCTTCACATCTCCCGCGCCCATCGCCATGCCGACCATCGGCACCGAAGCGATACCGAAGGCGAAGGTGATCGGGATCAGCAGGAATTCCAGCCGTGAGCCGATGCCGTAACCGGCCAGCATCTCGGTGCCGAACGTCGCCAAAATCTTGGTGAAGACCAAAATCGTGAGCACGGTCTGCAGCGGCGACAGGCAGGCGATCGCGCCGACCTTGAGAATGTCCAGGAACATCGCGCGTTCGAATTGAAACGCGCGAAAGTTCAGCGGCAGCCGGCTGCGGCCGGACAGCAGATACCAGAGCAGGAAGATCGCCGCGCAGCTGAACGCGATCAACTGGCCGGCCGCAACGCCCGGCATGCCGAATTGCCTCACGCCGAACAGGCCGAGCCCCAGCGTGCCGCCGAGCACGATCTGGAGCACGCTCGCGCCAATCAGCGTCATCGAGGGCAGGCGCATGTCGCCGGTGCCGCGGATCACCGAGGCCAGCGTGTTGACGAGCCAGATCGCGACCGCGCCGGAGAACAGCACCTGCGAATAGCCGCTGGCTTCCTCGAGCACGCGGTCGCGCCCGCCGAGCAGGGTGAAGAAGGAGCGGCCGAAGCCGAGCATCATCACCGTGAAGAACAGCCCGCCGCAGAGGCCGATGATGGCGGCATGCAGCGCCAGCGTCGCGGCGCGGTCGCGATTCCCCGCACCGAGCGCGCGGCTGATCGCGGACGACACGCCGCCGCCCATCGCACCCGCGCTCATCATCTGCGTCAGCATCGCGAACGGAAACACCAGCGCGATTGCGGCGAGCGGGATGGTGCCGAGCCGGCCGATATAGGAGGTCTCGGCGATCGCGACCAGCGTGCTGCCGACCATCGCGATCATGTTGGGGATGGCGAGTTGGAGCAGCGTCGGCAGGATCGGCGCCGTCAGCAGGCTCGCGATGGAAGAGGCGGCCGGTGCAGGCGGCGGGACGGCGTCTATGGGGGCGTCGATCGTCATCTGTCACCGGACGGAATTAAATGATGATCGACATGTTATAAGGTAGCTAAGCTCCCGCCGCAGCCCTCGCTCACGCAGGGCTCACCACGGCAGGCCGCATAGGTCGATGGTGCCCAGCGTCGGCGCGCGCACGATGTTGAAGACGTAGGGCGCCATCTCGGTGAAGCGGATCCGCCCTTCAGGTTGCTCGCAATAGACCTCGCCCTTGAACGGCAGCCAGCTCCTGGTCTCGTAGAACGAGAAATTGTGGGGCTCACAGAACAGCAGCGCGAAGCGGACGGCCTCGTTGGCGCGCATGGTGTGAACCGCGGCGTCGATCGCCACGGTCGCATAGCCGCGGCCGCGCTGGTCTTCCCGCGTGCAGACCCCGCCGATGCCGCCGATATGGACCTTCTGCCCATTCCAGGTGACGGTGCGGAAGTAGATGCCGACGTGGCAGACGAGGCCGTCCTCGGGCGTCTCGATCAGCACCCGCAGATCGGCATTGGCCCATTTGATGCGGGCCCAGGGCTTGTCCGCGATCTGTTGCGGGCCCCAGACCGCCTGATGCAGCGGCTCTGCGATCGGCCACGAGGCGTCGCCGTTCAGGATGTCGATTTCGATGCTCATGATTTCGTCTCTCGCAACACGGCTGCGCAGTTCCATCGTTCTGCGATAAGCGCCTCAAAGGCAATGATATTTTGCTCCAGCCATCTCGCCTGGAGCGAACGTCTGCGTTCGCGTCGATTTGATGCAATCCGGCCAAGCGGTCGCATCGCGCGTTTTCGCAAATTGAAGGTATTTATGGGCCACGGAACCTTCTATAAGGGGTGACCGTTAGAACTCGTTCCCCATCAGTCGCGGACAAGAACCCATGACCTTTACGCTGCCCCCACTCCCTTACGCCTATGACGCCCTCGGCCAGTATATGTCGAAGGAGACGCTGGAATATCACCACGACAAGCATCATCAGGCCTACGTCACCAACGGCAACAACGCGCTCAAGGGGACCGAATGGGAAGGCAAGTCCCTTGAGGAGATCGTCAAGGGCTCGTTCGGCAAGAACCCCGCGGTGTTCAACAATGCCGGCCAGCACTACAACCACATCCACTTCTGGAGCTGGATGAAGCCCAATGGCGGCGGCACCAAGCTGCCGGGCAAGATCGAGAAGAGGATCAACGAGGACCTCGGCGGCTTCGAGAAGTTCAAGACCGACTTCCAGGCGGCCGGCGTCGGCCAGTTCGGCTCCGGCTGGTGCTGGCTCCAGGTCAAGAACGGCAAGCTCGAGATCTCCAAGACCCCGAACGGCGAGAATCCGCTGGTCCACGGCGCGACCCCGATCCTCGGCTGCGACGTCTGGGAGCACTCCTACTACATCGACTATCGCAACCGCCGTCCGGACTATCTCAAGGCGTTCGTCGAGAACCTCGTGAACTGGGAATACGTCGAGTCCCTGTTCGAGAAGGCCTGAGCGCCATTTCGGGCGGCGCGTCAGCGCCGAGCCAGGAATGACAAAAGGCGGTCGCTCACGCGGCCGCCTTTTTGCTGTGCGGAATTGCCCTGCGCGGCGCGCGCATGGGTCTGTCGTCACACCGTTTGCATCGGGGGAGGACCGCCCTTAATCAGGACGGGCATCACCCTCGAGCCAACAAGCCCGTTGTCAGAACCTTCCCCGAACCACCCGGCACCTGCCGAGGACGCGGAATCCGAGCCGCGGCCGGGACGGGCGCGCAAGCCGATCGGCTGGTCGACCATCATCATCGCAGTTCTGGTGGCAGTGAGTGCGGCGCTGGTCTGGCGGCGTGACGGCACCGCCGGCGTTCTCGACATTCTGACCCACGACCTGTCGCTGTTCTCAGGCATCCTGCCGCGCGTGCTCGCCGGCTGCCTGCTTGGCGCCTTGATCTCGGAAATCCTGCCGCACGAAAAGGTCTCGCGCTCGCTGGGGCCGAAATCCGGGCTGATGGGCCTCCTGATCGGCACCGCCTTCGGCGCGATCCTTCCCGGCGGTCCGTTCACTGCCTATCCCGTGGCGAGCGCGCTGCTCGCCGTCGGTGCCGATTTCGGCGCCACCATCGCCATGGTCGTGAGCTGGACCCTGATCGGCTACGGCCGGGCAGTGGCTTGGGAAATCCCGATCATGGGCACCGATTTCACGCTGTGGCGGATCCTCATCTCTCTGCCGCTGCCGGTGCTCGCCGGTGCCCTCGGCCGTTTCGTCTATATCCGGATCTATCCCAAGCCCTCCGCCAAGGACGACGAGACTTGAGCGCGGCGCTTCTGATCGACATCCTGTTGTGGGGCTCGGTGGTCGGCGTCGGCCTGATTGCCTTCCGTCGCGGCCCCACTGTGTTCAAGGCCTCGCTGCGCGAAGGCGCGATGGACTTCATCAATATCGTGCCGCGGATCGCGCTGGGCGTGATCGGCTCCGGCTACATCGCCGCCATCATCCCGCAGGAGGTGATCACCGGCTGGCTCGGACCGGACAGCGGCTGGCTCGGGGTCGCCTCCGCCGTGGTCGCCGGCGCGGCGACGCCCGGCGGTCCCGTGATCGGCTTCTCGATCGGGACGGTGGCGCTCAAGTCGGGCGGTGGGGTGCCGCAGGTGGTGGCCTATGTCGTCGCCTGGGCCCTGTTTGCGTTCCAGCGGGTGATCTTGTGGGAGATCCCGTTCATGCCGGCCCGTTTCGTCTGGTTCCGCTGTGCCGTCTCGGTGCCGTTCCCGTTCCTGGCCGCGGCGATTGCGATGGTGATCGGGAAGCCCTGAGGCGGCCGTGGACAGGCGTAATGTTATAATATAACGTTCCGGCATGGTTCCCGCCGCGTCCCACACCCATCAGCACGACCATGCTCACGGTCATTCCCATGACCACGGCCATTCGCACGGGCACGACCACAGCCACGCTCATGTCCACGATGCGGCCTCGCCGCATCCGGC
>RXJC01000330.1 GCA_003963435.1 Bradyrhizobiaceae bacterium | reverse complement strand
CCGGTCGAAATACGGGATCGCCTGCAAGTACGTCTTTTGCTCGATCAGCTTTTCGGTGCCGCGATGCAAGAGACCGATATGGGGGTCGACGCGCGCGACGACCTCGCCGTCAAGCTCCAGCACCAGGCGCAGCACGCCGTGCGCCGCCGGATGTTGCGGTCCGAAGTTGATGGTGAAATTGCGAAGCTGTTCGGGTTGCTCGTTCATGATCAGACCTTCGGTCCCGCCTTCTCGTCACCGGGAAGCGGATAGTCCGCCCCTTCCCACGGCGAGAGGAAATCGAACTTGCGGAATTCCTGGTTCAGACGCACCGGCTCGTACACCACCCGCTTCTCCTGGTCGTCGTAGCGGACCTCGACGAAACCGGTGGTCGGGAAGTCCTTGCGCAGCGGATGGCCCTCGAAGCCGTAGTCGGTGAGGATGCGGCGCATGTCGGGATGGCCGACGAAGAACACACCGTAGAGGTCGTAGGCCTCGCGCTCGAACCAGTCCGCGCCGGGGAACACCTCGATCAGCGACGGCACCTGCGTGGTCTCGTCGGCCTGGGCCTTGAGCCGGATGCGCGCGTTCAGGGTCGGTGACAGGAAGTGATAGATCACGTCGAAGCGCTTCTCGCGCGACGGATAGTCGGCGGCCGTGATGTCCGTGAAGTTGACAAAGCGGCAGTTCGGATCGTCGCGGAGGTACTTGACCACCTCGACGATCTTGCTTGCCTCGACCTCAACCGTGAGCTGGTTGAAGGCCACCGAATGACCGGTGGCGGCGCCCGGAAGCGCGCTCACGATCGTCTGCCCCAGGGCGTCGAGCTTGGCGTCGTCCATGACGTAAAACCTTAGCGTTCGATGGTGCCGGTGCGCCGGATCTTCTTCTGCAGCAGCAGCACGCCGTACAGCAGCGCTTCCGCCGTGGGCGGGCAGCCCGGCACGTAGATGTCGATCGGCACGATGCGGTCGCAGCCGCGCACGACCGAGTAGGAATAGTGATAGTAGCCGCCGCCATTGGCGCAGGAGCCCATCGAGATGACGTAGCGCGGCTCGGGCATCTGGTCGTAGACCTTGCGCAGCGCGGGCGCCATCTTGTTGGTCAGCGTGCCCGCGACGATCATGACGTCGGACTGCCGCGGCGAGGCACGCGGCGCGAAGCCGAAGCGCTCGACGTCGTAGCGCGGCATCGACACCTGCATCATCTCGACGGCGCAGCAGGCAAGGCCGAAGGTCATCCACATCAAGGAGCCGGTACGGGCCCAGGTGATGAGGTCGTCGGTCGCGGCCACGAAGAAGCCCTTGTCGGACAGCTCGGAATTGACCTCGAGGAAGAACGGATCATTGGCCCCGACCGGCTTGCCGGTCGACGGGTCCAAAATGCCCTTGGCGGCCGGCGCGACCACCGGACCCGCTGACGATGCAGGGTTCAATCCCATTCGAGTGCTCCCTTCTTCCATTCATAGGCGAACCCGACCGTCAGCACGGCGAGGAACACCACCATGGACCAGAAGCCGGTCGCGCCAAGCTTGCCGAACGCCACCGCCCAGGGAAACAGGAACGCCACCTCGAGGTCGAAGATGATGAAGAGGATGGCGACCAGGTAGAAGCGGACGTCGAACTTCATGCGCGCGTCGTCGAAGGCGTTGAAACCGCACTCATACGCCGACAGCTTTTCCGGATCCGGCTGTTGGAACGCCACAATGAAGGGCGCGATCAGCAGCACGAGGCCGATCAGGCCCGCTACCCCTATAAAGACGACGAGTGGAAGATAGTTCTGCAGAATGCCGCTCATTGGCGAGCCCTTTTTCCCGCAGCCTCGGGACAGCCACGGATTCGTCCGATTTGGAATTGTTCTGAGCCTTAGCGCAGTGCACCAATGGGCGCAAGACACGCTCGTTTCAGGCCCTTTTGCCGCCCCCAGAACGGTGAAAATCCCGGAATCACCCCGCGCTGGTATGGAGCAGATCGGCAGGGCCAGCAAGGGCGATCGGCGCGCTCGGCCGTGGCGTCCGCTATATGGGAAAGCCCACTTTAGGTAGGCCGCGTCGCAGCAAAATCCACATTAAACGGCGGATCGTCGCCGACCGGCCGTATTCCACCGATCGGGCCCCGAGCCGCGACGAGCGGCCTATCCACAGGCCGGACCGGCACCAGCCATGCATAGGGCGGGACCGAGCCCCGCCTTCGGCGAAATGTTGCAGTCCGGCCGCGAGCGCGGCGGCGGCGACGTGAAGGACCGTCGCGCGCGCCGCGCTCGGATGAGCTTCGGGCCGGGGGGCATGGCCGGGAGCTCATCTAGCTCGTGAGGGAAGATCAGCGGCACCGGACGTCGCCGCCCTCACCCTTCCTCACCATTTGTAGGACACGCTGGCGGTGACACGCCGGCGGTCGCCGTAGAAGCAGGACGTGGCCGAGGCGCAACTCGCGACATAGATCTTGTCGGTCAGGTTGATGACGTTGAGCGCCGTCCGCCAGTTCTGCCATTCGTAATGCAGCGCGAGATCGCCGAGCACCACCGCGGGAACCTCGAGGGTGTTGGCGGGGTCAGCCCAGGACGACCCGACATAGCGCACGCCGCCGCCGAAGCCGAAGCCTTCCAGCGGTCCGTCCTTGAAGGTGTAGTCGGCCCAGCCCGAGACCAGGAGCTGAGGCGTGTTGGTCGGCGTCTTGCCGACCAGCGACGGATCGAGGTCCCGGCTGTTGAAAAGATGATAGGCCGTGAAGGAGCCGATGAACTTCAGCTCCTTGGTGGCGTTGGCCACCGCTTCGAGCTCGATACCGCGCGAAGTCACCTCACCGGTCTGGTTCTGCAGGACCGGAACGCTGCCCGGCAATGTCGTCGCAACGTTCTGACGGACCAGGTCGAAAGCCGAGACAGTGAAATAGCCGTCGAAGCCTTTCGGCGCGACCTTCACGCCGATTTCGGCCTGCTTGCCGATCTCCGGCAGAAACAGCTGGTTCTGGGCGTTGAGCCCGATGATCGGATTGTAGCTCGTCGAATAGGAGACGTAGGGCGCGATGCCGTTGTCGAAATTGTAGATCAGCCCGGCCCGCCCGCTGAACTTGCTGTCCTCACGGCTGGCGACGATCGCCCCGGTATCGCGCGCGTCCTGCGTCGTCTCGACCCAATCGTTGCGGCCGCTCAGCACCAGCGTGAAGTTGCCGAGCTTCATCTGATCTTGAAGGTAGGTGCCGGCCTGCTTCTGCGTGATCAGGAAGTTGCGGAACGGCGCGCTTGGAAGCGGAACCTCGGCCGTGCCATAGGAGGGATTGAAGACGTTGATCGAGGACACGCCGAAGCCGAAGGCCTGGTAGTCGTCGATCTGATAGCCCTTCAGGTCCACCCCGAACAACATCGTATGCCGCACCGGCCCCGTGTTGAAGCGATACTCCAGCTGGTTGTCGAGGTTGGCCTGGTTGGCGGTGTTCTTCGCATACCAGTTATATCGCCCCATCGTGGCGGTATTGATGTTGTCCCAACCGTTGCCGATGTAACCGCGATAGGTCAGGTCGATATGCGCGAAGCGCGCATTCTGCCGGAACGTGAGGTTGTCGGTGAGATTGCGTTCGAACTGGTAGCCGAGCATCTCCTGCTCGCGCGTGAACTTGTCGACGCTGGGATCGCCGACGAAGAAGTTGGTCGGGATCTTGCCGAACGGCGCGTTCGTCACCATGCCCTGATAGGGCAGGAAGTTGATGCCCCTGGTGTCCGTCTTCGAGGCCGATACGAGAACGGTAAAGGACGTGTCGGCATCCGGCTTCCATGTGAAGGACGGCGCGATGAAGTAGTTGTTGTCAGGCGTGAAGTCGACCTGCGTGCCGCCGTTCCTGATCTCACCGACGACGCGGTAGAACAGCTTGCCATCCTGAGGCTGGGTCGCGATCGGTCCGCCGACATCGAAGCCGACATAAGCGTTGCCGAAATTGTTGACGCCGGTCTCGATGTAGCGGATCGGCTCGGCCGGCGGCATCTTGCTGACGACGTTGACGATGCCGCTCGGGCTCGATCCGCCATAAAGCACCGCCGAGGGGCCGCGCAGCACCTCGACGCGCTCCATGTTGGACGGCGGCAGCCGCCAGCTCGCATAGGAGGTGTAGAACAGCTGCAGGCCGTCGAGGAACAGTCCGATATCGTCGGACTTGAAGCCGCGGATCAGCCACCAATCGTTGCGCGTGTCGGCGCCGAAGGTCCCTGCCCGCACGCCGGCGGTATAGCGCAGCACCTCGTCGAGCTTGTTCGGCTTCTGGTCACGGATCTGCTCGGCGCCGATGACGGACACCGATTGCGGCGTCTCGATGATCGGCGTGTCGGTCTTGGTGCCGGACGAGCTGCGGCCCGCGACATAGCCGTTCACGGGCCCGCGCGGCGTCTCGACAACAAGGCCGACATCGCGCCGCGGCTGCGGCTTGTTCCTGTCGGCGGCCTGCTCCGACGCGCGCGGGGCACGGCGTTGTGGCGCCGTAGCCGCGCGACGACGCGCTTCCGGCGCGGTGACGGTCACCGACGGAAGATTCTGCGCACCACTCTGCGCGGACAATTGCGCAAGCGATGCCTGCGGCACCAAAACCAAAGCGGACGCGGTCGCCAACACGGCCGACCGCAGCATTCCCAGACTGTGCAACGCGCCCCCCCAAACTGCATGTTCGATGCGTCATGCCGCCTGTCCCCGGACGGCCTGCGCTCGAGGCGACGCTTATGTGAGCGTGCGGGAATTCCCTAATTGAAAAGGTCTTAGAAGGACTCTTAGATATCGTCCAAATTTCCAGCGATCCCCGCGAGATCGGCGCAGGCCACCACTTCGGATTAAACGATTTACAGGTCACCTTGCGTTAGACCGGTGCTCAGCACCTGGCGCGGTCGGACCGGCCTCCAGCCCTACGATCCGGCCGGCGCCGCCTGCCGGCCACAAGCCCGGCGACACCAAGCGGGCGCGTTAATGAAACCATTTTGCGGAACCGGCGAAACCATCCGGAAACAGATGGTCCGTAAAAGATGAGCCCATAGACGGCGGCAAAGCCCGTCGGGAGGCTCAGATGAACCACTCAATTCACTCTGCTGATCGTGCGACGCACCTGAAGATCGTGGTGGTGGCGCTGGTGGCCGGAATCATGGTGGCCGGCTTCGGGATCGCAGCCCGCACCAATGCCGATTACAGCCAGACCGCCCAGTCCACCCACGTCATCAAGGCCGGCAAGCCGGTGGCGGTGACGAGCGCCGGGACCTCGGAGATTCGCTGATCCGGTCCCCGTTCCGGGCTGACCCATGGCCGCCTCCGGGCGGCCTTTTTCGTTTTCCAGAGCAATGCTTAGCGGAGATCGGCCGGCGCAGCGCAACGTCCTTGACTTCACTCAGCCCCGCCTTTAAGTCCCCCCTCGTTCCGCGCGCTTTCAGCGAACCACGCGGGAGTAGCTCAGTTGGTTAGAGCGCCGGCCTGTCACGCCGGAGGTCGCGGGTTCGAGCCCCGTCTCTCGCGCCATTATTTCAATGGCTTAGCACCCCCTCCCAGCCCACGATTCGACTGCTTGCGAAGCCGCGTTTCCACCCTTGCGCTCCCTATCCGTTCCGTTTTGATCGCCTTGCGGCCATGCCGCGGGGCGTTCTCGCACCGGCACCCGGCGCCCGCTCGTGTTCTGCGCCGATGATCGCTCATCCGCATGGAGGCTCACGCCGGCCCGGGGGCGACCGCTGGGCCGACGCCTCAGCCTGTCGGGCCAGGAACCTGGCCTCATCTGTAGCAAGTGCGGAAAGTGCGACCCCGACGTCCGGCCCCATTTCCAGCGGCCACCGAAAGCCACATTGCGCGGCAAGATTGTGCTGGGATAGGTTGCGCCGATGACGCCTCTCCTTGTTTTCGTGCCGCTCGGCCTGATGTTGTTCTGGATCACCGTGCGGCGCTCGGCTCCACTGTCGATTACGCCCGGCGAGACGCTGCTTTTGGTCGCACCAACCTGGACGGGACTCGGTGCCCTGATACTCGTCATGTGGCTCAGGAGCCCGTAGTCATATGAATCTTCTCCGAAAGCACAGCGCCATGTTCGGCCGGCAGGTGCATCGCATCCGCTGTAATCAAGTCGCCAGGAGCCGGGTGGAGGACTTGCCGCCGGACTGGTTCGGCCTGAAAAAATGGCCCCGTCGATGGCTCTGAGTTTGCCTGCAGACCAGCCTCGCCCATACGAG
>RXJC01000445.1 GCA_003963435.1 Bradyrhizobiaceae bacterium | reverse complement strand
GCCGGCGTGCCGCCGAAGCCGGCGATGCCCTGGCGGCGCTCGATCCAGCACACCTTGTAGCCGAGCTTCCGCGCGATCCCGATGTCGTGGTACTGGCTCTGCGCCACGTGCAGGATGTCGGACTGCTTGTAGCCGAAGGCGGACTGACGCCCCTTGTTGTAGGCGAAGAATTCCGGATTGGGCTTGGCAACGCCGGTATCGTCGGCGCAGACGGTGTCGTCGAAGGGATTGCCGAGCGCGTGCGCGTAAGCCGACAGCGCGACGCGGTCGGCATTGGTCATCGCGACCAGGCGGAACCGGGTGCGCAGGCGCTTGAGCGCCTCGACCGAATCCGCGAACGGCCCCCAGCGCAGCACCGCGAGCTGGAAGGTGTCGCAAGAGGCGTCGTCGGAAGGCAATCCGAGCTCCTTGGCGAGATGGCGATAGACGTGGAACATCGCCTCGCTGGAACGCTCATAGTGCTTGTCGCGGCCACGCTTGTAGGGCTCGAATATTTGATCGTCGCTGAGCTCGGCCGGCGTCTTGCCCGAGATCTTGCGCACCGCATCGATGACCCCGGTCTCGAAATCGATCAAGGTGCCGACGACGTCGAAGGTGAGAACCTTGAAATTGCTGAACGCGGCTTGGGTCGACATGTCAGTTTCTTCTTTCGGTTGGACAAGGTTTTGGTTCAGTCCACCCTGGGCACGACGATGGTGTCCTCGGGGTGAAGGGTGACGGTGAGGCGGCCGCCGAGCGGCGGAATGCGGCTGTAGGCCTGGTGGTAGCTCGGCTGCCGGAGGCTGAGCGCGACGCCGCCTTCGAGCGCCAGGAAGATACGCAGGCTTTCGCCCTGATAGACGATGTCGGTGATCGTGCCGGTCAGCCGGTTGCAGGCGGCATCCTGCGCGCCGTCGTCGATCAGGAGCTTTTCACTGTGCACGGCGAGCATCAGGGCATCGCCGTCCGGAATGACGCGGGCGCTGCGCAAGAGCGCATTGCCGAGCGCGACGCTGGAGGCATCGACGCGGCGAACGGGAAGCATCGTCGCCTCGCCGATGAAGCTCGCGACGAAGGAATCGGCGGGATGGTCGTGCAGCCGCTCGGGCACGTCGATCTGGATCAGCCGGCCGTCCTTCATCACGGCGACGCGGTCGCTCATGGTCAACGCCTCGCGCTGGTCATGGGTGACGTAGATGATGGTGGCCTGGATGCGCTTGTGCAGCGCGCGCAGCTCGATCTGCATGGATTCGCGGAGCTGCTTGTCCAGGGCAGAGAGCGGCTCGTCCATCAGGATCAGGCGCGGCTCGAAGATCATGGCGCGTGCGAGCGCGACGCGCTGGCGTTGGCCGCCGGAGAGCTGCGCAATGCCGCGCTCCTCATAGCCGGCGAGGTCAACCATGCCGAGCGCGGCACGCACCTTGTCCGGCCAGGAGGATTTCGGCAGGCGCCGCGCGCGCAACGGAAAGGCGACGTTCTCGCCGACACTCATATGCGGGAACAACGCGTAGTTCTGGAAGACCACGCCGATGTCGCGCTTGTGCGGCGGCATATAGGTGACGTCACGGCCGCCGAAGAGAATCGTGCCCGACGTTGGAAGGATGAAGCCACCCAAAATGCCGAGCAGCGTGGTCTTGCCGGAGCCGGAGGGGCCGAGCAGGGAGACGAATTCACCGGCGCCGACAGCGAGCGAAACATCATCGAGGGCGCGAACGGCGCCATAGGCCTTGCTGGCAGACCTGATCTCGACGCTTTCCGCTCGCTTGTCCAACGATCGACCTCGCCATGTCCCTAGCTGACGTGCCTCGCTGCGCGCCATAAGCCTGCTTTATAGACAGGAGGTTCTCTGCAACCATGGCGGAAGCGTGCGCTGCACCACATCGTCGCTCTGAGCCCCTGTCTTTGGGCTGTCATGTCGATGACACCAGAGTTGCGAAAACTCGGCAATTGCCAAATTCTCACCGTGCTCATAACATGACGTTATGCCCGAGCTCCGCCGCATGCTGCCATCCAGCAACGCCCTGTTCGTCTTTGACGCAGCGGCGCGCAATGGCAGCTTCACCGCAGCGGCGGCGGAATTGAACGTGACGCAGCCGGCGGTGAGCCGGATGCTCGGCCAGTTCGAGGAGCATCTCGGCGTGCGCCTGTTCGATCGCAAGGCAGGCCGCGCCGTGCTCACCGAGGAAGGCGAACTCCTGTATCACCGCGTGCTCGAAGGCTTCCGCAGCATCGAGAGCGGGCTCGTCGAGATCGAGCGGCGGCGCAAGGGCACCGAGACGGTGACGCTGTCGGTCTCCTCCGCCTTCACCACGCACTGGCTGATGCCGCGCATCGACAAGCTGCAGAAGCAGTTTCCGCAAGTCGACCTGCGCTTCCAGCTCATCTCCGGCGCGTTGCGCGGACCGGTCGAGAATGTCGATCTCGGCATGCGCTTCCGCGATCGCGACGAGCCCTCCTCCGGCGGCACCCTGGTCATGATGGAGGTCATGCTGCCGATGTGCAGTCCCGGCTATCTCGGGGAAACCGATTCTGCCGAGGGCAACACCATCATCCGTCTCGCCGAGACGCCGGGCGACTGGGCCGCGGATTACGCATCGCTTCTGACCGGGCGCCGCGGCGCAGCCAAGGGGCTGAGCTTCACCGATTATGCCGTGGTCGTGCAGGCAGCCCTGCTAGGCCAGGGCATCGCTCTCGGCTGGCTGACGGTGACCTCGCATTGGCTTCTGACCGGTGCACTGGTGCCGGCCTCCGATACGCTGGCCACCACGCGCCGCCTCTGCGAGTTTCTGCCGCCCCGCAACCGGCCCATGCGGCCCATCGCCGCCGAAATCCGGGATTGGATCATCGCGCAGATGCGAAAAGACGTGGTCGCGATCGACCGGCAATATCCGCAACTTGGATTGATGTCGGCCTGCTATGGCGTGGGGCTGACCTAGAATCGGCGAAGGCAGACAAGCGATCCAGATCTGCTCTGCCTCGACGGCCGGACACGGCTCTCCGCGCTGGTGTCACTTGCGTCCGTCCACTGCCTTGCAAAGAGCCGAGCCGCGCCGGCATCATCCGCTGCTTCATGCCCGGCACATGGCGACGACCGCCGAAGGCGTCGACACCGAGGCCCAGCGCGAGGTGCTGCGGAAGCTCGGATGCAGCCAGATGCAGGGCTGGCTGTTCAGCCCGGCGGTGCCGGCGGCGAAATTGAAGCAGCTCCTGGCGGCGCAGGCGGCGGCTTGAGGCGCGCGCTTCAGCCCGTCGGCCTGATCATGCGGAAGGCTTCATCGAGCACATGCGGCGTGTGCTTGCCCGGCGACAGCCGCAAGGCGCGGTCGAAATAGTCCTGGAGCGCGGGCCGGAACGACGGATGCGCGGCATTGTTGATGATGCTGGCGGCGCGCTGCTTGGGCGAGTGGCCGCGCAGATCGGCGAGGCCCTGCTCGGTCACGATGATCTGCACGTCATGCTCGGTGTGATCGACATGCGTCACCATCGGCACGATGGCCGAGATCGACCCGCCCTTGGCGGTCGACGGCGTCATGAAGATCGAGAGATAGGCGTTGCGGGAGAAATCGCCGGAGCCGCCGATCCCGTTCATGATGGCGGTGCCACGGATGTGAGTCGAGTTGACGTTGCCGTAGATGTCGGCCTCGATCATCCCGTTCATGGCGATGACGCCGAGCCGCCGGATGACCTCCGGATGGTTTGATATCTCCTGCGTCCGCAGCACGATCTTGTGCTTCAGCCGGTCGATCTCGCTGTTGAACTGCCTGGTCGCGGCGGCGCTGAGCGACAGCGCGGTGGCGGATGCGAGCATCATGCGATCCGAGCGAAGGAGGTTCAGCATGCCGTCCTGCAGCACCTCAGTGTAGGCGGTCAGCCGGCCGAAGGGACCGTCATCGAGGCCCGCCATCACGGCATTGGCGACATTGCCGACGCCGGACTGCAGCGGCAGCAATTCCGGCGGCAGCCTGCCGCGACGAACCTCATGCGCGAGGAAATCGAGAATATGGCCAGCGATCGCCTTCGACGTCGCGTCGGGCGCGGTGAAGGTCGTGTCGCGGTCTGGAGCGTTGGTCTCGACCACCGCGATCACCTTGTCCGGGTCGCAGCGGAACGTGGTGTCGCCGATCCTGTCGCCGGCCGAGACGATGGGAATGGGCCTGCGATGCGGCGGCAGCCGCGTGCCGTAGTAGATGTCGTGCATACCGTAGAGGGCCGTGCTCACGCCGGAATTGACCTCGAGGATGATGCGATCGGCCTGATCCAGCCAGGTTTTGTTGTTGCCGACGGAGGCCGAGGGCACCAGACTGCCGTCCGGCAGAATGGCGGTGACCTCGATCAGCGCGACATCGAGATGCCCGAGAAAGCCGAACCAGGCGAACTGCGCGACGTGGCTGAGATGGATGTCGATGTAGTCCATCGCACCGGCATTGATGCGCTCGCGCGTGACCGGATCGGACTGGTAGGGCAGGCGCAGCTCGATGCCGTTGACCTTGGCGAGCGCGCCGTCCAGCTCCGGCGCGGTCGAGGCACCGGTCCACACGCCGATCCGGAGCTGATCGCCGCGCGCATGCGCCTGCTCGATCCGGCGCGCCAGCGCCATGGGAACAGCCTTCGGATGTCCGGATCCGGTGAAGCCGCTCATGCCGACATTGGCGCCATGCGGCACCAGCGTCGCGGCCTCCTCAGCTGACAGGATTTTGGAACGAAACGCCGGCGACGAGATTCGCGAATGATCAATCGACACTTCAACCTCACAGAGTGCGCGGATTCTCCATGGAATGAGCCGTGCTTACATGATCTAGGTCAAACGCGCGGGCGCATCGCCAGGCGGCGGCGACGTGGTGTTCCGGAGCGGCGAAGCCGCGGTCGAGCAGCCAGCGCTTCGACAGATGCGTGGGTTCACATCGACCGTCTGGCGGCCTGCACTTCGACGAACTCGGCGTCGGGGTGGCTGACGATGGTGGCGACCCAGATGCCGCTGATGATCAGCGACCAGGCAGTGTCCCAATAAATCCAAAACACGAGCCAGCCTCCATTTGCGGC
>RXJC01000603.1 GCA_003963435.1 Bradyrhizobiaceae bacterium | reverse complement strand
TGCTCGGCCGAAATCCTCCGCACGAACGGCGTGAATTCGAAGTTCAGGCCCCGGATGGCATTCCGAAATTCATCGACGTCTGAAAAGCGAAATACTTTGGGTGCCAACCCGGGCACGTCATCAATACTGTTCATGGTGACAGGAAATGCTGCGCCGCAATTAACGCGGGTCCGGCAGTGCCGGGTCCCTTCCCGCTTCGGTTTTTGCGTCGGACCGAGAGACTCAATCTCAACGTGTCTGCCAGTTGGCGAGAGCAAAACCGAAAGGACAAGTCGGGGACTTCAGTTCTCGCCGAATTTCGATAGCGTTTTTCGGGAATTCGTCGCTCAACGGTACCGAGATACTCGGCGTTTAAAATGCCATTAACGCGCTTAGGGCGCAATAAGACCCGTTAGATCGTCAAATTTGTTTCAAATTCAGGCTCCTGCCATGACGGCAAATTCGCCTGCCGATATTTTGAGTGAGTTGGAGGATGCGGTCGCAACCTGCCCGCTGGACCGTTGCGGTCGCATCCTCGACGGCATTCTGCAACTGATCACCGGCAGCGGCGACCGGTCTCAGGAGTTGCTCGCCAATGTGGTCGATGGCGTCCTGCTGCGGCTGTTGGAGCGGGTCGACGCCGGCGCGTTGGTTCAGCTCGGCGCGGCCCTTGCCGAACTCAAGGTGGCTCCGCCGGCGACGTTGCGACGTCTCGCCTCGCACGACGATCCCGACGTGGCCTGTCCCGTTCTGCTCAGGTCACAGGCGCTGACCATGTCCGATCTCGAAGAGATCGCGACGTCGAGCAGCGAACCGCAACAACTCGCGATGGCGGCACGCGAGCGCATCGAACCAGCGTTGGCTGACGCGCTCATCAGTCACGGCGGCCGCGCGGTCCACCTCGCCCTGATCAGCAATTTAGGGGCACAGCTGTCGGATGCCACCTACGTTGCGCTCGTCGAGAAGTGCGGGAGCGATGACGAGCTCACAAAGGCCCTGGCACTCAGACCGGGCACGCCGGACGCCGTCTTGCGAAAGTTGCTGTCGACGGCAGCGAACTCCGAGGCTCGCGCGGGGGCAACGGCCTCCGCCGTCTCGCCCGCGCGAGCGGCGGAGCCGATCGTGCCCAAACTGCCCGGCCCTGCCGCCTATGCAAGCGCGCGGCCGGAGATCGTCGCGCTCAACCGCATCGGCAAGCTCAACGATTCCACGGTGAATCGCTTCGCGATCCGCGGCGAGACCGCCAATTTGTTCACGGCGTTGTCGGTGCTTTCAGGGGCACCCATCGAGATCGTCGAGCATGTCATGACCGACGACGATTGCGAAGCCCTGGTCATGGCCTGCCGGGCTTCGCGGCTGAACTGGCAGACCACGCTCGCCATCCTGAGCAACCGCAGCGGGACCAGGCTTTCCTTTGCCGAGCGCGAACGCGCTCGGCACGTATTCGAGACACAGCTTCTGTCGACCAGCCAATGGACGGTGCGCTGGGGAGAGATTGCCGCGAACGCCAAGGAGAGCGGTCGCGGACATCGCTGCGCAAAAGTGGGGGTTAGCCGATGAAGTTCGATGGTCGCAAGGCGTCTCGCGTGAAGATGGACCACCGCCAGCCCGTCAATCTGATGGGCTCGGACGGCACATGGCGGCGCAGTTGCGTCCTGCTCGACGTGTCGCAGACCGGTGCGAAAGTCGAGGTCGAGGGCACGCTGGACGTGCTCCAGGCCAAGGAGTTCTTCCTGGTGCTTTCGTCGACAGGACTCGCTTATCGGCGCTGCGAGCTGGTCTGGATCGACGGCACCACCGCCGGCGTCCACTTCGTCACGACGGATGGAAAGAAGAAGCCGGTGAGCGCACCGCAAGCAAAGACGCAGACCGCCCCAGGATAATTTAGCCGACAGTTTATCCCGCAATCCATCACATCGCAGGTCAAGCCGTGCAGAACGCGCGAACCACGCTCCGCCACGCGACCCCCGCCGGCAGCGGCGAGAAGGAACCGGCCCGCTCGTTCGTGCACGTTCTGGCCGACGCATCCGACAAGCTGGCCGGCGTCTGCTCGATTCTCGAGGAGCGCTTCGCCGTCGCGGGAGAACGGCTGGATGCCGAAGCCAAGCTGACGCGGGTGCCCTCCGCCATCGTCATCCGCGCGGACCTGCGCGATATCGACAATATCGCGGCCATCAAGAAACGGGCCGGCAATCTCGCCAAGGCAGGGAAGCGAATATTTCTGCTCGAACACAGCTCTCACGTCGGCATCTCGCAAGCCTACGCGCTCGGGGCGACGCTCGTCTTGCCCGGCACCGTTAACCGGTCCAGGCTGCTGGCGGCCCTGTCCGATCCGGCGGATCCCTCTTCTGTCTCGTCGAGCGGGACTGCGCAATCCGATAACGCGGTCGAGGCCGCGGCAACCGCGATCGCCTCGATGTTTACGGCGGTCACCCTTGGTCAGTCCCTCGACATCGACGGCACCAAGGCGGCCGGCCGCCAGATCGCCGATCGCATCACCGAGCGGGGCCTTTCGGAATGGCTCACGACGGTGCGGCGCCACCACGAGGGAACCTACCAGCACTGCCTGCTCGTGACCGGCGTTGCCATCGACTTCGGCTTGAGCCTCGGTGTCGGAAGAGCCGATCTGGAGCGTCTCTATTCGGCTGCCATGTTCCACGACGTCGGCAAAGCGCAGATCCCGCTTGCCATCCTCGACAAGCCCGGCCGCCTCGATGCGGAGGAACGCGCCCTGATCGAGACCCATCCGGCTGCGGGCTACGAATTTCTGAAGGGACACGACAAGATTTCACCGGAAATTCTCGATGCCGTCCGGCATCATCACGAGTATCTCGACGGCAGCGGCTATCCCGATGGTATCTGTGCCGAGAGCATTGGCGACATCGTGCGGATTCTCACCATTTCCGATATTTTTGCAGCCCTCATCGAGCACCGGCACTACAAGCCGACCATGCCGCGTGCGGAGGCCTACGACGTCTTGTGCGGGATGAACGGCAAGCTGGAAAAGGCTCTGGTCAATTCATTCAAGCAGGTCGCGCTCACGAGGTGAGCGCGACTGCCCCGTCTCGAACGCACCCTAATGGGTCGCGCGATAACTGGCGCGGCGCGGGATCGACCGGCAGGCCAGCCCCTCGGCCAGCAGCTTCATGTCCTCATGCCGGCCGCTGCGAATCAGCCGACCGAACTCCTCGGATGTAAAAGGAAGAGATGGA
>RXJC01000135.1:3234-4959 GCA_003963435.1 Bradyrhizobiaceae bacterium | reverse complement strand
CGGCAATCGTCACTCGAAAATTGTTGCGTTGAAGATAGATCTCGATGGCCATGCACACCATCGGGTCGTCGTCGACAACGAGAATATGGCGTAGACTTTCTGTCCCCGTAGAAGCTTCCCGATTCGGCGATTCAATAATTGAACCGTGGGGCACGCCTTGCTCCTTTGCTGTCGGTCTAGAGAGGAATGGTTGCAAACGTCCTTGGTGGATCGAGGAAAGCCGCCGCGACGGAGATGAGATCCGCGATCCTCCGGCGCCGAAGTTCAAGGCAATGTCGAAGCGCTGCAAGCGCTCGTCCCACCGGCGAGGCGATGCGGTTCGACCGGCGTCCGACGGCAGTGCGGATGCAACGCTTCCGGCTCATGAAGAAGGCCCCTTACCGCTTTGTCCTGCATGCCCTTGCAGGAGACGCGCCCACTCATGGGCGAATCAGCGCGCCGTTCTTATTTCCGCCGCAAATGCGGCAGGCTGTCTGCCCTCTAACGGGTATATGGACGAACCCACAACCTTTACAATAGTATTTGTTCGCCGTGCAACTGAACGACGAACGGGCCGCGCCGATTGTCCATCGAACCCGGATTGACTGCATGACCACGAGCGGCCGTCCGCCCAATCAGCTGCTGCAATTGCTCGACGCGCTGGATTTCGATCTGCTGCGTCCGCATCTCGCGACGGTCGAGATGGTCAAGAAGTCTGTCTTGGGTGAAGCGGGTGCCGCGCTGAGACATGTCCACTTCCCGCATGGCGGAGCAGTATCGATCACGGTGGGCCTGTCCGAAGGACAGATGATCGAGGTTGCGATGCTGGGCCGCGACAGCGTCGTCGGCGGCGGCGCCGCGCTGGCCGACGGCATCGCGCCCGCGGATGCAGTCGTGCTATTCCCCGGCACCGCTTCCGTGCTTGAAATCGCGGCTTTCCGTGCGGTTGCTGCCGCCAGCGCGCGGTTTCGCAAGCTGATGATCCGCCACGAGCAGTCCCTGCTCGCGCATGCCCAGCAGTCGCTGGTCTGCAACACGCACCACCCGGTGGAGGCGCGGCTCGCGCGTTGGCTCTTGCGCGCGCGCGACCTGTCCGACGGTGAAATCCTGCCGCTGACCCAGGAGGCGCTGGCGCAGATGATCGGCGTAAGGCGCAATGCCGTTTCGCTGGTGGCGCATGCGCTCCAGCAGGCCGGCATCATTCATTACAGCCGAGGCCAGATCGAAATCGTCGATCAGCAGACGCTGCAGACGACGTCCTGCGAGTGCTATGCGGCGGTGAAGGCCCACCAGCTCCGCCTGGTGGGAGCCGTGTCGTGACGATGGCTCGCGCCGTCAGTCGTGTGCCGGTGTGAATGCAGCATGCTCGCAACGATCGTCGGGGCGGACATCTTGTCCCAATTGCCAATTTATCCCGGCCGGAACATGATGGAACCTATCCGCGCGGAACGTGACTTGCCGTATCGCGATACGGGAAACGGGAGGCAGCTTTGGAAACGATGGTGCGCTCATCCAATGGTTTCCTATCCACGCTGTCGGCAGACGATTATGAATTGATCCGCCCGCATCTGCGAACTGTCGATCTGCCCCATGACGCGCTGCTGGTCGAGACCGGCGAGACGCTGAAGCGCGCCTATTTTCCCCACCGCGGCGTCATCTCACTGGTCGTGAAGCTCGCCAAGGGCGAGCATGTTCAGGTCGCCATGATCGGCCGCGACAGCCTGCTCGGGGCGCTTTCGACCATGG
>RXJC01000135.1:0-3184 GCA_003963435.1 Bradyrhizobiaceae bacterium | reverse complement strand
CCATGGGCGACGCCTGCGCGTTGAACACCGCCATCGTGCTGGTTCCGGGCCTTGCGTCGGTGATGGATCTCGACCGGCTGCGGATCGCCGCCGACCAGAGCAGCACTCTGCGCACCTCGCTGACGCGGCACGGGCTCGCGGTCTACGCCCAGGTTCAGCAGACCGCCGGCTGCAACGCCGCCCATCCGGTGGAGGCGCGGCTGTCGCGCTGCCTGTTGCACACCCATGATCTGTCCGGCGACTACCGCCTGCTGCTGACCCAGGAGACGATGGCGCAGATGATCGGAGCCCGGCGCAACAGCGTGTCGCTGGTCGCCAACACCCTGCAACAGGCCAATTTCATCCATTACAGCCGCGGACACATCCAGATCCTCAACCTCGACGGCCTGCGCCAGACGGCGTGCGAATGCTATGCCACCGTGAAGGCCCAGTACGACCGCCTGCTCGGCGCGCGCTGACGGCCGCGGTCGCATGGTAAACCGCCGGCTAATGCCGGCCTGCAAACACCTCACGTCCCGCTACCGGAACTGAAATTCAGATGCCGTAGACACGCGACGAGACCTCGCGCCGGACCGCGCCGCGCGACAACGCCCCGTGATCAAGGCAAGGCCATGTTTGAAGTCACCGTCACGCCCGCGCAGAAAGCGCCCGATGCCGAACCCGCGCGCGAGCCGCGCGCCTATGAGGCGCTGGTGCGCGAGATCGGCGAGGACGGCGCCTGTGAAGTGCGTGAGGTGTTCTGGAGCGAGACCTGCGCCCGCCTGCAGCTGTTCCGCACGCTCTCACCCGCTCAAGCTCACGCCAGGATCGCGCGCGAAGCGCATTCGCTGAAGAGCGCGGCCGGGACGTTCGGCTATGTCAGGCTCGCGGCGCAGGCACTCACGCTGGAGAAGTCTGCAGAGAGGCTCGGCGACGTCGAATTCCACGATCTGCTGGACCTGATGGACGCCGCCTATGCCGCCGCGCGCGCGCAGGAGCCGCCGCGCTGACCATCGGCGCGTACATTCCCGCCGTACTTCTACGGCGTGCGATGTTTAGAGATGGCTAATCATAGGTGGCGATAGTCCCGGAAAACCAGGAGGGTTTTCCATGTTCACCTACGAGACCGCGGACCAGAAAGAGGTTCGCCGCTTCCGCATCGCCCAGTTCAACGGCCGGATGGCGACGGTGAAGGCTGGCGACTCCACGGTGACCGGCTTTGTGCGTTCCGTGCTGGAGCAGGAATCGAGCATGCCGCCCCGCTGGACCATCACGATCATCCCGAACGGGCCCAAGGAAGACGTCAAGCCGTTGCGTCCCGCCTCGCGCGCGCGCCCCTTCGCCGAAGATTATTTCTGAGCGCGACCGGGTTTCGCGAGCCCGCGCCGTCACCGGCGGCGCCGCCCCCTCAGTCGATTGAATGCAGCAATGCCGCGCGGACGAGGTCCGCGGTGTTGCGCGCACCGAGCTTGCGCATCGCCTCGGCACGATGACTCTCGAACGTGCGCGGACTGATCTGCATCCGCAGCGCGCCCTGCTTGTTCGAGTAACCTTCGCTGATCAGCCTCAGCACCTCACGCTCGCGCTTGGTCAGGCGCTTCTGGCCCGAAGGGCCGGGCAGTTCGGCGCTCGGCACGCGTTGGGCCGCTTGCGCGCGGGCGGCCTTCGCAGCCGCATCCTCGGCGGCGGCCGGGATCGGCGAGGCGGCCTTGTGAGGGCCGGCAAGCTGCTTGACCAGACCGCAGACGCGCTCGGTTTGGGCCAGCGCGTTTTCGACCACGCGCTGCAAATAGGCACGATCGCCGGTCGCGGGCGCGAGCTGATCGCTGTGATGCTTGATCTCGCCCATGTAGAGCAGCAGCGCAGTCAGGGGGCCATTGAGCTCGCGGGCGATGGCAGCGGCCATTTCATCGGCCGCCTTGGCCCGGGCGGCGCTCAGGCGGACGAAATCGAGCTCTTCAGTGGGAGCGGCGCTGCTTTCGTACCATTCCGACGGCCGCGAATCAGTGGCCGTATCATTCTGTGACCCCATGTCACTCATTTAGCGGAACCCGGAGCCATCTGTGGTTAACTTTTTGCTCCGTAAGACTACGGTGATTTTGACAGCTTTGCGCTAAATTGAAGACATCGGCACAATTTGTGCTTGTGCGTCTCCGCGCCCACCCCCGCAAAGGTTGAATTCCCCGCTGAAATCCGGGGCAAACAGGCCCAAATTGCCTGGCGCCGGCACGCCGCCCCCGGATTTTACGGAATAATTAACGGCGACTTGCTTCTCTCAGGAGGTTGAGAGCGCGCAAATGCCTCCACGCATTGGCCCCGCACGCCCGCGGGAAACGCTGCGAAAGATTGCGTGCCATGGACGAGATCGATCGGCTATCGGAATTCTTGCAGAGGCTGACGCCGCTGTCGCGCAGCTGTCTGCTCAGCGAACTCGAGCGGCTCGAGCTGTGCGGCATCGACATGCCGGGTTCGGCCGAGATCCAGTCTCGCTTGCGCGCCGAGTTCCGCAAGGACGGATCGACCCAGGCCCGCGCCACCAGCCCTTCGCGCTACTTCTTCGCGCCGCTCGAGCTGCTGCTGATCGACGGCGCGCCCGAGCACGCCAATATGGGACGGATCTCGCGCAACACGCTCACCCCGATCTGGGAATGGATCTGCCGCGACCTGCTGCCGACCATGGCACGCGACTACATCAAGGCGATCAACGACCAGGTCGCCGCCAACAACCCGAAGGAAGTCCTGAAGATCGCGTCGACCTTCCAGACCAAGGTCGTCAAGGTCCTCGAGAGCACCTTCGCATCGGTGGAGAGCACCGAGTTCGCGCGCGGCAAGCTCGCGCAATACACGGCCTCACGCAGCGCTTTCGACGACGTCAAGAAGATGCTGCAAGTGCTGCGCGCCGGCGATGCGCTGGCGAAGTTCAACGAAAAGCTGCCCGAGAAGATCGCGAAGTTCGACGACGGCCGGGTCGCCCAGATCACCGCGCAACTCGACGCCTTCAGGAAGACTCATCCCGACGCACTGCCGTTCGCGCTGGCGCTGGTGGCGAGGCGCCTTACGACGTCCTGGCAATTGGCGCGCCTTGCCACCAAGGCCGCTGCGAGCAAGAGTGCCGCTGACGTCGCCGCCACGCCCTATGCCTGCGTCGTTCACATGGTGCTCGACCGGCTCGACGACAAGCGCCTCGCGCTTCGCATCGCGCTCC